>DLTN01000098.1 GCA_002500925.1 Gemmatimonadales bacterium UBA7835 | reverse complement strand
AGCAACTACATCAAAACTTCCTCCCTGTGCTCGGTGCACGCGTTGCTCCCGTGCTAGACTATCCAGGCCACTAACGATATCTCGCATTTTTGCGGCCTGCTCAAAGTTCAGACTTGCAGAGGCGTCTTGCATCTTCTCCTCAATTGCGGTGCGTATGCCTTCTGTATCGCCGCCCAGAATTCGAAGAATTTCATCCGTCATTTCCCGGTAAGAGGTTTCGGTCTGTAGACCTACGCAGGGTGCCAGACAGCGACCAATGTGATAATCCAGACAGGCTCTCTCCGGTGTGTCTTTAGGCAAATCGTACCGACACGATCGGACCGTATACATGCGCTTGATCAAGTCCAAGGCTTGGCGCATCGGGCCCACTGTAGTGTACGGACCGAAGTATCGACTCCCGTCGCTCACCACTCGCCGGGTCACTTCTACCCGCGGGAATGTCTCCTTAACTGTGACCTTGATATACGGGTACTTCTTGTCGTCCCTAAGCAGAATATTAAAGTGGGGGCGGTGCTCTTTTATGAGATTGGCCTCGAGTATCAGTGCCTCACTTTCACTCCCAACGACAATCGTCTCAACACCAGAGATAAGCCCCACTAATTTCTGATTTTTTCGAGACAGGTCCTCCCTTTTTCGGAAGTAACTGCGGACGCGGGTGCGTAAGACATTTGCCTTACCCACATACAAAACCTCATCTCGGTCACCTCGAAACAGGTAGACACCCGGCTTTTTAGACAGTTTGCTGAGGAAGTCCTCGGTGACAGGCATGCTACTGCCTCGAGATTCTGATTGGGATCTTCAAGCCTAAGCTGCGCGCTAAGCCGACGTAAGTGAGCCCGAATGGCAGCAGTGCAAAACAGGCTGTCAGCGCTGGGTTCCACGCGGGCAGAGACAACTGAACTGCTACCCCGACCATGGCTGCAAGTGCTGCGGCTAGCACTAGTCGCAGCACTAATCCGCGTGCAACGCCGTGCCGTCCTATACTGCGAGTCAACGAGCGTCGCAGCATTACGTACTCGACCCAAGCTCCCGAACTGGAGCCGAGTGCGAGTCCTGCCGCCCCCAATCGGAGAGTCGAGAACCCTAGTTGATCGGCAGGGAACATCGCCAAAACCCCCACACCAACGGAGATAAACACTCTTAAGTACGCCAGGTTGGCCGGCGTGCGCGTATCGCGTAAAGCGTAGAATGCAGAGGACAGTATCCGAGACGATGCTGACGCAGGGAGTCCTAGCGCATACATCGACAGAACGCACCAAGTAACCAGGGTCTGCGCTTCACCGAATGCTCCCGTCTGATAAAGTGCACCTACGATGAGGTCTCCCATCGCGAGGTAACCAATAGCAGATGGAATAAGAAAGAACAGAGCCCGATGCAGTGATTCAGTCACTCGCTCAGCTAAAGCAGTGCGATCCTGGAGTCGCATCCGAGACAGCTCCGGAAGCTCGGCAGCCGCAACGCCTGTTCCGAAAAGTGAAACGGGTAGGTTCCCCAGGGTCTGTGCATAGCCCATAACAGCGAGGGCTCCGGGCAAAAGCCGACCAGCGAGGATCATATCAATCCAGCTACTGACGTTTACTATCCCTCGCGCACTGACCACGGGAATAAAGTTCCGGACCGCCTCGCCGATACCAGGTACGCCCCTTCCCAACGAAGCCCGCATTCCCGTCACGTGCCGAAGCAAGAAAGGCAGCTGTACCGCGAGGGTTATCGCTCCCCCGACTAGGGCTCCCCACGCCAGAGCCACGACCAGGGAGCGCCCTTCTAAATTCCAGTAGAGGGACCCGGCAACCATTGAGCCGATCATCGCGAGATTCCAGAACATCGGAGCTACAAACGAGATGAAAAAAATGCGATGACTATTCAAGATGGCCAGGGCCCATGCGGAGACCACAAAGAGTCCTGTCATCGGGAAAAGAATCCGGACTAGGAGAACGGTTAATTCCTGAGTTTCCGAATTCCACAGAGGAAAGAATGCGCTCACTAGCAATGGGGCGACCGCGATCCCGGCTAGACTGAGTCCGCTTGCCAGCACCGTAAGAATTCCCAGTGAGGCACCTGCAAAATTAGCGGCGTCTCGATCCCGACCCTCTTCGAGAAAGCTTGTATACACCGGGATCAGCGAGGCGGAGAGCGTTCCCTCACCAAGCAGGTTCCTGACCACGTTTGGCATACGGAGGGCAGCCCACCAAGCATCAGCGAACCCGCTAGAGCCGAAATAATGAGCGAATACCCGCTCTCTGACGAAGCCAAATATTTTGCTGATAAAAATGCCGGTTCCAACGGCGACAGCACCGCGTCCACCCCTTGCGGGTTCATCGGTGCATCCCGGAACGGGGGCGTTACCAGTCACATCAAAGCCGGGCAAATCAGCCGTCTTCTTCCCTCAATAGGACGTTGGCGCCACTCTCGGTGCGCGATCGCTCAGTGAGCAAGCGGTGAAGGAACTGACTCTCTTCCTTCAGTCTCATTAGTTCATTTGTCAGGCGGTCAACTTCCGCCTCTAGGTAGGCTACCCGATCTATAGTCTGCTCCGGCTCTCCATTGGTGCCGTGCCGCTCCAAGCGAGTCGCGATCGCCTGTGCGACCGGAGATTCGAGCACAACAGCGAACAGCGGAATCAGGATGACTAGGATGAGGAATAGCTCGGGGAACATGCCGAAACCTACGGATCTCAGGAGGTGACTAACAGACGCATCCTATCTTCCAGCGTCAGGGGGACAATCAAGGTCAACTTCGAATCGATCATACAGTGCATCAAGAAACGCGCCACCATAGCGGGCCAGGTAGTACATAGGTCCCTGTACACGTTCGGCGGGCTTCCCGTTCGGCATCAAATGGAGCTGTGCTTTCTCCAGCTGTGACAGGGCGATTGTGCTCTCACGCTTCACCGCCTGCGCAACCTTCGCCTCTACATCCTTCAGTGTACCGAACGCCTGATTCCGGAACTGCTCTGCAGAAGCCTTAAGGGTCGGATCTACGGCACTTACCGCCACCTGTAACTCGCTGACTCCCTCACTTAAGGATGCCCTGAGTTTACTTATGGCCTTCTTGCTCTCAGTGGGAATTTCATCATGCGCAAAACCACTTGCGATCTCATGAAAGGGGCGTTGAAGCTCATCTAACGTTACGTCAAACTTTTTGAGCACTTTGCTGATTTTCTTCTCAATTGTGGCAACACTGAATCTCGGCCACACAATAGGCATCTCTATGTTATGCGCCTTGAAATAGTTACTCAACTGGGCGTAATAGCCTATCTCACCTGGGCCAGCGACGTACGCTAGGGTTGGAAAAACATGGCTCTCGACTACCGGGCGAAATAGCACGTTTGGGCTGACTGAGGCTGGGTCCGAGTCAAAAGACGTATGAACATCTGATGCACTCCGAACCTCTTGCGAGGTGTTCAGTCGGAACCCAGCCGGGTCCCGATAGAGACGCTCACGGCCGCGTGGGCCTTCCACGAACAGATTTACACCTTCGGGCATGATCGCAGCTTGCAGTCCGTAGCCTGCACCTTCTAGAGCATCCGCGGTGCCCCTAAGAACGTCCTCCATCGTTCCTGAGGTGGCTAATTCCTCGCGCACAAGGTCACGTGATGCCGCTTTAATGGCCGGATCAGTCGCATCTGTGAAAAAAAGACCAAATCGGCCTAGGAGATGTTGGAGCAGTTCATGGAAGCCCTGTGGTATTGAACTACCTGAGGAGAAGCCATCCCGAAGTACGGCTACCAATTCCTCCGTAAACTCAGTTTTAGGCAGTGATGCCACAAAATCATCGAGCACCCCGTCTGCCTCTTCGCCAAGCTTTATCCGATGAAGAGATTGACGGTCCTTGCCTTCCGAACCGGGAATCTCAAACCGACACAACTCATTTTCTGTATTGATGAGGTAGGAATGATTCGCCTCTTCCCAGTCATGATCATCTGACGCGACCCAAAACACCGGGATCACGGGCTTCCCCAGCTTAGCTTCGGCGGCCTCCGCGACCCGAACAGCAGTGAGTCCCTTATAGATGCTGTATAGCGGTCCTCCGTATAGGCCCGGTTGTTGCCCGGTGGTGACCATGAATCCCCCATCCTCGACAAAGGCCTCAAGCCTCGAAACGTCAGCGCCGACCGGGACCACAAGCGCATCGGCCGCACGGCGTCGGGAATCCTGATCAAAACGGAGATCAAGTTCTAATGCCTTCTCCTCAAAGGCACCCTCCTGAGCATAATGGCGGCCGTAAAACGGGATCGCCTTGGGACTTTTATCAAGATAGTCCTGAACTATACCCCTCCCCGTTGTACACGAGACGATAAGCTCCATTTCAGCCTTTATGATAAGGTTCGCCGCGCAGGATCGTACCCGCGCGGTACAGCTGCTCGGCCAAGACAAGTCTCGCCATCTCGTGAGGCAACGTCATGTCCGAGAGAGAAAGATGGTGGCGTGCTCTACACAGTACAGCGTCACCAAGCCCGAAGGCGCCACCAATAATGAAGCCTATCCCTGGCAACGCATCCATCAAGCGCTTATCTAGGAACTCGGACAGTCCTAGAGACGTTATCCCCTCACCCTCGCGCGTCAACGCAATCAGTTCGAACTGCAGAGGCACCTTGCTGAGAATCCGAGAGGCTTCAGCTTCTTTGACCTTCTCAGGACTGATTGAACGCGCAGACTCCTGAGCTACTGAGATGAACTCAATCTTCCAGTAACGACTGGCCCTCTTCTCATACTCCTGCACGGATTCAATGAGCGGACCTCGAACTTTCCCTACTGTGACAACCAAGATCTTCACGTGACCGCCTTATGCTGTAGAAGGCTGCGCACATCATTTTGTCCCCAGTCCCACACTAGTTGCTGTTCAACTACGTAGCACGGAGTCATTAACCCCGCAAAGGAGGTCAGCTTTACGGCGTCCTTCTCGGTCACAAGAATCGGCCGCGAACCCGCTCGCTCCCGAGCCGCAGTGACATCCTCCTCTGTGAAACGATAGTGATCCGCAAATGAAAGCATGTCCACCGAACCGGTAGTGAGTTCTCCTACAGTCGCTAAAACGTTTTCTGACCTGCCCACCGCTGTAAGGACCAACGCATTCTCGATTAAAGGCTTCCACCCAGCCTCGGAGCCCATGGCGGCATTAAACAATGTCCCCTCTTCCGATGGCCCCAACCCCTGAGAGATGTCACCAATACCCGGAAAGTTTCTGAGTGGAGTCAACCTGGCAGTCTCGAATCTAAGAGACCCCAGTACACATCCCGAAGACACAACCGGAAGCAATCGCTGGCCCAATTCCTCAGCATCTCGGTAGCTGGCGGTGCGTCTTGTGATCACGACAGCATCAGCCCGCTTCAGCGCGGAGACAGGTTCTCGGAAGGGTCCACGAGGAAGCAGAGGCGAGGGAAAGTCATCCTCCGCAGCCAGAACGACCAGATCCACTTGCCTTCCAACTCTCCGGTGCTGAAAACCATCATCTAGAATTGCAATGTCCGCGCCGACCTCTCTCGCCCTCTTTAGAGATAGCCGGCGATCGTCCTCTACCAGTACCGGGACCTTCGGAGTCCAGTGATAATGGAGGAGCGCCTCGTCCGCCCCAGATTTCCCATGCAGGATAGCAGGCCGGCTCCCCCCCCTTCTCAGCTCTGATACTATCCACGATGCGATTGGAGTCTTTCCTGTTCCTCCTACCGCAAGGTTGCCCACGGAGACAACTGGAAAACCATGAATACAATATTGGCATTGTCGGTCGAAATATTGATTCCGCACTGCCGTGGCCATTCGCCAAAGTCCTTCCGCGGGGAGCAAGAGCAGGCTTAGGATCCGACCTAAGAGTCCCGCACGCCCCCTCCACACCTTCCAAGCCAGCGACTGAATACTTGACTTCACCCCACAGTGCCCGCTCTCAGGGTGTCACCTAGTTCATCAGCTATGAGGCTTAGATCCGCACGACTCGCCCCACGTGGTATAGCTCGAGCCTCAAGGTATTGGATGCGGATCCTAGAGAACGGCTTAGGTACCATGAAATCATCCCAGCTCTTTAGCCGCCATTCCGAAGTAGAGCTCACAACAATGGGAATAATCGGCAAACCGGCGGCCTGAGCCACAGCGAGTGCTCCATGCTTGAAGACACGCGAGGGACCGCGAGGCCCATCCGGTGTCACGGCGACATCTCGGCCTTCTTTCGCAGCATCCACTAGCCCCTTGATCCCCCTAGCGCCTCCCCTGGTGCTTGATCCCCGGACAACACCGAACCCATTACGAAGTAGCACACGGCTTAGATACTCACCGTCATCGTGCTCACTCACCAATACTACGATGTCTTCATTGCGATGGTAATGAACCAAGGGTAGAAGTTGACCGTGCCAGAAAACAAACATTACAGGTTGTCCAATCTCGCGAAATCGCCCGTAATGCTCGCTACCCACACGCTCAATTTGGGTTGTCAGGAAATGGCCCTTCAAAAGCCCAGTACCGAAGGCGCCCACGCTCTTGAACCGCAGACTTTTCATGAATGTCGGCCCAGGAGAGTCATCGCCATCTCAGCCACGCGTGATGAAGCGCCCCCCTCACCCAAGAGACCAGTCATCCGATCAAGGTTCTGTATCTGCCCTATCCGCACGGAACTGGATTCATCTATCAGTTCTAAAAGCAAAGGCGCGATCACCTCGGGACTCACTTCTCCTTGAAGAACCTCAGGCACTATCTGCTGGTGAGCAACAAGATTTGGGAGTCCTATGTACCGTGTCCTTAGTAAGAGGCGAGCTAGGATTCCACTGAGCCAGCTCACTCGATGAGCTACCACGAGGGGCGTCCCCTCCAGCGCCGTCTCTAGACTTGACGTTCCAGATTTCGTTAAGACACAGTCCGACCACCGAACTAGAGCTGGCGTTTCTCTCACAACTGAGAATTCTAGATCTCGAAAATGAGAGTCGTCCAAGCCTGGTGCCTGCGAGATAAGCACCTGGACACCCGGCCGCCGGTCCACGACCACCTGAGCACTCTCAACAAACGGGGTAAGGTGTCGCTCGACCTCTTGTATCCGGGATCCAGGCAAGATGCCCAAGAGTGGGCGCTCTGGGTCCAGACCCCAAGCCCTGAATGACTCATCTCGAGAGGGAATACTGGTGGCTCGGTCTAGAAGCGGGTGGCCAACATATTCCACATTAACGCCGTGCTCTTTGAGCAGATCCACCTCAAATGGGAGGATAGCAGCTACTGCATCGGCTACAGTGGCGAGTGTTCGAGCGCGCCTCTCATTCCATGCCCAAACCTTAGGAGCTATGTAGTAGAGCACGGCACAGCCTCGCTCATGGGCGGCTTTGGCAATTGGTAAATTGAACCCGGGGTAGTCGACCAATATTACTAGATCTGGCGATTCACTGTGTATGAGTGCTACTACTTTACGCCGAAGTCTCATGAAGTAGCGAATCCTCGGTACCACTTCACTGAAGCCCATAACGGCAAGCGTCCCGAGCTCGGCAAACAGCTCGACACCTTGTGCCTTCATGTTAGGCCCACCCATGCCCAAGAAACGCGCGTTGGGGCTCCGCACCCTGAGTTCAGCTACAACCTTGGCTGCGTGAATATCCCCCGAAGGCTCGCCCGCTAGAACCAGGATTGTTGGCTGAAAGTCAGTCAGAAGGCCCAGCCAAGGTACCAGATCGCCAAGATCACAATTATCAGATAGCCGATCAGTCTCGCTTGCGGCATCCCCTTGCGTGTATCCATCCAGTTAGACTTCCGGCGCTTTCTTGCCCTAATGAGCGACATGATCAACCTCTTTAGTTGAAGCCCGCCTGGGCCTACCCGTTCTTTTTTAAGTGGTTATACCACGCTCACTGGCGCGGATAAATTCAATCAGGTGTCGGACCTCGGGGATTCCCTGAATCTCTTCGTCCGCCCGCAACAAGGCTTTAGATAGGCTCGCATCACTTTTAAAAAGAATTCTGTATGCCTTTTTGAGGGCTTTCCGAACTTCATCGGATAAACCCCGACGCTCCAGTCCGACCGAATTAAGCCCAAAAAGCCGAGGAGGATTTCCCGCAGCCCTGCAGTACGGCGGAACATCTTGTGATATGCGTGAGCCGCCCCCTACAAATGCGTGAGCACCAATCCGCACGAACTGATGAATGGGAGTGAGTCCCCCCACGATCGCCCAATCCTCAATTAGAACATGTCCTCCCATGTTCACCGCATTCGACAAAATTACGTGGTTCCCCAGCTCGCAATCATGAGCCACATGCACGTATGCCATGATTAGACAATCGGAACCCACTACGGTCTTTCCGGACGCCGCAGTTCCCCGGTTCAACGTGGCGAATTCCCGAATAACCGTCCGGTCACCGATCTCCAGAGTGGCAGGCTCCCCCCTATACTTCATGTCTTGGGCATCTGTCCCAAGAGCTGCACCGTTCCCTATAGTACAGTCCTCGCCCACTGACGTGTCACGCTCGATGAGCACCCTGGGCCCGATCCTAGTGCCGGCTCCGATGGTAACCTGCGGTCCGATTATGACCCACGGATCGATCTGAACTCCCTCCCCGATCTGCGCGTCGGCGTGTACGATCGCAGTAGGATGAATCCGTGTCTCGCAGCGCACGGTCATCGGTGACCGCTCGGTCATATCACCGATCCATGATTCGAGCCATGAAGTCAGCCTCTGCGACGACCTGACCATCTACGAGGCCCCGACCAGACAGCTTACACACCTGTCTCTTCATGGAATTCACGCTGAGCTCGAATACGAGAGTGTCACCTGGAACCACGGGCTTACGGAACTTTACGTTATCCATGGTCATGAAGTAGACGACCTTTTCCTCGGGCTCTTCTACATGATCCATGAGAAGCAACCCACCACACTGCGCCATCGCCTCCACTATCAGAACCCCAGGCATGATCGGATGCCCAGGAAAGTGACCCTGAAAGAAGGGCTCATTGATCGTGACATTCTTGAGCCCGACAATGCTCCGACCCGGATCGAAATCGATCACCCGATCTACTAAGAGCATCGGGTACCGATGAGGAAGAAAGGTCATCAGGCGTGATATATCAGCTACCGGAGGACCGCTTCGTCGGAGATGAGTCCGAATCGCTCGCGCTAACTCAATATTGCCCTCGTGGCTCGGACGATCAGCAAGCACGTGAGCATCCAAGCGTCTACTGAGTAAGGCTAGGTCGCCTATGATGTCCCCGACCTTGTGGCGGAGAAACTCATCTTCGAACCGGAGGCTATCGTTTAGAATATCCTTACCATCGAGAACGATTGTGTTTTTCAACGAAGCTCCGAGTGCAAGACCTCGCCCATGTAACTCTTCTACGTCCGCCTCGAACCCAAAGGTGCGAGCTCGCGCTATTTCATCCGCGAAGCCTGCATCCACGTCATATGAGCCGTAGCACCGTCCGATTCTCGGGTGCTCAAAATCGATCGTCGCCGAAATCCGCATTCTTGAGTGAGGTGTCGCGACATATGATGATCCGGACTCCAGTTCCGCCGTAACAGGACCACTGACTGCCAAAACACTCGCTTCCCGATCCTGCTCGACCGGCCCAACTTCGGAGAGTGCGTCAAAATAATCACCGAACGACCCGTCACGAATTGGAACCTCAGGACCGTCAATCTCAACTACTAGATTGTCGATTTTGTGAGCCGCGACTGCCGCCATGACATGCTCTACAGTCAGCACACGTGCCCCATCATGCCCGATCGTAGTACCCAACTCCGTGCCGATCACGTGATCTAGGTCGGCGGGAATCGAAGGGGTCTGTTCGAGGTCCGTCCTCACGAATAACACACCGGTATCGGGTTCACCGGGCCTAAACGTCAGTTTTGCTGACTCGCCAGAATGCACGCCTGTGCCATCGAGTGTGATCTCCGCCGATACGGAACGCTGTAAAGGGCCACTCATGAAGCCTCGAAGGTTAAGGCGAACAACAATGTGCCTCACGCTTAAGTAGGTGATTCACGCTTAAAGATAATGAGGACGGGCTCGTGGGCCTACTCGCTGCCTTCTCCGGCCTCGCTAAGCTTCCGAGAAATGCTGTTGACATCCCTTTCAAGCTCAGAGACCCGAGCCCGTAACCTTGGGAGAACGGCGAGCGAAGCCTCTTTGCGAAGTCCTTCGCTTCGGGGACGTGCTGGAAACCCGAACATAGTCGCTCCATCAGGGACATCCCGTGTGATCCCTGCTTGTACGGTGACCTTCACATCATCACCGATCTCTAGTTGGTTTATCGCTCCCGATTGTCCTCCGAACCACCCACGCTCTCCTATCCTCGTGGAGCCCGCTATCCCCACGAGGGCAGCCAAGAGTGTCTGAGCGCCGATTCGTACGTTGTGAGCGACATGGACCAGATTGTCGATCTTTACTCCTTCACCAACGTGAGTGTCCCCCAGAGACCCTCTGTCTATGGCACTGTTCGCTCCAATCTCAACTCGGTCACCTATTACGCACCGCCCCAGTTGGGGAATCTTAAGATGCCTTCCTTCCACCAAGGTGTATCCGAAACCGTCCGCACCAAGACGAACACCTGAGTGTATCGTTACCTCGTCCCCAATCAATGTGTCTTGGTAAGTCACCACTTGTGGATGTAGCCGGCATTTAGCTCCTAAAGTGGTACCGGCGCCTAGCACCACGTGAGCTCCGATAATTGAAGCTTCTCCGACGGTCACTCCAGCTTCAAGAACAGCATACGGACCAATGGAGACGCCAGCCCCGAGCGAGACTCCTGGGCCGAGCACAGCAGTTCCGTGAACGGCGACGGGGAGTGCTACCTTGGGTTGGAGGTGGACGAGCAATCGCTGAAGTGCCGGATAAGGGTCATCCACGGCTACCGCGTCGACTTGGGTACTCAGAGTATCACTGAGTCCTTCGTAGACCAGAAACGCCCGGGCACTGCATTCCTCGAGAAACCGTACGTATCTCTTCGAGGCCAGAAATGCGATCTGGTGCTCGCCAGCATCCTCGATTGATGCGACACCGACAACCTCTCGGCCCGGGTTGCCGATGACTCGGCCGCCGACGAGACTAGCGATCTCGCCTAGGCTGATCCTGTCCAAGGATGGCCTCTGGTGCCTAGTGACCCTTCACTCGCTTGGCCCCACTCCTGGATCTGCAGCAGCCTGCAGGCGGGTTATCACCTCTTGTGTCAGATCTAATGCCGGGTCAGCGGAAACGATCGATCCAGCTGCAGCATCGAGGATCAGAGAATACGACCCCTCCTCTCGCAACTCTTCTATAACAGCGGTGATGTTGTCCATCACGGGCTGGATAAGCGCCGCACGCCGTTGATTTGCGACTTCTTGGAGCTGTCCAGTCCGCTGCTGATACTCCTGAAATTTTGCTTGGAGTTGTTGTTCCCGATTCGCCCGCGCCTCGGGCGAGAGAGTTAGCTGCTGCTGCTGGAGCGCCGCCTCAAGATTCTGAAGTTCCGTCTCCAGCTGCACGATCTCGTTTTGGTATCCGGACATCTCAGCATCGAACGCCGCCTGGGCAGCCTCCGCCCCCGGAGCGTTGACCAAGATCTCCTGAGAGTTGATGTAACCGAGCTTGGGAGTCTGCGCTTCTACAGCCCCCGCAGCACATACGAGGGCAAGCGCGCCGATTGTAAATAAGCTGCGTCGCATGGTTTTATCCCGTTTTGTTGTCGTTACCAACGAAAACTTCTGAGTGTCCCAGAGTCGTCGGTCCTGTTGGCACGCCACTGTCCGCGGCGTTCGTAAACTCGATGGAAATCTCTAGTGAAGCCCGGCCTAGGTACAGGGGTTCACTCTACATACCCTGCCCTTGAGCCATCCGGAAGTGGAGTTTCCACCCTGGAGAGGCCTTATCAAATCCATACGCGTAATCCAGACCAAGCGGTCCGAACGGCGTAACGATTTGCATCCCCACACCCGCACCGCGATACAGATTTTGTGGGGTGAATTCGGACGGATCCCGCCAAAGTCCTCCTGCGTCATAAAAGAGGCCTAATCCAAGTTGGTCGCTCAAGCGAATGGCGTACTCAGCCGTAAGGCTAAAGAACGCGTCCCCGAGGCGATCAATCTCCGAGATCTCAGCAGAACGCCGGGGGTAGAGCCCGAGAGGAGTAATCGTCGTTTCGTCATAGCCTCGCAACTGCTGACCGAACTGCACACCACCCATCCAAAAGCGGTCGAACGGGAACGCCCCAGCGTCCCCAAACACAGCACCCGCACGTAAGGTCAGTCCCAAGGCGAATCGAATCCCTCCCCCAGGATTTCCGTCACCACCAACCTGGCCGACAGGAACCCAAAAGCTCCCATCCCCCAACACTCGAGTGAAATTCCCATCACCACCCAAGAAACCACCATTCTGCTCTATCGTGATGTTTTGGCGAGAGCCGAGTGTTGGGAAAAGCGGATGGTTGAGAGTGCTCCGTGTAATTCCGAGAGATAACTGACTCTGTATTCCCGGCGGGCGACCAAACAACGAAGTATCATCTACGTCGTCGAATAGCTCGTATTTCGTGCGCGAAAGCCCATACCCAAGAAAGACACGAGTTCGCTGTGAACCCAACCAAGGCAGACCGAACCGGAAATTTCCGCCCAAGCGGCGCCGTCGCCCGGACGCAAACTGAAAGAATCGATCCCTACTATTGAACAGAGAGACCGTACCTGATGTCCTACTCTGAAACAGCGCCGGATCCGTAAACGAAACCTCAAAGCTGTTGACATACCGGCCGAAATCCCAACGCAGTGAACCGGCCTTCGCTTGTCCGAACAAATTGGGCTGCTCGTACCCTATGAACCCGGACACACCGTAATATCCGCCCATTGAAGTGCCGAAGTTGATGGATCCAGTCTGCTTTTCCACAACATTGAACGTCACGTCGACATCCCCATTGTCCAGCGGCACAATATCGGGGAATGGAAGAGGTGCCTCGAAGAATCCAAGTGCTGAGATATTCTGATAGCTCTGCAGCAACCGGTCTTGGCTGTAAACGTCTCCGGGTAGCACAAACAGCTGATTTCGGATCACCCATTCGTAGGTGTACTCGTTGCCCTCGATCGAGACACGATTCACAATAGCTGGCGTGCCTTCCACAACCTGCCAGCTTGCGTCAACAGTCGGTGAGGCTCCGTCTTCGCCTTCGTTAAGACTGACTATAGGGTTTACTCTGATATACAGATAACCCTCGTTACGGTAACGCTCCTCGACCGCAGTTATCGCTTCGTTGAAGGATTCTGCATTGAAGGTTTCACCCTCTTCATTCGCAGGACCCCCGCTACCGCCGAGGCCTAACGTGCCCAGCAAGCCACCACGCCGGGTCGAGCGAAAGTAGTCCTCGAGCTCTTCATCCTCGAAAACCGTGTTTCCTTCGATCTCAAAGTCACCGAGCAGGTACTGTTCTCCTTCTTGGACACTGACCTCGAGGATAGCCTTTCCAGTCAGCGGATCTACAATCAGGGAGTCCCTGATCACCTCCATGTCGAGGTATCCCCGGGAGCGATAAAGTCGTGGGAGATTCTCCGCGAGGTCGCCTGCGAACGTTACTTGATCATAGGTCCCAGAACGGAACCACCAAAAGCCTTCTTTTTGAGTCGACATCGAGCCAGCCAGTTCTTCATCGGAGAGCCCCGTGTTACCGCTGAAGCGGATCTCCGCTATGGTGACTCGTTGCCCTTCACTCACGTTGAGAACCAGCTCTATCTCATTTTCCCGGGCCGTGGGGACCACGGTTTCGGTTATCTCCGCAAAGGGGATCCCCTCTGATGCCAATTCCGAACGAATGTAAGCCTTGGCTTCTAAGATCCTCTGCTGACTGAGAGGGAACCCACTGTTGAGCCCCGTAGTGTCTCGTACTTCCCGAGCTGACACATTCTGCAGCCCCTCGATCGTAACTCTAGAAACAAGGGGCGCCTCTACAACTTGAATCGTGATGATGTATGGGCTCAAGCCCGCACCGTTAGGCTCACGCGCCCGGATTACTACATCATCGAACTGCCCCGTAGCCAGCAGCTCCTTCGTCCCGCGCTGAACTGCCCTGTACGTAATTTGTTGCCCGGCCTGGATCGCAAACAGTTGAGTGATGAGCTGGGACTGCACTCGAGAATTCCCCGACACTTCGACCGAATCTACCCTTACCGTTGAGCCAGCTTCAGGTGTCTCTGCCTGCGCTTCGATCGACAAAGGCAGGGTCAGCGTCACTGTACACAAAAAAACCAACGCTGACACGAAGGTTTTCCCGGACTCCTTGACTGAATGCCAGCTTGACGAGATCACGTCTTAGTCGCGGGCTCCGCGCGTAGCAGGAGGCCTTCTCTCTCCGGATTCACATCAACCTCCAGCTCGTCGCCCGGACTGAACTCAGCCTGAAGAATCTTCTCAGACAGCAGGTCTTCGAGATGTCGCTGAATTGCCCTCTTCAGCGGACGGGCTCCGAACTTTTCGTCATATCCTTCGTCTACCAAGAAATCGATTGCAGCGTCGCTTAGAGTCAACTGGATCTCTTTTTCAGCTAGACGCTCATGAACATCCCGCATCAAGATGTGGATGATCTCGCTGATGTTATCCCTACTGAGCGGATGGAACACAATCGTATCGTCTATCCGATTCAAGAATTCAGGATTGAAGGCCCGCTCTATCTCCTGCGCCACCTTGTCTTTCATGATCTGATAGCCCGAATCCAAGTCAGCCGTCTGGAATCCGAGCCCACCACCTTTACTGATCTCCCGGGCGCCCAAATTGGAAGTCATGATCAAGACAGTATTCTTGAAATCGATAACACGCCCGTAATTGTCCGTGAGATGCCCTTCGTCTAGCACCTGCAGCAGGATGTTGAAGACATCCGGGTGAGCTTTCTCAACCTCGTCGAGCAAAACAACAGAATAAGGGCGTCTCCTGACTGCCTTGGTCAACGCACCCGAGTCCTCGTATCCGACGTAACCTGGTGGAGCACCTATCAGCCGGGATACAGTGAATTTCTCCATGTATTCACTCATATCGACTCGGATAAGCGCCTCACGATCATCGAAGAGGAATTCAGCGAGCGCCCTGGCCAACTCAGTCTTACCCACACCAGTAGGACCAGAGAATATGAAAGAGCCGATCGGACGGTTGGGGTCTTTGAGTCCGGCGCGACTCCTCCGAATCGCTCGACTTATCGCCACGATAGCGTCGTGCTGACCAACGATCCGCTCGTGCAACTCCGACTCCATGTTGACGAGCCGCTCAGATTCAGTCTGACGAATCCGCTGAACAGGGACTCCGGTCCAGCGCCCCACTATAAACGCTATTTCATCAGTTGAGATCTCTGGACGGTGCTGCTTTCGTACTTCTTCCCATGCCTCTTGACGCTCTCGGATTTGTTGACTTACGGCACGCTCCTCATCTCTGAGTTGAGCTGCACGCTCAAAGTCTTGATCGCCGATTGCTGATTCCTTGCGGCCTGCGATCTCCCGAAGTTGATCTTTGAGCTCGTCAACATCCGCCGGAGGCACCTCGCTAGAAATCCGAGCCCTTGCCCCCGCCTCATCGATAACGTCGATGGCCTTGTCTGGCAGGAAGCGGTCAGTGATGTAGCGATCCGAGAGTTTCGCCGCATGCTCAAGAGCGTCGTCCGGGATTACGACCTTGTGATGATCCTCATAGTGTTCCCGAAGCCCCTTGAGGATCTCAACGGTTTCACTCACCGCCGGAGGATCCACAATTACGGGCTGAAAACGACGCTCCAGCGCTCCATCCTTCTCTACATATTTACGATATTCGTTTAGTGTGGAGGCTCCAATGCATTGTAGTTCTCCCCTAGCGAGTGCTGGCTTCAGCATGTTGGATGCATCTATTGCACCCTCAGCAGCCCCCGCACCCACGAGGGTGTGAAGTTCATCGATGAAGAGGATCACCCTTTTGCTCTCTTGGATCTCGTTCATCACGGCCTTGAGTCGCTCCTCGAACTGCCCGCGGTATTTTGTCCCAGCGATGACAGCCGCCATGTCTAGAGCGAGCAGGCGATAGTCCTTCAAGCCTTCCGTGACTTCTCCCTGAGCAATCATCTGCGCGAGGCCTTCGACAATTGCCGTCTTTCCAACACCCGGCTCACCTATTAGCACCGGGTTGTTCTTCTTTCGTCGGCACAGAATCTCTACCATGCGCTCAATCTCTTCGGACCGACCCACAGTTGGGTCTAGCCGTCCCAAGCGAGCATGTTCAGTCAAATCCCGACAGAAATGATCAAGCGCCGGTGTTTTCGACTTCTTGTCACCTTTGGGTGCACCAGACGCCTCGCCAGGGATCACATCACCAGCTCCAATGCCGGCGGGTTCCGAGGGTGTGACGTCCGCTCCAAGAACCTTAATGGTTTCGCTGCGCGCCTCATCGAGCGTTACTCCCAAGGAATTCAATACCTGCGCAGCTATACCCTTCTCCTCACGGAGAAGACCAAGCAGCAGGTGTTCAGTACCGACATAGGAATGGTTAAAGTCACGCGCCTCCGTCATCGCGAACTCCAGCACCTTCTTCGCTCGAGATGTATAAGGCAACTCACCTAGTGCTATTGTGGCCTTACCCTCGCGCACAGATTCTTCCACACCCTCATGAATCTGATCCAGATCCACACTGAGGTGCTGAAGAACGACAGCCGCCACACCTTCCCCTTCTCGGATCAATCCAAGGAGAAGGTGCTCCGTTCCTACATAATCATGCTGAAGGCGGATCGCTTCTTCTCGCGCCATCGCAAGAACTTTCCTAACTCGGTCGGTAAAGTTGTAATTCATAACCTGTCAGCGCCGCTAGGGAGTCCCATTGTCCTCAATCCCTTCGGCGGCGCCCGAAACATCTCCATCGTTAGCCAGAACGGAACGCACTAAAGTGGCACGATGCGCGTCGCGTTCTTCATCAGAAAGATTCCGCCCGGCTGCCTGGTCCAGATGCGCCGGCTGCGTAAAGATCATCAATTTGTTGAGCGTGTATACACTTACGTCTGGGAGAATGTTCAGGCTCACTCCCAGCCTGACCCCGGACAGATAATTCATCAACTCCTCGAACGTTAGCATCCGACTGTAGCAAAGTGTCCCAAATGCTCTCCAAATCTTGTCCTCGGTGAGCGCAGGAGCGTCGCGCAGTAAGACCTGCCTCGCGTGAAGCTCCTTCTCGATGACTGTTCGGACGACCCGCTCGAGGTCATCCACCAAATCCTCTTCGGTTCGGCCCAGTGTGGTCTGATTCGAGATCTGGAAGAAGTTGCCAATCACCTCTGAACCTTCCCCATAGAGCCCACGGAACGTCAAGCCGAGCTCTCCCAATCCCCGGAGGGCTTTACTAATCTCCTTCGTTAAAACCAAGCCCGGGAGGTGCATAAAGACTGATGCTCGAAGCCCCGTGCCCACATTCGTCGGACAACTGGTTAGAAAGCCGAACTCTTGATGGTACGCATACGGAATCTCTCTCCCAAGCTCTTCGTCCAGCTGATCAACAATCTGCCAAGCCTCCAATATCCTCAGGCCGGAGAGGAGGCTTTGCATCCGGAAGTGATCCTCTTCATTCACCATGACGCTGACCGGATCTTCGACCGAAAAGTGGATCGCCGCGCTTGTTGCCGGCACAGAGCCTTCTGGACCGAGTAGTTCACGGGTTACGAGCCTTCTCTCATGGAGAATCTCCTGTGTCCGAACGGGCACCTCAGGTATCACCAGCAAGGCTCCACCCTTCAGCATCTGAGATCGCTCGGCGCTCTTCCGAAAGCACCTGAGGACTGCCTCTCGATCATTGATCCGGGCTCTAGACCCAAAAGCATGCCCCTGAAGGTTCCTAGCAATACGAACCCTAGTGGAAAGAACTACGTCTGAGTGTTCTCCGCTCGCCTCTAGCCAGTCGAGCCCGTGATCGGGGATGACGCCAAATCCAGTCACGTTGCTTCTTTGACTAAAGCCAAAGAACCGATCTCGTCTCGAAGCTCTGCAGCCCTCTCGAAGTCTTCAACCTGGACCGCCCTGTCTAGTTTTCGGTGCAAGCCTTCAAGCCTCTTTTCCATCTCGGAAGCAGATGGGTCGGGAGGCAGGTATATCTTACCGACATGGCTATCGCTTCCGTGAATGCGTCGTAGTAGCCGAGGAAGCTGATCCCCGAACGTTTCGTAGCATTGCGGGCAACCCAAACGTGTCGTCTTCCGGAATTCTCCAAACGTGAGGTCGCAGAAGCGACATCGAATGGTCTCCACATGGGAGGCATCGGGAAGACCGCTCGCCATCTTATCAATTAGGTCCAACAAATGACTACTGGACGGGTCCTCGCCGCTCTGGAGGCCCTTCTCCGCAGCACATTTTTGACAGAGGTGATGAGTCGACATCTCGTTATTGACGATCTGCGTCAAGTGCACGACTGCGTCTAACGACCCACACTGTTGACATTTCATCTCAGCCATCGCCCGCTTCCGGAAGCAGTCCAATTGCAACCCCGCCAAGGGTATCTACCCCATAGCATCTGGTTGGAGCCTCCCCTCTTCCATTACAAGTACTCGATCCGCCCTCTTGGCCAGGTCAAGGTTGTGCGTCACCACAACGATAGAAAGGTTCACGCTCTCTTGGAGGTCAAATAAGAGGTCGTGCAAAGCAGTGCTGGTATAGGCATCTAGGTTTCCACTTGGCTCGTCTGCGAGCAACACCATCGGATCGTTCACTAGCGAACGAGCAACAGCCACGCGCTGTTGCTCCCCTCCGGATAGCTCACTGGGTTTGTGCCTCAGACGCTCAGAGAGTCCGACGTCGGCCAAAATCAGCTCAGCCTTCCCGCGAGCCTCGTACTCATCTAATCCAGCGATGAGTGCCGGCATCATGACATTCTCAATAGCTGTGAATTCACGGAGGAGGTGATGAAATTGGAATACAAAGCCAATACGTCGATTCCGCACAGTCGCGATCTCTTCGTCCGCTAACCCAGTCAGTAACGCGCCCCCCACTGACACCTCACCTTCAGTCGGGCGGTCTAAGCCTCCAAGTATATGCAGAAGGGTAGATTTACCGGCTCCGCTCGCGCCGATTACAGCCACAGTTTCGTTTCTCGCTAGCCGGAGGTCTACACCCGTGAGCACCTCAAGCTCTCTACCATCACCGCCCTGAAATGATTTATGAACGCGGCGAGCTTCGAGAGGTATATGCCCTACCCCGGTGACGACCGAGCTTTTACCCATGTCGTATTGCGTCGACCGGCTGGAGTCGTGACGCCTGACGAGCCGGATATACTGTAGCACCGAATGAAACGAGGACGCTTGCAACCACTATCAAGGCGATGGTGACTGGGTCCATCGTCGCAGGCAGATGATCCACGAAGTAGACATCTCCAGGTATTTTGATCAGCTCGAAGCGCTCTAGGGCCCAAGAAATGGCGACGCCCATCGTTGTGCCAGCCGCTGTGCCAATTACACCGATCCAGACGCCCTGAATCATGAAGACAC
Source organism: Gemmatimonadales bacterium UBA7835 (assembly GCA_002500925.1). Lineage (GTDB taxonomy): Bacteria > Gemmatimonadota > Gemmatimonadetes > Longimicrobiales > Gaopeijiaceae > UBA2589. Next base: position 5,220 of record DLTN01000098.1, on the reverse strand, counting down.
GCATAATTCCCTTCTCAGTCATGCCCATCGTCCTGAGAATACCAATCTCCCTGGTACGATCGGAAACCACCATCACCAGAGTGCTGACAATATTGAACGCCGCGACCAACACTATAAGAAACACAATCACACCTAAGGCGATCTTCTCAAGTTGCAGAGCGCTAAAGAGTGCTCGATTCCGCTCGATCCAAGACTGGACCGAATATGGGTATCCAAGTCGTTGTCCAAGCTGAGCGCCAAGTTCCGTCGCTTTAGTCTCGTCAGTTAGACGAACGCCGATGCCGCTTGCATCGGATTCAGCTAGGCCAAGTAGCTCCTGCGCGTCGGGCAGCGTCGTATAGATGTTAGCTAGGTCGTATTCGTACATCCCGGTTGTGAAGGTGCCCGTTACTTGGAATTGTCGAAGGGTTGGCTGGAAGCCCCCAAATACATCTTGTTTAAGATTCTCCATCGACATCACAACCATTGTGTCGCCTGGATAAATCCCCATCCGGTCAGCCAGCACTGAACCCATCAAGAGCGGTGGCAACCCAGACTCCGGAAGCCGGAGATCGAGACCTCCTTCGACGATTTGCCGCTCCATCTCCGTAGCAGGGACTGCTAACGTGTCGATATCGACACCGAAGAGGTACGCGGGCTGGGAATACTCACCACCCTCAAGCACTAGAGTAACGTTCGACATCGCAAAGGGTGCCGCCCCTTCCACTCCGTCCATCGACAAGATTGTGTCGACCACTATCTCGTAATCTTTCACCTGGAGACTCGTGTTGTACTCCAACACATAGAGATGAGGCGTCGACTCTAAGATCTTTGACCTCAGCTCCTCCTGCATTCCACTCATGACTGAAATCACAGTGATGAGCGCTGCCACACCTAGTGTGACGCCTCCAAGTGCGATCCAGGTGATAAGAGACAGTAAGCCCCGTCCGCGACCAGCCCGGAGGTAGTGCCTCGCTATAAACCAGTTCAGGCTATTCACCTAACTATTCTTCAGACCTTAGAATCGGAAAGAGGATTACATCTCTTATCGATGTTTGCCCTGTGAGCATCATCACTAGTCGATCGACACCCATTCCCACGCCTCCAGTGGGCGGCATCCCGTATTCCAGCGCTCGGATGTAGTCATCGTCAATCTGCTGCGCTTCTTCGTCTCCTTGATCACGAAGCGCTGCCTGTGCTTCAAAACGATCCCTTTGATCAATGGGATCATTTAGTTCTGAGAACCCGTTGAAGATCTCAGAGCCGCCGATATACATCTCGAACCGCTCCGTGAGGCGATCGTCATCCCGGTGCACCTTTGCTAGTGGGCTGAGTTCCTTTGGGTGATCAATAACAAAGGTGGGCTCTATCAACCCTGGCTCGACCAACTCACCGAACAGCTTGTCAATGAGTTTGCCCCTCCCTGACCCTTCTAGATCACTGATCCCGAGTTCCTGCGCCTTCCCCATAAGGTCCTCGAGTGACATCTCGTGAACATCCTCTCCGATAGCCTCTGATAAGGCCGAAACTAGGCCTATCCGCCGGAAAGGCATCGTAACGGGGATCTCATCATCTCCGTATCGAATCACTCTCTCACCAACGACCGAGTCTAAGACGTGGACGAGCATCCTCTCGACTAGATCCATCTGGTCCTCATAATCAGAGAACGCCTGATACCACTCAAGCATCGTAAATTCTGGATTGTGTACCCGGGACAAGCCCTCATTCCGGAAATCCTTCGCGATCTCATAGACTCGTTCAAATCCACCAACAACGAGTCGCTTTAGGTAGAGCTCATCTGCTATACGCAGGTACATCCTCTGATCCAAGGAGTGATGGTGGGTCACAAAGGGTCTCGCCGAGGCCCCTCCATATAGAGGTTGGAGGACCGGGGTCTCTACTTCAAGAAACCCTTCTGCATCGAGAAAACGGCGAAGCTCAGTGATCACTTTCGCCCTCGTTCTAAACACTTCGCGCACGTCAGGATGCACCGCGAGGTCTGCATAACGCTGTCGATACCGGGCCTCCTGATCTTGAAAACCTCCGTAAACCGTCCGTTCTCCTGTTTGCGCATCGGTTTCCACCTTCCCGAACGGGAGAGGCCGCAGCGATTTCGTGAGCAGGATCCAGCCTTCAACCTGGATCGTGACTTCACCGGTGCGCGTGCGGAACATCCTGCCCTCTGCACCGATCCAGTCACTTACATCGAGGACCGAGAGCGCCTCAAACGAAGATTCACCGACTACGCTATTCCGGAAATAGAGTTGAATACGACCTTGTCCATCTTCGACATGGGCAAATACGCTTCGGCCCATGTCCCGCCACCCCACCAAACGACCACCGATCTGCACTGGTTCGCTGTAGCCCTCTTCGTCCAGCGTTCCACCAGCTTCAGCAGCTTCAAACCCTTCGATCGCTGCTATCGTACTCGATGTGGCTGAGTAGTTGTATGCGAATGGCTGCATACCACGCTTCACGACCTCTTCAAGCTTCTCACGTCGGTGGCGTAAGATCTGGCTGAGGTCTTCTGTCGGCTCAATGTCTGACATCGCCTACTCCGTCGCGGCTCCAAGCATCTTTAAATATGCCTCAATCAGTGGATCGAGGTCACCGTCCATAACACCGTGGACGTCAGTGATTTTTGTCTCTGTTCTGTGGTCATTAACCATCGTGTACGGTTGAAACACATACGAGCGGATTTGGCTCCCGAAAGCGATCTCACTCATCCCCTTCTGCACCTCTTCTTTTGCCTTATCCCTCTCCTCGACCTCCCTCTGATACAAGGCAGCGCGGAGCATCTTCATCGCCGTGCTCCGGTTTTTGTGTTGTGACCGCTCCTGCTGGCACGCCACCACGATTCCGGTTGGTTCGTGGGTGATCCGCACTGCCGAATCGGTTTTGTTCACGTGCTGCCCCCCTGCTCCGGAAGCCCGGTAGGTGTCCACGCGAAGATCGGAATCGTCGATATCGATTTCGATACTCTCATCAACGACCGGATAAACAAACACACTCGCGAATGACGTGTGCCTGCGCTTCTGGGCATCGAACGGAGAAATGCGCACAAGCCTATGCACCCCACCTTCCGCCTTAAGGTATCCGTATGCGCTCTCTCCCCTGATCTCCATGGTTGCATTCTTAATGCCACCCTCCTCAGCCTGTTGTAGGTCGAGCAGCGTAACCTGATAACCCCGGCGCTCCGCCCAGCGGGTATACATCCGCAACAGCATTTCCGCCCAGTCCTGTGACTCGAGCCCACCCGCCCCGGGCTGAAGTGTTACAATGGCTTCGCGGTGGTCGTCTTCCCCTTGAAGCATAGTTCGGAGCTCCATTGATTCGACCCCTGCAGCGAGAGCCTTCAGGCCCACCCCGAGTTCCTTATCAAGATCAGGATCCTCTTCGGTCAGCAGGAGTTCTACCAAGGCGCTCAGGTCATCAGCCTCAGAGGACAACTCATTCCAAGGCCGGACCCATGCTTTTAGTCGATTCGACTCCTCGATCGTATCACGCGCTACCTCTTGATCATCCCAGAAGTGCGTCGCGGCCATCAGTTCGTCCAGATTCTTCAGACGTTCTTCACGGATATCGAGGTCAAAGATACCCCCTGAGATCTCTCAATCTCACTTGGAGTGATTCAAGCTCCTGCTGTTGTTCCTTGTTCATTCTTGGGTGCTCGCGTGCGACCAGAAGAGTGATGCGAGAAGGGGTCCGTTCAAGACGACTGCTTGGGGCGATCGACCATCAATATACGGGGTAGATTGGGAGCCTTGAAGGGTATCCATGGACTTAGCTCGCATTCATTAAAGTGAGGCCCTGCCTCCGTTGCGTTTACGGACAGATCAACCCTCGGGCTAGAGCCCCGAATTCTCCAGAAGCGCGAACTCGGTTTGCCTCCGACCGATGTCGACCCGAGCGACTTGGACCGACACACTGTCACCAAGCCGAAATCTTCGGTGGCCGCGCTCACCGACTAACGCGTAATCAGACTCCTCGAAGCGGTAATAATCGTCCATCATTGTAGCAACTGGAATCATCCCTTCGATGAAAATGTCATCTAGGGTTACGAAGAGCCCAAAAGCTGCAACACCTGTGATTTGGCCCCTGTACTCCTCACCCAGACGGCTCTCCATGAACCCGGTCTTCATGAACGCTACGCTCTCCCTCTCAGCCTCTACCGCTGCTTGTTCACGGACACTGCAATGACTAGCCAGTTCTTTAAGGGAGTCGGAATCTCGGTATGGACTCTCTTCACCATGTATTAGACACCGACTTACCATGCGATGCACTACGAGATCTGGATACCGACGTATGGGTGAGGTGAAGTGCGTGTAGCCGAGTGACCCAAGGCCAAAGTGCCCCACGTTATCCGAACTGTAGCTTGCCCTTCTCAAAGAACGCAGAACTAAAATGTTCACCAGGGCTTCCTCCGGCTTCCCCTTCACCGAGCAAACGGTTTCCTGCATCTCCGAAGGTGACAAACGCCCCCTCGACTTCATGAATCCGAATTGAGTTAATGTCTCGGAGAGCCTCTCCATCTTCTCAGGAGCCGGGGGCTCGTGCACACGATAGAGCCCATCTATCCCCTTTTTTTCAAAATCTTCAGCGACAACCTCATTCGCCAAGATCATGAAATCCTCAATCACACGGTGCGTCTCCAGCCTCTGACGGCGCCGGATGTCGATGGGTTCCCCTTTCGGGCCGATTATTACTTCTACCTCTGGCAGATCCAAGTCTAGTGAACCCCTCAAAACACGGAGGGCACGGATCGCTTGCGCATACTCCAGCAAAGAGTTCAGCGCGCCGTCCACCTCTGGATCAATCGAAGCGTTGCCGTCGATCACCTCCTGAGCCTCTTCATAGGAGAGAGCTGCCCTGCATTTAATGATCGTGTGCTCGTACCTATGGTCGTGTACTTGTCCCTCTGCATCGAGAGTAACGAATACCGACAGCGCGAAGCGGGGGACACCCGTTTTTAGCGAACACACGTCGTTAGCCAAAATCGTTGGCAACATAGGAATGGTGCGATCTACCAAGTACACGCTGGTACCGCGGGCATATGCCTCTGTATCAACTGCGCTTCCAATATCAACGAAATGCGAGACATCAGCGATGTGGATGCCTACTTCAACTCGGTCTACATCGAGGCGCTCAATCGAAAGTGCGTCGTCGTGATCTTTGGCATCACTAGGGTCAATCGTAAATGTGAGAAGAGAGGTGCGATCGACCCGAGCATCTCCGGGGTTT
>DLTN01000118.1 GCA_002500925.1 Gemmatimonadales bacterium UBA7835 | reverse complement strand
ACCGAGTCTGAGAGCACGCAGATCGTCGTTCCCACCATCTGCTGCGTCATTTCCATCAGAGTATTGAGATCTTCCTCAGTACCGCGACCATACTCAATACGCTTGAGAATCTGAGCCGTCCATGATGATCCCTCGCGACATGGTGTGCATTGACCACACGATTCATGCGCATAGAAATCGACCATCCGCCTAACCTGTTTGACTATATCGGCCTTCTCATCCATAACGATGACTGAGGCGCAGCCGAGCATCGTACCAACCTCCTCGCAGCCCTCGTAATCCAGGTTACACCTGCTTGATTCTTCGGCATTAATAATGGGAACGGAAGACCCGCCAGGTATCACCGCCTTGAGGGCGTTTCCGTCTCTGATGCCGCCGCATACTTCTTCGATCAGCTTCATCAGCGGGAAGCCCAATGGGAGTTCGTAATTACCCGGCTTATTCACATGCCCGCTCACACAAAAAAGCTTTGTGCCAGGACTTTTCTCCGTACCAAACTGACGATACCAGTCACCACCGTTATCCACTATGTGCGGAACGGCGGCAAGGGTTTCAACATTGTTTATCGTGGAGGGCATTCCGAACGCCCCCACTGCAGCCGGGAATGGAGGCTTCACGCGAGGTTGCCCACGGCGTCCCTCAAGCGAGTTCATCAATCCGGTCTCTTCCCCACATATGTAGGCACCTGCCCCTTGGTGCACCGTTATTTCAATATCGTTACCCGATCCAAGTATATCTTTACCCGCGTAACCCCCTTCGTATGCGTCTTCCACCGCCCGAGCCAGTATCGAATTGGCTTCGAAGAATTCGCCCCGGCAGTAGATGTAGGCATGCTTTGCTCCGATGGCATAGGCACCGATCAAACAGCCCTCTATGAGCTGGTGGGGGTTCCAGCGAATCAACTCCCGATCCTTGAAAGTCCCAGGCTCCGACTCATCCGCATTACATAATAGATAGTGCGGCTTTCCTGAGTCTTGGGGCATAAACGACCACTTGACTCCGGTCGGGAATCCAGCACCACCGCGACCCCGGAGACCCGAACCTTTCACTTCGTCAATCACTTGGGCTGGGCCCATCTCAAAGGCCTTCTTGAGCGCTTTGTAGCCACCTCGCTCCACATACGTGTCGATTCGACGGTGCGACGGATCACCGAAGTGCTTACTTAGGACACGAACCTCGTGGTCTGAAACGTACGGGTATGCCATTTGCTACTCCCGCTCGGATTTGAGGTGTTCACATATTTTCGGCACCTCTGCAGGAGTCACGTTCTCGAAATATCGCGAGTTGATCTGCACGCAGGTCGGGAAACCGCAAGCAGCGAGGCACTCCGCCTCTATCACCGTGAAGTTTCCGTCTTCAGAGGTCTGACCCAGCTCAGTGTCGGTGTACGTGAGAAATGCGTCGACCACCTCGTCCGCACCTGCGAGGTTGCACGAGATGTTCGTGCACACCTGAACGAGATGCTTTCCCACGGGTCGCTTGTTGTACATGGTGTAGAACGTTGCCACCCCTCTCACATACGCCGGCGAGAGGTCCAGGACTTCGGCTACTGCGTCCATTGACTCAGGACTCACGTAGCCCCGGATTTCCTGGCATAGCCCAAGAGCAGGAAGCAGCGCTGCCTGACCAGTAGGGTATCGCGATAGAATTTTGTCTAACCGCTCACGATACTCACCCTCAAAAAGGACTCCTTCTGGGTCCTTCTTTGCGAGCATATATGGCATCGTACCCGCACCTGATGCATGCCCGCCGTGGACAGGTCTTGTCCCCACAAAATCCTCGCCGCGCACTTCTTCCTCGGAGAGATCAAACTCTCCTGTATTGCCCGCCCAGCCTGGGTTCTTAAAGGGGATATCACTCATCGATCAATCTCCCCAAGAACGATATCAAGACTGGCGTTGATCATGATCAGATCGGAGACCAAGTGGCCTTCCGCTAGTTTCGGGATCACTGAAAGATTGACAAACGATGGTGGGCGAACCCGCCACCGAACCGGCTTGGTGTCACCTTCTTCAGCAACGACATACATCCCCAACTCGCCCTTGGAAGCCTCGATTGGCATATAACAATCACCAGCGGGAGCCGGGATGCCGTCGGTGATGAGCTTAAAATGGTGGATCATGCTCTCCATGTCTGACATCGCGTCAGTCTTTGACGGCAAAGTGATGCCTGGATCTTCGACGTTGATCGGGCCTCCTGGCAGTCGCGACATTGCCTGTCGGATCAATGAGACTGATTGCTCCATCTCCTCCATGCGGCAGAGGTAACGATCGTAGCAGTCCCCATGCTGGCCCACCGGGACCTCGAAGTCGTAAGTCTCGTAATCGTAGTAAGGGCGGTCTTTTCTTACATCGTAAGGCACGCCGGCTGCTCTGAGATTCGGCCCTGTAAAGCCGTAGTTGATGGCATCATCAGCTGAGATAGCCCCGATGCCCTGAGTTCGGCCGATATGGATCTGGTTCCCGGTCAGGAGATGGTGTACCTCAGCTAGCGTCTTTGGGAAGTTATCGAGGAATTCCCCCAGTTGGCCAAGCCACCCTTCAGGGAGATCAGCCATCATCCCCCCCACGCGAGTAGCCGACGTCGTAATCCGCGCACCTGTCAGCGCCTCGTGTAAAGAATAAATCTTCTCACGCTGCTGAAAACTGTACAGAAATGGCGTAAACGCACCTACGTCAATTGCTGTAGTTCCCAACCACAGGAGGTGCCCAAAGATCCGATCAAGCTCCATCAGGATGACACGAACGACCTTGCATCGTTCCGTAACGTCTATACCCATCAGCTTTTCAACCGACATCACGTACGCGCAGTTGTAGATAAGAGGCGCGAGGTAGTCCATGCGGTCAGTTAGCGGAACGATTTGATTCCAGGTCCTATACTCACCGAGCTTCTCGAAAGACGAGTGCAGATAGCCGATGTGAGGCGTGACACTCGTGACCGTCTCGCCATCCAGTTCGCATACGAGACGAAGTACGCCGTGTGTGGCGGGGTGTTGTGGCCCGATGTTGATGAGCATCTGTTCCGTGCCTAGCTCGGGCTCGTCTATATCAAAGGGAGCAAGCGGACTCAGGGCCCCGCCGCCGCCCACTCCCATCTCGCTACCCTGGCCTACCTGGAACTCCACAGTCTTCGATGCCATCAGAGCCCCTCTCCGTCGTCTAGATCTGACCCCGACAAGTCATCCGATGCGTTCTCGGGAACAGCACTCAGCTCATCGGTATCAACCTCTTGCGGCTCTCCCGCTTTAAGGTCTTCAGTCGAGTAGAACCGCTCCACGTCCTGAGTGAGCGCTAGCCTAGTCTGTTCCGCTCGAGAAAAACGTCCACGGAGTGGAAAATCCTTTCGCAGTGGGTGTCCCTCTGCATAATCATCTGGCATTAAAATCCGACGCAGATCCGGATGACCATTGAATGTGATACCGAACAGGTCGTAGACCTCTCGCTCCAACCAATCCGCTGATTTCCAGAGGTCGTAGACTGAGTCCGTCTCCATAGACTCAAGCGGAATCGGGCAACGGATCCGGAGAGCACGGCCATGTATCGTCGAGAACATCTGATAAACAACCTCCACAGGCCTACCACCGCCGTAATCGACACCCGTCACGTCAGACATCATGTCATAAGCTTGAGCCTCATCGTCCTTAAGCCAGGTCAGAACCTCGTGGATCCTATCCGGCCCCACCCATACGACCCACTGGTCACCGGCTGCTATCTGATAACGCTGCACTTCGTCGGGAAACCTTTCGAGCAGGGATTCTACGCTTGGATGGAGAGAAGGGTCTCCGCTTGATGTCTCATTTAAGGCTTGCTCGCCGACAGACTCAAGCGGGCCATCAGCCACTAGGTCTAGATCCGATTTCTGTTGGTCAGCCATGAAGTTCGGGGGAGCTAGTCTTCGATTGACGTCGAGGCCGCCGGTGCACCGGTCGACAGTTCTTCTTGCTGCGTTGAGTTACCGAAAGGACCGCTCAGACCGATGACTTCCTGTTCACTCGCCCGCGGCCGCGCGACCAGTGCCGGATCTTCTGCCCTATGCTCGAAATGCTTGGAGAGGCTCTCCTGTCTAATCTTCTCCTGAATCATCATCAGGCCATATATCAGTCCTTCGGGGCGCGGAGGGCATCCTGGAATGTAGACGTCCACCGGAATGATCGTGTCGATTCCCTGCACCATCGAATACACGTCGAAGACACCTCCGGACGAGGCGCAGGCACCCATCGATATCGACCATTTCGGTTGAGGCATCTGATCCCAAATTCTGCGAAGCACCGGAGCCAGTTTATACGGAACTCGTCCAGCACATATAAGAACGTCCGCTTGCCGCGGACTGAACGACATCCGCTCCATGCCGAAACGAGCCAAATCGTAGTTCGATGCAGCGGAGGCCATCATCTCAATCGCACAACACGCCGTTCCAAACGGCATCGGCCAAAGCGAATTCATCCGGCCCCAATTGATCAGCGCGTCCACTTTGCTTGTCAGGAAGGTGGGGCTTCCTGGCCCGAACATACCTCCCTCAGTACGTGTGGATCCGCTACCAGGGATCTTGTCAATCAGTCCCACTCGAGCCCTCCTTTTTTCCACTCGTATAAGAGACCGACTGCCAGGACCGCGACAAACATGCTCATCGCCAAGAATGCGCTCCATCCCAATTCACGCATTTGAACAGCCCACGGTATCAAGAAAATGGTCTCCAGATCGAAGACGATGAAGCTTATCGCCACCATATAGAACTTTACGGAGAAGCGTGCCTTCGTGCTCCCTAGGGGGATCATCCCAGACTCATAGGGCATGAGCTTCTGCGGTGTGTCCCGTCGCGGATTGAGTATGTGCGAGGTTACGACCATGCCGAGGGCATTGATAACCGAGACCCCAAAGAGCAGTAGAATGGGGAGATATGCTCCCGACATGAGTGTCCTAGCGGTTTGTGAAATTGTTCACGAGCTTCGATCACCGGTCAAAAAGGTACCCGAGGCCGTGTTCGAGTGTCAACAGATTGGGGCGCATTTTCCGGGTATATATACCCATGACTGACCGGTACCTGTCCGGGTTTGACCCGCCGTCGCGAAGACAGGTATCTTCCGCCTCGCTCAGGACCCTGGTCGAACCTAACCTCCGGCCATCCTGATGCCCCGAACCCTGACCCGGAGTGCCGAAGTCACATGCCCATAAAGAGTGACAAGTGGATTCGCCGTATGTGCGAGCAGCACAAGATGATTGAGCCTTTTGAATCTGGTCAGGTAAGAGATGGAAAAATCTCGTACGGGATTTCTTCCTATGGATACGACATCCGCGTCTCACCCGAATTCAAGGTGTTTACAAACGTTCACAACTCCATCGTCGATCCGAAGAACTTCGACGATCGATCATTCGTGGACATCGTAGGCCCTGAATGCATCATTCCACCGAACTCATTCGCACTGGCTCGGACGGAAGAGTATTTCCGAATTCCGCGTGACGTCTTGGTGGTCTGTGTTGGAAAGTCTACCTACGCACGCTGCGGCCTGATCGTGAACGTCACCCCCCTTGAGCCCACATGGGAAGGCTACCTAACCCTCGAGATCTCCAACACGACACCGCTGCCAGCAAAAGTATACGGGGGAGAGGGGATCGCTCAGCTTTTGTTTTTCGAAGGTGACGAAGAACCCGAAGTGGCTTACGCAGACAGAAAGGGGAAATACATGAAGCAAGTCGG
>DLTN01000004.1:620-6344 GCA_002500925.1 Gemmatimonadales bacterium UBA7835 | reverse complement strand
AAACCTTCTCTAGTTTGTGACAGTTCGGTTACATCAATGAAAACTGAGAGGGGTGCGTCACGGTCTCGTGTATGTTTTTGTAACAGAACCGTCACACTTGCCGCGATCGGAAACTTATTTGTGACTCTCCGCTCAACATTGGTCCGTCGCCTAACACCATCAGTATTGTCCCAGACTCCATCGCACCAAGTACTCTCGGCGCTCTAGAGTGGATCAACCGTAGCGTCCCTCAATGTAGTCCGCTGTCTCTGACAGCTGCGGCGACAAGAAAAGGTCGGCAGTAGGTGCGACCTCCATCATCTTACCAAGGAGCATGAAGGCGCAGTCTTCACTGGCTCGTCGCGCCTGAGCCATGTTATGCGTAACGATTAGAATCGTATACGACCCCCTGAAGCTCCAGATCAGTTCTTCAAGCGCCGCTGTGGCCTTGGGGTCCAGCGCTGAGGTCGGCTCATCCATAAGGAGCACCGACGGTTTTACCGGAAGTAATCGTGCTATGCAGAGCTTTTGCTGCTCTTCAAGCGAAAGCGATGTCGCATTCTGATTCAACCGGTCCTTAACGTCGTCCCAAAGTAGAACCTGGCGCAGCGCGTCCTCCAGTAATACGTCCTCATCAGACTTGGATGCTTTTACGTTCCCACGATGGATCCGATGACTGAAGAGAACATTATCGCGTATGGAAAGCGGGAGCGGATTAGGCCGCTGAAAGACCATTCCGACTTCCTTTCGCAGCCGCGCCAGTTCTACGTCCTCTCCAAAAGCGTCCTGTCCCAAAACATCCACTGAACCCGTGGTGCGAACGTAGCCCAAACGCTCGTTCACACGGTTTACTGTTCGGAGCAAGGTAGACTTGCCGCATCCGGATGGTCCGATGAGTGACGTGATCATCCCTTTCTTCACTTGGATGTTCACGTCGAAAAGAGCCTGAAACGTCCCATACCAGAGATTCAGATCCCGAGTCTCGATGGCGATCTCAGCCAAACCGACCCTCCACGTAATCTCGGGTGCGCTGATCCTTCACGACTCCGCTGAACAATTCCTCTGTTTCCGCTGTCTCTACCAACTCACTCTCAAGAAAGAACGCCGTTCTATCAGCCAAACGACGAGCCTGCTGAACAAGGTTGGTTACGAGCACAATCGTTATCTCTTCTTTGAGCTCTTTAAGCACGTCTTCTATTCGCATCGTAGTTACCGGGTCAACTGCGATCGAAAACTCGTCGAGAAGGAGTAGTTCAGGATTCTGTGACAGAGCTCGTGCAATCGTTAGTCGCTGCTGCTGTCCTCCTGACAGGAGGCTGCCTAGGGCATTCAGCCGGTCTTTAACCTCATCCCAGAGTGCTGCCCGAATCAGACATCGCTCGACAATCTCGTCTAGCTCGGCCTTCTTTTTGATGCCCCCGAGCTTTGGTGCAAAAGCAACATTCTCATAAATGCTCATAGGTAGGCCAACTGGCAGAGGAAAAACTACACCGACCTTTCTCCGCAGTGCATAGACATTTCTTATCGCAGTGATGTCCTGCCCTTCGAAAAGAATATCTCCTTCAACCGTCATATTCGGGTCAAACTCTTCCATGCGATTCAGGGCTCGAAGGAAGGATGTCTTCCCACTGTTCGCAGGACCGATAATGCCGAATATCTCATTCGGGAAAACATCGAGGCTGATCCCGTTAAGCGCCTGCTTATCGCCGTATCGGACAGAGAGATTCCGAACAGAGAGCTTCGGTGCGTTATCTACCATTTACGCTTGTTTCGCAGATAAATTCGAAAGGCAATGGACGTCGCGTTCATGACTAGAACCATTGAAATCAGGACTAATGCCACACCGAAAGGCAAAGCGTCTGGGACGTCGGGAACCTGAGTCGAAACCACATACAGATGAAGCGACATCGCCATCGTTTGATCCAGCACTCCCTGAGGCAGAAACGGCAAGAAAGCAGCTGCTCCCGTGAACATAATCGGGGCCGTCTCTCCGGCCGTTCTAGATACCTCGAGGATGACACCCGTGAGGATCCCACTGATTGAGTTTGGTAACACAACCCGACGAATAGTCTGCCATCGAGTAGCACCCATGTTCCAACATGCTTCACGGAATGCGTGAGGGACTGCCTGAAGAGACTCCCTTGTGGCGACAATCACGATAGGGAGAGTCATAACGGCTAGCGTGAGCGAGGCCGCCAGAATACTCCGACCGAACCCAAAGAAGACGACAAACGCGCCGAGTCCGAAGAGGGCGTGCACAATGGACGGCACTCCAGCGAGGTTGATGATCGCCAAGTTGATCGCCCGGGTCAGCCAGTTGTCCGGCGCATACTCGGACAGATAAACCGCAGCAGCCACACCGATAGGGACGGAAGCGAGCAATGCCACAGCGACAATCCAAACCGTCCCAATAAGCGCCGTGAAAATCCCACCAGCAGTCATCCCGTTTGTTGGGACCTCGGTCAAAAAGCCCCACGATAGCACCGGCGCTCCGCGCTGGATTAAGATCCCCATAATCAAGGCTACGGGGATTATCAGCAGCACAGTCATTAGAAGAAATAGTGTCTTGACCAACCATTCGACACGCCGGTTGTGCTCATCCAGTTCAGTGCGGACAAACAAGCTCATTTTTGCCTACCTACACCCTTTACGACAACATCCGCGATGAGATTGATTATGAAAGTGATGACGAATAGAAAGATCCCGAGCGTGAATAACACCCCGTAATGGTCCGATCCGCGTGCCGTGTCACCGAGCTCTGCTGCAATCGTTGCGGTTATAGCTCGAACGGAGTCGAAGGGACTCGTGGGGATATTGATCGCGTGACCACTTGCCATGAGAACCGCCATCGTTTCACCAAAACCGCGACCCACACCGAGTAAGATCGCTGCCATCAGACCGTTTTTGGCGGCCGGTAGAACAACTCTGAAAATCACCTGCCACCTAGTGGCTCCCATGGCTTCAGCGGCTTCTCGATAAGAGTCCGGAACAGCCTTGAGCGCGTCCTCTGCGATCGTGGTCATGATCGGCGCCGCCATCAATCCGAGGATCACGCCCGCATTTAGGACGCTCAGCCCAACGGGAACGTCGAACATCTCAATGATGAGTGGATTCATGATCGACATGCCAATGAAGCCCCAGACCACCGATGGAATGGCAGCCAGTAGTTCAACGAGAACCTTGAGCGATTCTCTCGTTCGCCCCGACGCGAATTCAGCAATGTAGATGGCGGCTCCAAGCGAAAACGGAACAGACACCAACATCGCCAATCCTGTCACACTCGCCGTACCCGTCATAAGTGCAAGGATGCCGTACGTAGGATTTCGCTCAGAAGTTGGTCGCCAATTTATAGAAGTGAAAAACTCTTTTAGATCTAGGCTGCCAAGCGCGAAGTCGAGCCCTTCCCTGGTTACGAAGACGAAAATCCCGATGATGAAGATGATCGCCGACACACCCCCCGCGAAAACTCCAATAGATACGACGCGATCGACATACCAATCCCACCCGCGGGTATTGAGCTCGGTGGCGATACTGCTGGAAAGGCGGTCGCCCTGAACGTCAGCCGGCATTCGGTCCCCTAAGCGTTAGCATGAGGTCTCGCACGCCCAGCTTCACACGGTTGAACACTTTCTCTGTTTCCTCTTCATCTAAGTCCTCTACACTGCCGTCTACGGAGACAGAGTCTGACCAGTCCAGAAAGAGAGTGCGAAACGGCAGACGTGAGAGCTTCTCTCTCGCAGATTCTTCCATTCCGACGATGATGTGCCAATGTCTCGGCTCCTCATGGACGCTGCGAAGTAACGAGGGCGCCTTACCTCGGACACTGAGGCCGTTTTGGTCCATGCACTTTACGACATTTGAGCTTAGACCGTCAGCCGGATTCCACCCAGCGCTCGCATAGGTACCGCTCTCCGGAAACGCTCGACTCGCGTACGCCTCAGCCATCTGGGACAGTCCACTATTCTGCTCATCAAGGAAAAGGATGCGGAATGACTTGGGATCCTTGATCTCACCAGAGACTGCGAACAGCGTCTGCTCACACACATTCTCCGCCTGATCATCGACGCGCTTGAGAAGGTTTATGATCCTCAGCAATGCGAACACATCACGCAGCGATATCTCATTGCTCTTCCCCGCGGTGAGGAGTTCTTCAAACACCTTTTCGAGAGTCGAGTCAGTGTGACCAGCCGCGCCGTAGGTCTCTTGAGCGAGTTCGGCGTCATTCTCCTGGAAAGCGAGAAGCGCCTGACTCAAAGTCCGCCTTGCCTGATGGCTGATCAGCTCAACGTCTCGCATTATGCGTTCTGGTGGACGCCCTTTTAGCTGGATGATCTCACGACCTATCGTGCTAGCGTAATCGCCCACTCGTTCAAGAGCGACGTCGAGGCGAAGTACCGCCGACACATAGCGGAGGGGACCCGCAGTAGGCGCGTGCCGCACGATGAAGCTGTGACACATACGATCGATCTCACGGATCTTCCTATTAACGCGTCGATCACCAAGCACCACGTCATTAGCGAGTTTTATATCACCTTCAAGGAAAGAATGGACAGTATCACTGAGCTGACTTTCGATTAATTCAGCTACTTTGGTGACTTTTTCTCGGATTTCTTCGAGATCCGAATGCACACGTTCTTCGTAACGAGCTTGTGCTGATTCTTCCATGACGCTCCTCGCCTTTGTTTTTGAGCGAGAGGTAAACTCAGGCGCAGGTCACGTCAGTTACCGGCGCATACCCCTTCTCGAAAATGATGCACTGCCCTTCTTCACTCAGAATCCAGTCCATGTAAACACCAACAGCACCCTCCGGTGGAATCGCCGTATACATGAAGAGTGGGCGGGCGATACTGTAGGAGCCATCTATCGCAGTGTCCACTGAAGGCTTCACACAAGAAGTGTCCTCCGCTCCAGAAACACAGGGCATTGAGATGTGTTCGGTGGCGTAAGCGAGACCGCTGTACCCGATCGCGCATGGCGTGTTCTCCACTAGGTCCACTACGTCCTTCGAACCGTGCATATCACGAGAACCGAGCTTGAATTCCGACTCTTCTAAAACTGCTTCGCGGAAGTACGCATACGTTCCCGAATTATTCTGACGGCTTACGCGAACAATCTCATCACTCGAGCAACCAGGGACCGACACCCCTAGCTGAGACCAAGACTCGATCTCGCCAAACTCCCCGTAAACTCCTCTTAACTGCTCTATAGAGATCGAGGTAAGGGGGTTGTCCGGGTGCAGAAAAATCGCAAGCGCATCGTATCCGACTACGAACTCTTGCGGGTCAAGTCCCTGAGCGCGTGAAGCCTCGTATTCGCTTTCACGCATCGCGCGACTGGCATTCGCAATATCAACCGTACCATTGATCATCGACGATATCCCCGTACCCGACCCACCTCCACTCACAGCGACGGCCACGGACGGATCTACGACGGCGTATGCTTCAGCCCAGCCCTGAGCGACGCTCAGGAGTGTATCAGATCCCGTATTTTGAATGATCATCCTTTCTTCACCACCACCACAAGCGAGCAAAACAAGAGGGACGGCCAAGATCGTCAGTAAGCGCTTCATTCCAGATTCACCTTTGTTTGATGTGGTACTTGATTAATTGCTTATGCGATTGGGTCCTTCTCAGACCCTGGGAACAGCGTTACAGAGTTGGCCAAACCAACGGCCGGATCCTGAATGCCTTCGTCGAGAGACGGCAGCCCCGTCCCGGCAGGATTTTGCTGCTCGCTCACTTCACA
>DLTN01000004.1:0-258 GCA_002500925.1 Gemmatimonadales bacterium UBA7835 | reverse complement strand
AATTCACTTTCCGCTTCAACTTGGCCACCCATCCCCTCAATAAGATGGCGTACGATAGCGAGGCCAAGTCCGGTTCCACCTATGTCACGTGCTCGCGACGAATCTGCCCGGTAAAATCGCTCGAAGATCCGGGGGAGGGCTTTAGCTGTAATCCCCTCCCCTTCATCCGATACTTCGATGTGTACGAAGTCACCCTTAACACGTCGGGCTGTGACCTTGATGATGCCACCTTGCTCGCTGTGTCGAACTGCATTCTCA
>DLTN01000031.1:1348-4640 GCA_002500925.1 Gemmatimonadales bacterium UBA7835 | reverse complement strand
GTTCTCCTCGATAACCCAGAGGCTTTGATCTGGGAAAAGTTTTGGCTCGAAAGAAACAAAGACCTAGACCGGGAACTCTACGGGCTCGTCAAATGGTGCAAGCCCGAGCTTCCCTTCGGACTGAACGTTTGGAACCGAAACCACTTTAACCTGATTAGGCGTGCTCAGTGGCCTTGGGCAGAGCAGACCCGATACGCGGACTTCGTAAAACCGATCACCTACCAACATCAGGCCGGTGAAGTCTGGGACCGGGAGCTAGGATTCTTTCGGACCACCCTTCTGCGAGACTTCGAGCCCAATGAAGCCACCCGCGGACTCTTCCGCATCCTGGGTATCAACGAGGCCCCCTACGAGCAACTAGTGGCGACTGGTATGGATCCCGACACCTACGTATACGGCCAATGCGAAGACGCCCTAAAAGGTGTCGACGGCGGCGCCAAAGTTTATATGGGGATAGGTGTGGACGCTCCACGAACACGCCCTGAGACCGCAACGTGCTCTAAAGACATCGTTTACCGATCGGTAATGGCGACATACAAGGCGGGGGGACACGGGATAGTCCTCTCGCCCAATTATGCTTCGATGCACCTAAAGCACCTAGACGGTGTGGCCGAAGCGCTTGAAGAGCTCGGCCTGAGGTGACGACTTCGCCCCTCCTTCAGGTCCATGATCTCCAGACGAGCTTCATGCTCGGAGGAAGGGACCCTCTCGCGGCTGTAGATGGGGTCAGTTTTCACGTTGATCCTGGCGAAACGCTAGCTATAGTCGGAGAGAGTGGGTCCGGAAAATCAGTCACAGCGCTCTCAATTATGCAGCTTTTGCCAGCACGGGTAGGTCAGATCACTCAGGGTTCGATACATCTGAGAGAGAGGGAGCTGACCCAGTTGAACGAAGAAGACATGAGGGCGGTCCGGGGTCGCGAGATCGGCATGATCTTTCAGGAGCCTATGACCAGTCTGAACCCAGTACACACGATTGGAAGGCAGATCGCCGAGGTTTTGATAGAGCATGAGGAGATGTCCTCAACGGAAGCTCGAGATCGTTCAATCGCAATGCTCGAGTTGGTCGGGATCCCTTCGCCAAAAAGGCGTGTGGACAACTATCCACATGAGATGTCGGGAGGAATGCGCCAGCGTGCGATGATAGCTATGGCCCTAGCATGCAATCCGAGCCTACTCATAGCTGATGAACCTACAACCGCGCTCGACGTAACCATCCAAGCCCAGATTCTCGACCTGATGGAGGAGCTCCAAGATCGACTTGGGATGGCGATCATCTTCATAACACACGACTTAGGTGTTGTCGCGCAGATGGCACAACGCGTCGTCGTCATGTACGCCGGCCAAATAGTGGAGCAAGGGCCGGTACATGAAATCTTCGAGCGTCCATGCATGCCCTATACAGCGGGTTTGATCTCTTCGATTCCACGTCTCGGCAGCGCCGAGAAGGGTCAGCGCCTGCGAACTATCCCGGGGAACGTGCCATCCCTGTCCGAGCGACCCGACGGATGCCGGTTCTCTACCCGCTGCAGCCACGTATCAGCAATCTGTACCGAGGGAGTACCGGCTCTCGAAGTTCGGTCACGCGGACATGAAGTTCGTTGCTCCCGGTGGAGAGACTTGGACCTAACCGATAAGGCTGTGTCGTGACCGACGAACTACTTCGGGTCGACAGACTCGTGAAGCACTTCCCCGTTCGGGGCGGGGCGCTGAACAGGGTGGTTAATCAGGTCAAAGCGGTGAACGGAGTGTCATTTGACGTGAAACGCGGCGAAGTACTCGGCCTCGTCGGAGAAAGTGGGTCAGGAAAGACAACGGTAGGACGTTTGGTGCTAAGTCTGGAGGAAGCGACGTCCGGCAACGTCTTTTTCGACGGTACCAACATCACCGCTCTGTCGAAGAAAGAGATGCGCCGGTTTCGAACACGGATGCAGATAATCTTTCAGGACCCATACGCGAGCCTGAATCCCCGTGAACGTGTCCGAACGGTTATAGGTCATGCTCTAGCACTTCACGACATCGGCCCTCCTGAATCACACCCTGACCGAGCGGTTCAGCTTATGGAGCAGGTCGGGCTGTCAGCCGCGCAGCTCGATCGCTTCCCACACGAGTTTTCTGGTGGTCAGCGGCAAAGAATCGGCATCGCGAGAGCACTGGCAGTTAATCCGGACTTCATAGTTGCAGACGAGCCCGTGTCAGCTCTAGATGTCTCGGTTCAGGCACAGGTCATCAACCTTCTAAGCGACCTGAAGGATGAGCTCAACCTTACGATGCTCTTCATCGCGCACGATCTGGCAGTGGTAGAGCACGTATGTGATCGCGTTGCGGTGATGTACTTGGGGAAAATCATGGAGATCGCTCCGGCCGACACTCTCTACAGTCGACCCAACCACCCGTACACCGAAGCCCTGCTATCAGCGGTGCCTACTCCCGAACCCGGACGCAAAAGGGACAGGATCACACTTAGCGGTGATATCCCAAGCCCGATTGATCCTCCTACTGGATGTGTCTTCCGTACTCGATGTCCACGAGCCGAAAAGGTCTGCTCAGAAAAGATGCCCAAACTAGTGGGACTAGGCGAAGGGCACTTCAGCGCCTGCCACCTGACCACATGATGCCCGGTACCAACGCCGATTGATGCTGATACGACTAGGTACCGTGATTCACTGGACCGGATTTATAGTGGGGTGCGGCTATTGGGCACTCTGGAGCTACCTGCTCCTCGGCCTAAAAGACATCGCCAACGAAGGCATCGTTTGGGCTATCTGGCCACTAACGTTTGCTGTCCCAAATGTGGCCGGCTGGGCACTGGACTATGTGCTGACCGGCCGCAGAGAGTTTTGGCCTTGGAAGCTAAAGTAGCCAGACCACGAGTTCACAATTCGCAAGAAGAGCCCTTCTTCCAATTCCGATACACAATGAAACCGTAGATGAGTCCCCATAGCGCAATGAGCTCAATCCGTTGCGAGTAGAGAACTAGTGCAAGGGCACCATATAGCAGCAACTGCTGCGGAGGTTTCTGTCCTCAGAGCGACTTCATTTTTTCTCCACCAAAAAATCTGTTAACCACATTGACCAAGTATACGGTATGCTGCCTAGTAGGTTTCATCTCCGCACCTATCTAGGTTACCGGAAAGTTCATAAAAACGTCCTCCGCCATCCGTACTACTAGAGACTAGCTCCATGAGCGACATCATAAAATTCGCGATCAAAGCGCTGATAGCGGGCGCAATCGTTTGGGCTTTGTATAACCACTTCAGTCCCCTGCAAAACTGCTTAAGGATGATCGAAAG
>DLTN01000031.1:0-1004 GCA_002500925.1 Gemmatimonadales bacterium UBA7835 | reverse complement strand
AGGGGACAAAGTTGACTGAGGGCATAGTGAGCCGGCTAGAGAGCTCGGGGTTGGCTGACCGGCTAGAGCTACTGGGGTTAGGGGACTTGCTAGAGACAATAGAGTCGAGTGACTGGTTAGATGGATTGGAAGTGGACAAGGCTCTAGAGGGATTAGGGGGAGCAGCTCAAGGTGCGGCCAGAGCCGTCTGTGTCAGTCAAACGGCCTGGTAATTAGCAACTGAGGACCGAACTACACCCTACTCTGATTTTATAGCTCGAGTGCAGGCACGTCTCCATAGCACGAACAGCCAGACAGTGAGAGCTGGATGGAGAACGACGAAGATCATGATGTTGGCGAGCTCGTAGCCTATTCCTGTGAAGTCTCCTATCAACTGTAGGACCCGCACACACGCATCAAAGACGGTTGATACAGGGTCTGCTACCAAAGCACTCATCCGGGTATCCATGGCTGCTCAGTAGTGCAAAGCTCGTGCCGGAATTGGAATCATGGAAATAATTAACGCTTATTCAGGAATCCATCTCATCCAATACTTCCTGCTCGGAAGATACGTACTCAGTAGTTGGAAAATATTTTTTGTTATTTCAATTGGTTGGGAGTTTTTGGAACTGATTCTTCCTTATGAATTCGCGGCAGAAATCTGGGCTAATAAGTTTGCTGACGTGGTCTTTAACTGCCTCGGGTTTTATTTGGGGAAATCATCAAGAACAAAGAACTCTTGAGTAAAACCGTGACTCCATGCCGGAAACAGTTCGAAGGATTATGTGAGAGACACTTTTTAGTGATCACCCAGCACTCATTCTTCAGCCGAACTTCCGGATCTCTTAATCGGTCGTTTGGGTTTCCACTTGAGACAAAGAGAAACCCAGTGAGGCAACCCGGTCGACACTCATGCCACAGCGACCACTCGATCTCCTGCCCGCCTCGCTCCAGCGATATTCCTCGCAACCGGTCCCAACTCGAGCTCTGCAAGCGGGCCTGAGACACGAATGCGGGGGTGCCAG
>DLTN01000033.1:22218-23318 GCA_002500925.1 Gemmatimonadales bacterium UBA7835 | reverse complement strand
CCCGCCGATGTCTCTGTGCGCGTAGAGCGGCATGATACCGTCTCGGCTCGTTAAGCCCTGTGTCGATCTGATGCCGACAAGCCCGTTGTGACTCGAAGGTCCACGGATCGAGTTTCCTGTGTCAGTCCCTAATCCGATCAGCCCCATATTGGCTGTTACCGCCGCTGCTGTTCCACCGCTCGATCCTGCGGTTACTCTGTTGAGTTGATAGGGATTGAATGTCCAGCCGGGCAGCATCGAACCCACTGTCTCGAGAGCTGTGAAGGCGAATTCCGCGAGGTTGGACTTGGCGAGAACGATTGCTCCGGCCTCCCGGATCTTCCTTACTTGATAGGCGTCGTCTGCGGCCATTGAGCCCGCGAGCGATGCTGAGCCACCAGTGGTCGGCATGTCGTATGTATCGTAGTTGTCCTTCACGATGAAAGGGATTCCGTGCAGCGGGCCGGTAAGCTGACCGGTCCTGCTTAGTTCTCGGTCCAGAGAATCGGCGCGAGCCAACGCCCTCGGATTCGTCATGATGATCGCGTTTATAGTGGGCCCATTTCGATCGTATGCTTCGATTCGGTTGAGGTATGCCTCAACGAGTTGTCGCGATGTCAGCGTGCGGCCGACCATAGCTTCGTGCACCTGGGCGATAGTCACCTCCATCAGCTGAACAGTCCCCACCTGCTGAGCAGAGAGTGAGCTAGAGCTAACAAGAAGAGTTAGGATTGCCGGGGTGCAGAGGAGTCGCTGACTCTTAAATCGATTCATGGCTCAAAAGTATCGAAAGGATGTCTCGCTAGCACCCGAGCCCTGGACCAAATCGAATCGAACATATGCTCGGTGAGCTTCCCAGTGAATGTGTTCTGCTGGCTGGGGTGGTAGGAGCACAGAACGACAGGTCCTTTGTCTATCGGGACTTCCACCCCATGGCCAAAGCGAATACGCGGTCTTGGCAAAGCGAGGCCGCGATCAGCGAGCACTCGAAGCGTCTGGACATAGCCGAAATTTCCGAGGGTTACGATCACGCGGACACTCGTCAGGAGGTCTAGCTCGGCGTGGAGCCACTGCGCGCAAGAGTCGCGCTCTTCAGTCGTGGGTTTATTCTCAGGTGGTGC
>DLTN01000033.1:12295-21898 GCA_002500925.1 Gemmatimonadales bacterium UBA7835 | reverse complement strand
CAACGCACGGCCGCGGTAACGAAAACGTCATCTAGCTCTAGTCCATCATTACGAGCTACAGACTTGGCCTGGTTTGCGAGGCCTGCTCGATTTAAGGCACGATATAACCAGTCCCCGGATCGGTCACCAGTGAACATGCGACCGGTGCGATTTGCGCCGTGGGCGGCTGGAGCGAGTCCTATGATAAGGATTCGAGCTTTCGGGTCTCCGAAGGCTGGAACAGGTTGTCCCCAGTAGGTCTCATCACGAAATGAGGCCCGCTTTGTAGTTGCTACTTCCTTGCGCCAGGAGACGAGCCTTGGACAGCTGTGGCACTTCACAATCTCTGTGCTGAGCGCCGCNNCGCGGTAACGAAAACGTCATCTAGGTCTAGTCCATCATCACGAGCTACAGACTTGGCCTGGTTTGCGAGGCCTGCTCGATTTAAGGCACGATACAGCCAGTCCCCCGATCTGTCGCCCGTGAACATGCGACCGGTGCGATTTGCGCCGTGGGCTGCTGGAGCGAGTCCTATGACCAGGATTCGAGCCATCGGATCTCCGAAGGCTGGGACAGGCCGCCCCCAGTACGTCTCATCACGAAATGAGGCCCGCTTTGTCTTTGCTACTTCCTTGCGCCAGGAGACGAGTCTTGGACAGCTGTGGCACTCCACAATCTCTGTGCTGAGCGCCGCAAGCTTCTTCTTCACCGGATCTTTCATCTTAAATCGATCGTTCTGACACCCACGAAGAAGACAAGCGATGTTAAGGGTCACTGATTCTTCTATAAAGTGTCTTTAGGTTCTCGCTCCGCCAAAATCGAGCCGTTCGCAACACCTCAAATTTCGCCGCGTGCGAGGCGGCCTCGGTCGACTTTTCCGAGATGCGTTCGCGGCAGGTCCTCCATGAAGTGCACTGCTCGGGGATATTTGTATGGTTCTAGTCGGTCCTGTGCCCATCTCTGAAGTTCGTTGGCTAGTGGGTCACCTTCCTCAACAATTCGTTCAGCGATGNNTGTGCTGAGCGCCGCAAGCTTCTTTTTCACCTGATCTTTCATCTTAAATCGATCGTCCTAGCATCCAGAAAGAACACATGCGATGTGAAGGGTTACTGACCCTTCTCAACAGTGTCTGTAGGTCGTTGCCCCTCGAAAATCGCGCCGTTCGTCACACCTTCAAATTTCGCCGCGTGCGAGGCGGCCTCGGTCGACTTTCCCGAGATGCGTTCGCGGCAGGTCCTCCATGAAGTGCACTGATCGGGGGTATTTGTATGGCTCGAGTCGGTCCTGTGCCCATCTCTGAAGTTCACTGGCTAGTCGGTCCCTGTCCTCAACAATTCGTTCAGCGATGATGAAGGCACTCGGCTTTATCAATCCATCTCGTGTTGGGATTCCGACCACGGCGACCTCTCGAACTGCCTCGTGCTGAAGCAGGCAGTTCTCCAATTCCTGTGGAGATAGCCATTTGCCGCTGATTTTCAGCATATCATCTGAGCGACCCGCGTAGGTTACATAACCCTTCTCGTCGAAGCTGATCATGTCTCCGGAGACGAACCAACCGTCTTTGAAGGCGGCGGCGGTTTTCTCTTCATCTCGCCAGTAGCCGAGCGCTAGAGAGTCACCCCGCACACGCATCGTTCCAACGTCCCCAGTTTTGACCCTCGTGCCATCGGGATTGCACGCTCGAACTTCGAAACCGTCCACCACACGTCCTAGTGTGCCAGGTTGCACGTCATCCGGTCTGTTTGAGATGAAAATGTGCCACATCTCGGCTGTGCCTAGACCGTCTAATAGAGGCACTCCGAAGAGGTCATCCCATCGCCGGTGCAGTTCGACTGGGAGCGCTTCGCCAGCTGAAGTCGAAAGTCGCAGTGACGAAAGGTCTTTTGAGTCAGCTTGGGGGTGGGAAACCAGACTGTTGACCATAGTGGGCACATTGATGAGGACTGTAGGTCTGAACTTCAGTATCCGATTGAATAGGACGTCAGCTGTGCACCGCTCATCGAAGAGCACAGAGGTTGCACCGACGGAAAAGGGAAAGAACAGGTTGGTGCCTGTGGCGTATCCGAAGAAGAGTTTTGGGACGGATAACGTCACATCATCGGGGCCAATTCCAAGCGTTCCTTGCCCGTAAAGGGAGGTTGTGTTCTTAAACGAACCGTGGGTCTGCACGACACCCTTCGGATATCCTGTAGTGCCTCCACTGAAGAGGAAGACTGCTGGGTCGTTGGCTGAGGTGGAATAGGCTGGAACATCCGGATTTAGAACCGAGATTTGGTCTTTAAATTCCGGAGTGCCTGTTACCGTGAGAGCGCACTCGACTGTGATACTACTTATGGCCTCCGTAAATGGAGCTTCCACGCTCGATGTTATCAGTGCTGCTTTTGGCTCGGTATAGGTTAGGAAATACCTGATCTGTTCGACGGGCAGCTGCGGATTCACCATAACTACCACGGCGCCGAGCCTGAGAATGCCGAAGAGTGCGGCTACGTAATCTTCTCCATCAGGAAGTGCTATCAGGACTCGATCACCTGGGCCTATCCCCGCTTCCTGGAGCAATCGAGCGAAGCGCCCGGAGGCCACAAAGACCTCATCATAGGTGGTAGCGCCACGATCCGTGAGGAGGGCGCGGCGGCGACCCTGGCCTTCACCGACACGGTCGCCGAGGAAGTGATTGAAGATATTAAGTGTATCGTGCATGGCGTGACGATAGGCGCACGCTAGAATGGAGGTCAATCGCTTACTGCAACAATATTGGTCGAATGCCCGCACACATTTTTGCTGAAATGACCTGGGAAGAGCTTCGCGACCTCGACAGACGCTCAGCCGTTGCTATCGTGCCCGTGGGTGCCGTAGAGGCACACGGTCCTCATTTGCCGGTTGGTACGGACGTAGTGATCGCCGAGGGCATGGCACGAGCGTGCGCGGAAGAGCTCGAGGAGAGTGGATTGACGGGGTTGGTTCTACCCCCCGTATGCTACACTGCAGCGCCTTTCGCAGGTAACTTTGCCGGGACGATTGGCGTCAAAGCAGATATTGTAACCGACCTTCTTATTCAGATCGCCACCTCGCTTAGGGAACAGGAAATCAGCACGCTGGCTATCGCGAACGCCCATCTCGATCCGGCCCACCTATCTTCTCTGCGCCAAGCCGTAAAGAAAGCTCCAGAGGGTACGAGAATTGTTTTTCTGGATCTGTCTCGGCGACGAGTGGCGGCACTCCTTTCGGAGGAATTTCAGACGGGAGCATGCCATGCAGGCCAGTTCGAGGGCAGTATCGTGCGAGCAGAACGACCGGATCTCTTCCGGACGGATGTGGCCGCTAAGCTTCCCCCCAATCCTTCCTCGTTGTCGTCAGCGATCCAAGAGGGCCACCAGAGCTTTGAGGATGCGGGTGGGCCTCGTGCCTACTTCGGTTGGCCGGCGGAAGCCACAGCCGAAGAAGGTCGTGCCACGCTGATTACGCTGGGACACCTTCTTGCGGAAGCGATTCTTGACGGAGAGATGCATTGACGGGATTGGCTGGATATAGTGCGGTAATAACAGGCGCTAGCCGTGGAATTGGAGCTGCCGTTGCCACGGCGCTCGCTGAGGCCGGCGCGAAGGTCACTCTAGCTGCTCGGAGTGAAGATAAGGTGATCGATGTCGCCAAATCTCTTGAGGCGTCTGGTCACGAGGCGTTCTACTTTCCTTGCGATGTTACTGACCCACTAAGGGTTCTTGATCTAGTCCGAGCTGCAAGAGAAGCAATGGGCCGAATCGATATTCTCGTCAACAACGCTGGCACTGCATCCTCTAGTCCACTCGGTCGGATCCCACTCATCGAGTGGCAAAGGATTATGGATGTGAATGCCACAGGTACCTTCTTGTGCACTCAGGCGGTGTGGGGGGGTATGACTGATCAGTGCTGGGGTAGGGTTGTGAATGTTGCGTCGATTGCCGGACTTCGTGGAGGCAAATACATATCTGCGTACACTGCTGCGAAGCATGCTGTAGTGGGGTTCACCCGTGCGATGGCCGCAGAGGCGGTGGGTTCCGGTATCACGGTAAACGCGGTTTGTCCGGGGTATGTTGATACGCCACTAACGGATGAGACCATCTCTAGGGTTATGCACCACACTGGAAAATCCAGGGAGGAGTCATTGAACTCGGTATTGGAAGAGGCCTCACAGGCTCGCTTGATTCATATGTCTGAAGTGACCCGGGAGATTGTTCGGTTGTGTAACGCGGGGTCCGATGCACCTAACGGTGAGCTCGTCGTTATCGACGGCTCGGATTCGGAATGATGGACGAAAATTCTGGATGGGAAGGCATCAACCCGAGTGAGCTAGGTCCACCCAAAGGATGGACGAACGGGATGTTAGCGCCGGCTGGTGGCCGCATCCTTTTTGTAGCTGGCCAGGACGCTGCCACCGCGCAGGGCTCCGTCGTCGAAGAAGATTTCGTTCGCCAATTTGAGATTGCTTTGGCTAAGACATTGTCCGTAGTGCGGGAAGCTGGAGGCGCAGCGGAGTCGATAGGACGGATGACCGTGTTTGTGACAGATCTCGTCGCATATCGTGAGGGTCGTAAGGCGATCGGAGTGATATGGCGTGCGGAGATGGGCCGACACTACCCGGCGATGTCCCTTGTTGAGGTGTCGCGCTTGGTAGACCCTATCGCAAAAGTCGAAATCGAAGCCACGGCGGTGATTTGATGTTCGAGCCCAAGTCGTTCGAGTATGTGTTGGATGTCGCAACGGGTGTTGCAACGATAACCCTTAACAGACCGGAGCGACTTAATGCGTTGACGTTTGAGGCGTACGACGAACTTCGGCGTGCTTTCCGGGTGCTGAGCGACGAAGAGGATGCGCGTGTCGTAGTAATAACGGGTGCTGGTCGCGGGTTCTGCTCCGGAGGGGATGTCGAGGACATAATTGGTCGGCTATTCGAGAGGGACATGCGCGGCCTGCTCGAGTTCACGCGGATGACCTGTGACCTGATCCTGGCGATGCGACGATGTCGGAAACCTGTGATAGGAGCACTCAATGGGACGGTCGCGGGTGCCGGGGCGGTGATAGCCACAGCTTGTGACATCCGCATCGGCGCAGAATCAGCCAAGATCGCCTATCTCTTCACTCGTGTGGGCCTATCGGGAGCCGATATGGGTGCGGCGTGGATGCTTCCTCGTATTGTCGGATCAGGTAAAGCCAGCGAGTTGCTTATGACAGGAGATTTCATGAGCGCTGCAGAAGCACACCGGGCAGGTCTTTACAATCGGGTCGTTCCGGATGGCGAGGCGCTGCAGGCGGCCACGGAGCTTGCCGAGAAGCTTGCGAGAGGTCCGGCCTTCGCCCTTGAAATCACCAAGGATGCTTTAAATCGCGAAGCAAGTATGGACCTAGCGAGTGCGCTCGAGGCTGAGGCGCAGATACAGGCAGCTCTGATGCTGCACCCGGACTTTCGCGAATCCTATGACGCGTTCGTTGAAAAACGAGACCCGCACTTTCTCTAACGAGCGACGGAGCGGTCCACATGTCAGATACTCATACAGTCCGAGCTTTCTTGGAGAGCGGGCATCACTCGTGGGCAGTCGAAGTGTCGACGTTTGCGTCGCGGACTCTTCTTGGGCGTCACCCCCCTGACACAGATGAGGCTGGCCGCATGGAGGCACGTGAACTACTTGGCCTAATGGGGAAGGCAGGGCTTTACGCTCCGATTGGGGACCGGGACCTGAGAGGAGCATGTCTGACACGTGAAACCATTGCGTCAGCTTCACCTTTAGCCGATGCGGTATGGGCCTTACAGGGGTTAGGCATCACACCGTTGCTGATTGCCGGGACCGATGCACAGCAGGCGCAATGGGCCGGTCCGGCTCTGCAAGGTGCTCTGATGGGTGGCTTTGCGATCACGGAGCCTGAATCTGGATCGGATGTGGCTTCGGTGAAGACAAGTGCGAAAAGGGATGGTGATACATGGGTGATCAACGGCCATAAGTGGTATATAAGCAACGCCGGAATCGCAGACTTTTACATTGTTTTCGCTTCGACTGACCCGGATAAAGGGAGTCGAGGCCTGAGTGCGTTCCTGGTTCCCGCAGAAGCCGAGGGTCTACGTTTTGCGGGTGCGCAGGTGATGAGCGCACCGCATCCTCTCGGGGAACTGGCCTTCGAAGAATGTCGGATTCCGGCCGATCACCTGGTGGGGGAGGAAGGACGTGGTTTTATGCTTGCTATGGCGACCCTCGATCAACTCCGGCCTACGGTGGGAGCCGCTGCCTGTGGTATGGCAGAACGAGCCGTGCGAGAGGCCTTGAGCCACTCTCTCGAGCGAAAGCAATTTGGAAAACCGTTAGCAGAATTCCAGCTGATTCAAGAGAAGCTCGGAAGGATGGCGATAGAACTCGCCGCGTCGAGAATGCTTGTGTACCGGGCAGCGTTCGAGAAAGACAAAGGCCAGGAACGTATTTCGGTGGAGGCCGCGATGGCGAAGGCATACGCTACAGAGGCAGCTCAGCGCATAATTGACGAAGCGGTCCAGATACTGGGAGGACGAGGTGTGATGGCCGAGCACATCGTCGACCTCCTTTACCGATCGGTCCGTGCGCTTCGGATATATGAGGGAACCACTGAGATCCAGCACCTGATTGTCGCCGGCCAGATGGTCGCCGATGCAAGAGCGATGCTGGAGGACGGATGAGGTGAAGATCCTTGTTGTAGGAGGAGGTCCGGCCGGTCTTTATTTCGGGATCTTGATGAAACGCGTTGATCCAGGGCATGAAGTCGTCGTCCTTGAGCGGAACCGGCCTGACGATACGTTCGGGTTTGGGGTTGTCTTCAGTGACAAGACAATCGGTGAAGTGGAGGAAGCGGATCCTCAGACGTATCAAGCGATCACCGACCACTTCATTCACTGGGATGATATCGACGTGCACTACGGCGGCGAGATCGTGCGGTCGACAGGTCACGGATTTTCAGGATTAAGCCGACAGACCCTCCTGAGTGTTCTTCAAGAGCAAGCGCTAGCTCTCGGTATTGATATTCGTTTTGAGTCCGAATTTTCTGGCCTTGGACCTCAACAATCAGTCAAGTGCATCACCCGAGATGGTAAAACGGAACCTGTCTCGTTGGATCCTGAAGATTACGATCTGGTCATCGGCGCCGATGGGGTCAATTCGACTCTTCGTAATGATTGGGCAGAGCACTTTCAGCCAACTTTCGATTGGCGCCCGAATCGCTTCGTGTGGCTCGGAACGACCAAGCCATTCCCGGCTTTCACTTTTTACTTTCGTGAAAACGATCACGGGTTATGGCGGGTGCACGCGTACCAATACGAGCCGGGGCTCTCAACATTTATTGTTGAATGTACCGAGGAGGCCTGGAAATCCGCTGGAATGGACCAGGCAACGGAAGAAGAGACACTGGCGTACTGTGAAGCGTTGTTTGCAAAGGAACTCGAAGGACATCAACTGACGCCGAATCGTTCTGTGTGGAGGAGCTTCCCAACAATTCAGTGCAAGAAATGGCATCACGAGAACGTGGTGTTACTTGGGGACGCCGCTCACACGGCTCACTTCTCGATCGGCTCGGGGACCAGATTGGGCATGCTTGATGGTATTGCGCTCCGGGACGCGTTGAAGGACAGCGACTCGATCCAGAAAGCTCTCCAGGATTATGAGACTGGCCGCCGGCCGCCGGTGGAATCTCTGCAACGTGCCGCGCAAGCAAGTCTCGAATGGTTCGAGGCAACCGAGCGCTACATGGATCTGGATCCAGCTCAATTCACCTTTACGCTCCTTACCAGAAGCCTGCGAATCACCCATGAAGATCTCAGGGCGCGGGACCCACAGTTCCTAGCGCGGGTTGATGACTTTGTCGCGTCAGAGTCAGAGCGTCAGTCGGGACAAAAAGTGCCACTTGGTCCTGGGCCTCCGCCCATGTTCACGCCTTTCAGGCTGCGGGACATGGTTCTATCCAATAGAGTGGTCGTGTCACCGATGTGTCAGTACACTGCGCAGGACGGTCTTGTAGGAGACTGGCACCTCCAGCACTTGGGGAGCCGTGCGATAGGTGGAGCGGGGCTTGTTTTCGCTGAAATGACGGACGTTTCATCTGAGGGACGGATTTCTCCAGGGTGTGCCGGCCTTTACAGGCCTGAACATGTGGACGCTTGGGGTCGGATCGTCGATTTCATTCATGAGCAGACCCCGGCGAAGATCGCGATGCAGCTGGGCCATGCCGGGCGCAAAGGCTCTACTAAGAACCCTTGGCAAGGAGATAGTGAGCCCTTGGAAGAGGGTAATTGGGACCTAGTTTCGGCGTCACCGATCCCCTATTTCCCGGAGCTCAGTCAGACACCCCGTGAGATGTCACGGTTAGATATGGATGATGCGATTTCAGACTATGTGAGAGCGACCGGATATGCCGCTGATGCCGGCTTCGACCTACTAGAGATACACATGGCTCACGGGTATTTGCTCGCTTCGTTTCTGTCACCGCTAACCAACAAGCGGTGTGACGAGTATGGTGGCCCATTAGAAAATCGAATGCGTTTCCCGCTTGAGGTCTTCGACGCGTGTCGTGCGAACTGGCCGGACGCAAAACCCATGAGCGTCCGGCTGAGTGCGGTCGACTGGGCTCCTGGGGGGATTGAGCCCGCTGACACCGTTGAAATCGCCCGGCTTTTGAAGGAACACAAGTGTGACGTGGTCGACGTTTCGTCCGGGCAGACGGTCCCTCACCAGGAGCCTCGATATGGCCGTCTGTACCAGACTCCTTTTGCCGATCAGGTTCGTCACGAGGTAGGTATGGCAACCATGGCTGTGGGTAACATTTCGTCGTGGATGGATGTGAACACGATCGTAGCGGCAGGCCGGGCAGATCTATGCATGATCGCAAGAGCACACCTTTTTGATCCGTATTGGACGCGGCATGCCGCCCATATGCTTGGGTATCAGCTCGATTGGCCAAATCAATACAAGTCGGTTGCGCGATACACGCCTAGGTTTGAATTCCATTTCGGTGGTGAATAGGCATAGATGTCTAGCTTGGTGGGAGTGCGGACGACCCGAGCGTATCAATTGAGTTTTATCTTGCACATTCAAGTCCGCTGGTCTCGTTACGACTTTTGCTCTCGTGTGGTTATGACTTGTAATCAGGCTTTTGTTCGGCCGTTCTCATATTAAGGAGGCCTATGTCTGAGGCTGTGACGTACGGGCAGTATCTGAATATTGATGAACTCCTGAGCCTGCAGGAGCCGCGGGACGATGTCGAGCATGATGAGATGTTGTTCATTGTGATCCATCAAGTTTATGAGCTCTGGTTCAAGGTCGTGCTCCATGAAGTCGATTACTGCCAGAGGTTGCTGCAGGAGGGCGACACCTCGCGAGCGCAGCACACCCTGAAGCGTGTCCTGACGATCCTGAAGGTCCTGGTACACCAGCTCGATGTTCTGGAGACTATGACCCCGACTGAGTTCTTAACCTTCCGGGAGCACCTTGATCGAGCGTCAGGGTTCCAGAGCGATCAGTTCCGAGCGCTGGAATTCATACTCGGAAGAAAATCACGGGCTTCCGTCGATCGTTTTCCAGAGGGGTCTCGTGCAAGAGACATGCTCGAGGCTCGGTGGTCAGCACCGACGCTTTGGGATTC
>DLTN01000033.1:6082-11979 GCA_002500925.1 Gemmatimonadales bacterium UBA7835 | reverse complement strand
GTTCTGGAATACTTGGCGGGACAAGGGTACAAACTGCCCGAAGGTCAGCTGACGCGGGATGTCACCTCACCGATAGAACCGTCGAAGGAACTTCAGTCTGTGTTAGTAGATGTGTACAAGAACGACTCGCGGAATGTGGAGGTTTGCGAGCGCCTAGTGGATCTAGATGAGGGCTTTCAGGAGTGGCGATATCGGCACGTGAAAATGGTTGAGCGTACCATCGGGTCAAAACAGGGTACTGGTGGTTCAGCCGGCTCCGCGTATCTGCACACGACCTTGAATCGCCCGTTTTTCCCGGATCTTTGGGAGATCCGGTCACAGCTCTGAGATATGAACGACATGCTTGATGGGTTCGACCACCCGGCTCCACTCTCGGTTCACTACACTCACTTCGATGTAGCGAACCGACTCTTTCTGACTGGCCACTCTCACCAGGCGTGGCCAGACGTTGCGTTAGAAGGACAAAGACAGGCCTGGCTCGATGCAGCGGAGATGCTGGATGGGAAGTGGAGTGTGGTGGCAGAGAAGGTTGAGCAGGTGACGGAAGGCTACCGTGCTCTGATGAGCGATTGTTCTGGAGATATAACCCTAGATACCAATACGCATGCGCTCGTGGCTCGCTTTTTGTCCGCGCTCCCGTTGAGGGAACGTCCTCGCATCGTAACTACGGATGGAGAGTTCCATTCGATTCGCCGTCAGCTTGATCGACTGGCCGAGTCCGGTCTGGACATCGTTAAAGTGCCAGCAGAACCGGTGCGCGATTTAGCGGAGCGGCTAGCGGCCCAGATAGATGATCGGACAGCATGTGTTATGGTGTCGTCTGTACTGTTTGGGACTGGTTTGATTGTGCCTAACCTCCCGTTTGTGGCTGATGCGTGCGCGCGGCATGGATCTGAGCTCTTGGTGGACTCGTATCACTCACTAGGGGCCGTTCCGTTCCCAATGGAGGGGATTGAGGGAGCGTTTGTCGTGGGTGGTGGCTACAAGTATCTCCAGCTTGGGGAGGGTAATTGTGCCCTGCGGGTGCCCCCTGATTGTAGGATGCGACCTGTATTCACCGGTTGGTTTTCTGAATTTGCGGAGCTGGCTGATCAGCAAATTCCCGGTGAGGTGCAATACGGTGCTGGTGCCGCTCGCTTTGCGGGCTCTACATACGATCCGACTTCGCAGTACAGAGGTGCAGCTGTTATGGACTTCTTTCGTGCTCAAGGGCTTACGGCGGAGCGTCTCCGAAAGATTAGTCAGCACCAAGTAGGGCTGCTATGCGAGGAATTTCTGGCTCTCGGTCTAGATCCTGAGATAGCCCAACTCAAGTCGGAGGTATCCTTGGAGGAGCGCGGTGGCTTTCTCGCTCTAGAGTGCGCGGAGGCGGGAAGCTTGTTCGAAGGGTTACTCGGCCGCGGAGTGCGCACCGACTACCGGGCGAACGTGTTACGGTTTGGTCCTGCTCCGTATCTGAGTGACCGTCAGCTTAGGGACTCGATTGGTTTACTAGGAGAGGTGGCCGGGGAATAGCGGTACTATCGGGAATCCGTTAGTCCCTTGAGTCTGGACCGATAGAGGCCTCATCGCCGACACACAACCGCCCGTCATTCAGGACTACTCCGTAAGCACCTCCATTCCAGTTCGGTTCGAGAGCCGCGGTGAGGCCCGGGACCTGAGCGTCCATCTTCCCGCACGGACGTGTCTCGCCGTGAAGTCTTATTCGCACTTCACCCAAGGTTAGGATCTGACCATTAGTGTTCTCTAGTCGGATGCCACTCACCATTACGTTTGCTCGACGCATATATGGCTCCACCTCTGGGAGATCCTTCATGACGCTTTCGAAGACCTCCTTCTCAATCACGCTGACCTGTCTCTTTGACCGCCCAAAGTTGGCGTCCGAGCCTATCCCTTTTCCTTCAATCAATATCAACTCATCAGTCGGATCCATTGGACCGTTGTGCGCTCTCTTGGTCCACAGTGCTTCGACTCTTCCACTCACTTGTCAGGTCTCCGGTTAGATGGAACGTCTACGATATTCTCCCACTCAGCAGCGTCCGAGCGGGCTACGACAGCAATCACGGGTTCGCTATCACTGAGGTTGATGACCTCATGCGGGATACCCGGCTCGATGAAGATGAAGTCCCCCGCCTCGTTGTCCATCGACTTTTCCAGACTGTCTCCGAACTCATGCCTAACCTTTCCTTTTAGGATGAACAACATCACTTCGAAGTCGACGTGGACATGCGCGTAAGCGACTGCGCCAGGAGGTACGATCGCCACGTTCATAGAAAGCTTTTTCGAATCCACATTGCTGGCTGATAACCCGGTCTTGTATCGAATTCCGTTCCAACCACGATGAAAGTCAGGATTTCGGATGCAGAAAATGCCGCCTCCGTCTTCCGTCCGGGCACTATGATTTTGGCCTGAGCTTCCGATTTCTGCCGTGATTGGTCCCTGGACAGTGATTGTTGTATCGCTCATCGGATGAAGGAGGCGCCCGCTGGAACGGGCTGTGGTACGTGATAGTTTGGGCGCTGTAGATTGGTCCACGACCATCTTGATCGCTACCCCTTAGGGTTTTGTCTCTCGGTCACATCTCGACCTGAGTTTACACTCTATGGTGCCGTTCCTTAAACGGGGCGAAGTTGGCGGTACGTATCCCCGTCAGGGACAAACCCTGCAGATCGCAGCAACTCTTCGACCAGAGCACCCAATGAAAACTACGCATCCAATCTTGCTCAGAGGAGCAATGGTGGCTTTTGCCACACTCTTTCTATCGTTCGCGGGTCTCGGAGCCCAGTCCCAGAGTGTCGAAGTGGTACTCGACTCCGGACTGCTAGATGGATATAAATGGCGTAACATCGGTCCAGATAGGGGTGGTCGGTCGATTGCAGCTAGTGGGGTGAGAGGCCGTCCCGATGAGGGCTACTTTGGTGCCACCGGTGGGGGGCTGTGGAAAACCGTAGATTCCGGAGAGAATTGGTTCCCCGTCACTGACTTTCAAGTCAGCTCCGCATCTGTGGGTGCGGTTGCAGTGAGCGAGACTGATCCTGATCTAGTTTTCATTGGGATGGGAGAGACCGCCATCCGAGGCAACATTCTCCCGGGTGACGGTGTGTATCGGAGTCGTGACGCCGGAGAGACTTGGGAGCATGTCGGCTTTCGGAACTCGCACGGCATCTCGAAAATCCGTATTCACCCAACTAATCCAGACGTGGTTTACGTCGCATCCTTCGGCAAGTACTCGGCACCCAGCGAGGAAAGAGGTCTGTTCCGAAGCAAGGACGGCGGCGACTCCTGGGAGCAGATTCTTTACCGAAACGAAGAAACGGGTGCTATCGACATTGTGATCGATTCGAATAACCCTGACGTGCTCTACGCGGCACTGTGGGAGGCGTATCGAAAGGAATACCAGATGTCCTCGGGTGGGCCGGGTTCAGGGATGTTCAAGAGCATGGATGGCGGTGACACTTGGGTGGAGATGACCCGCAATCCGGGCATGCCGCAGGAAGGCCTCGTTGGTCGTATCGGGTTGGCGGTGTCTGGTGCTAACTCGGATCGTATATGGGCCCTCTTTGAGAATGACAATGGTGGTCTGTTCCGCTCAGACGATGGAGGAGCCACTTGGAGTCTGATCAACGATGACCGCGCTATAAGGCAGCGAGCATTCTACTACACACATGTCTTCGCCGATCCACAAGATGAGAACGTGGTGTACATGCAAAACACGTCGTTTTTCAGGTCCACGGACGGCGGTGAGACTTACGAGTCCATCAATAACGGCACACACGGTGATTTTCACGATTTGTGGATAGACCCGGACGATCCGACTCATCTCATTGTGGCGAATGATGGTGGGGGTGCGGTAAGCAAGAACACCGGTGGCAATTGGACAGATCAAGAATTTTCGACCGCACAGTTTTACCATGCTGTGACGACCGCTCATGAGCCCTTTCACGTGTGTGGTTCTCAACAGGACAACACGACGCTCTGTCTCCCGGGGAACTGGAATGCGAGCCGGATGGGATTCGGTACTGCTCCTTTCTTTGGAGGGTTCACGGGGGGATCAATCACCGAGGGTTCGATGAATGTTGCCTACCAGGCTGGCGGCGGAGAGCCTGGTTATATAGCGCCTGATCCAAAGGATATTGATGTCTTCTTTTCGGGCACCAACAACGGATCGTACATCGACAAGTTCAACCGGAGATTACAGACCAATCGCGAAGTCAATCCTTACCCTTGGTTCTATTCAGGCGAGCCAGCGATTGAGATTCGAGAGCGCTGGCAGTGGACGTTCCCGATTATTTTTTCGCCGGTTGATCCAGATCGACTATACACGTCGTCACAACGGTTGTGGATGACTGAAGACGGAGGACGTACGTGGCAGCAACTCAGTGATGATCTTACCCGCGCGGATCCGATGACGCTTCAACGCACTGGTGGACCAATAACCGGGGATATGAATGGTCCAGAAGTCTACGCGACGATTTTCTCCGTGGGGCCGGGGAAGTTGGATGCAGACGTGATCTGGACAGGATCGGATGATGGTCTAGTTCACGTTACCCGTAACAGTGGAGAGACGTGGAGTAACGTCACGCCGAACGATATGCCGGATTTCGGTCGGGTGAGCCAGATCGATGCGTCCTCCTTTGATTCAGGCAGGGCATACATATCGGTCCGTAAGCCTTTGCTCGACGATTTCAACGCCTACATATGGCGCACTAACGACTACGGGGAGTCCTGGACTAAGATCGTCGATGGAATACCCAATGGGGCATTTGTGCACGTTGTGCGTGAGGACCCAAACAGGGATGGCCTACTCTACGCAGGCACTAACCGCGGAGTCTATATCTCCTACAGCGATGGCGATCTCTGGCAGGCGTTGAACCCTGGGCTTCCTGATCTTCCGATCATCGATCTTATCGTCGAAGAGAATGAGCTTGTTGCTGGCTCACACGGCAGAGGGTTTTGGGTGTTGGATAATCTGGCTCCGCTGCGTGAGGCGATGCCTGGTATGACCGAAAAAATCATGCTTTTTACGCCACCAGTGGCCACACGGTCAGCTGGCGGAGTGACACTTTCCTGGTGGCAGCCGGAGTCGGATGACGACCTTCGACTCGAAATCGTGGATGGTGATGGAAATGTGCTCCGCACCTTTCTTCCAGCCGGACAAGATGCTGAAGAAGTTGGCCCCGAGGGTCGATACATGAGTGCTCCACTTCCGAACGAAGCTGGCTTGAACTTCGTGCATTGGGATCTTAGGACTCAGCCCTTCGAAGTATTTCCAGGGATGATCTACTGGGGTGTCAGGACTTCCGCACCAGCGGTGCCGCCAGGAGAATACACGGTTCGCCTCACGTCGGGAGGCCAGGCATTTAACGCTCCTCTAAATGTGCAGCGCAATCCTTGGATTACGGACGTCACCGATGAGGATCTCCAGGCTCAGTTCGATTTTGGTGAGATGGTTAGGGATAAGGTCACAGAGGCAAACCGTGAAGTGATTATGGTTCGTAACGTAAAGTCACAGCTTACGGAGAGGATGGAGCATTCGAATGACTCACGCCTAGCTGAAGCTGGAACACGTTTGACTGTCGAGGCGTCTGAGGTCGAGCAGTGGATTTATCAGGTGCTCAACGAAGCTGGTCAGGATCCGCTCAACTTCCCCATTCGTGTGAACAACCGCTTGGCGAATTTGTTGTCGATGTCTGAGCGGGGTGACGGGCGGCCTGGTAATAACATGCCAGTGATCTTCGACATCTTAGTAGAAGAACTGTCAGGCTATCAGCAGGAAATCGATGAGATATGGTCAATTGAGTTGACTGAGGTAAATCGCATATTGGGTGAGCTTGGTCTCCCTGCCATTGATCCTGAATGCGACCGTCCTGAGGGATGCATGGCGACCTAGATACTTG
>DLTN01000033.1:0-5680 GCA_002500925.1 Gemmatimonadales bacterium UBA7835 | reverse complement strand
GTGGCTAGGGTGCCTAGTACTCCCCTAAGTCCACTGCTGATTCCAGTGGACCCTCCCAGCCTGCTGCTCTCACTTCAGCGATGAGCCCAGTATCGTCGGTGCCCCAGTAGAGCTGATGGTATAGCACTAGTTTTTGGGCTTTCGCCCGGGTTGCGATATCTACGAGCTCTGTCGGTGAGGTGTGAAATGCGCTGTGGTAGGTTTGCCATGGAGTCGGCCGGGTGGGGAAGCGCTCGCCACTATACACTTCATGCACTAGTACGTCACAGCCGTTGCACGAGTCGACGATTGACTGACTCGGCGCGGTATCTCCGCTGATCACGATCGTCCGGTCTGGCCCAGTAATTTTATAGGCAAAAGAAAAAAGCCAATCTCCGTGAATGACAGGTATCGCTTCAATTCGGACTCCATCCTCGTCGTAGACCAAACCACCTTCAGTCTCGATCACATCCGGCATGTAGCCATCCCGATTTGCATCCCGAGGCTCTAGTCCGTTGATACGCCGATCTATGTCGGCTTGGTAGGCGAGAACGATGTAGTTCATCATGTCTTCGATGCCGGGAGGGCCCACGACGCGTAAGTGATCGGGGCGGTCTAAAACCCAAGGACTCAGTAGGATATCCGGGAGGCCCAGAGTGTGATCGGAGTGCAGGTGCGTTATAAACACGTTCTTCAAGTTCTCTGGGCCAAGCGCTGGAATCGCTAAGTCACGTGAAGCTTTAGAAGCGCGTCGCACAACTCCGGGGCCAGTGTCAAAAATGAAGGCTCGGTCGTCAACGACAACCGCTACTGCTGGCCCTGAGCGCTCTGGGTCGGCGTTTGGTGTCCCTGTCCCGAGCATTACTAGGCGTGTTTGATTAGTCTCGGATTCGGCCGAGAGGGCTCTAGTGTCGCTGGAATTTGGGCTCTCAGTTTCCCCTGATAGACATGCACTTGAGAGGCATACCAAGGTCAGGGTAATTGATCGAATGACCATGCTTTTTGGGTTGGAGGTATTCCGCAGTAGCGAACTATTGATTGGCGGACCCTGGATCGCTTAGTCCATTCCAGCCTGCTTTCGCACCCAGCGTGCCGCTTCCTCATGCGTACCGAACCAGACACCCTCACGTGACTTCATATGCTCGATCAGACCTTCGAGCGCGATTATCCGTGATCGGTGCCCGATGACATGAGGGTGCATTGTAAGGAGGAACATCGTTCCTTCTTCCCATGCTTTGTCGAACTCATCAATCCATACCTGCATAACGTCTCGCGGGTTCATGTAACTGTTTCCGCGCGGGTTAAAGAGTGGCGCGTCATCCAGAATCCATTCCACTGGTAATTCCACCATCCCTGTCGGTTCACCATTCTGAACTAGCTCATAGGGACGGTCGTCCGCCATTAGCGAGCTCTCGTAGAGAAACCCTATATCGCGCACAATCCTCAGCGTGTTAGGGCTGTGGTTCCAAGATGGGGCACGATACCCTACGGGCCGCGTTCCGGTAATCTCCTCTATAGCGTCGACTGCTTGCCTTAGAAGCCGCTCTTCAGTTGGCCCGTCCAAGGCCGTATTCAGTTCGTGTATCCAACCGTGCGCTGCGATTTCGTGCATCCCTGACTCTTGGATCAGGTCAGCCTGTTCTGGGGCTAGCTTGAGGCTCCAAGCAGGAAAGAAAAAGGTGGATGGCACTCCCTGCTCATTCATTAATTTAACGACCCGAGGCAGAGCTACACGTGACCCATACTGGCCTTGAGAAAGAGGGCCAATACTTATGTTGCCAGTCCTGAGCCCTTGGACTGTCTCATTGTCCACGTCGTAGGAAAGGAGCACAGCTACTCTCGCTCCACCCGGCCAAGAGTCGGGATTCAAATCTCGTCCGGCTCGCACTTGATCTACAGCAGAGCGCACGAACTCGTCGGACCAGTTCCAGGGCTCGTCGGCCTCCATGGATTGGTCTGATGTGTCCTGAATACCACATGCGACCATGGTTGCTGCCGCTCCGAGCGCTAGGAATAGGCACAGCCGCTGGGAAGAAATGCGTTTCACAAGAGAAATGAATGATGACGACATTAAGAAGCTCCGTTCAAGGGAGCTTTAGCCTATCTCCCGCAAGCCGTCGAGACCAGAATCACTGCGCAACTGTCGGCCTTTCTCCTGGCGCACGCTACCTTCCCCTCCTCGACCAGAAGAGGACGGCGCCACCTCCGCCCGCAGTCCCATAGAACGTCGCCGCATCCGTAGGATTGAGAATGGCGATCGCCTCGACGTTTTCTGAGATCAGACTGTACGCTTGCTCAGGTGGTACGACGATCCCATCGATTACGGTGATCGCACACTGTCGCGATCTTCTCACGAAGCGCACACAGAGGGGAGCGTCATCGGTTGCGTCGTACTCGTCGATGTAGACCCCTGCGATGTTCTGCCAGCGGATCACGTCCTTGGCCAGCCCCGGCATCTGTACAGCCTCGATATCTGCGCGATTGATCCAACGGTTTCCTAACTGATTTGGGCTAAGCCCCATCTGGTCGAGTTCCTCAGCTGCTAGTTCCTCGACAGAGACTTCTAGTCCCACTAACCCCAGTGGCTCGGGTGAGATCATCAACTCCAGAGGCGCTTCTCCCCCCATGCGCAGTGCGATCAGGGGAGAGCGTGTTGCCAAGTAGCCAAAACGTTCTGTGGCTAAGAAATATTCTCCTGCCTTTGGGGGAGCGAGTACGAATCTTCCGTCTGAATCTGACAGCGCTCTAAGACGTTCGGTTCCGTCGCGCTCGATCAGTTGAATGATCACATCACCGACAGGCGCTTCGTTTGCCTGATCCAACACGCGTCCGAGGATAGTTTGAGCGGCGACTTTCTCAGAAGCTATGAAGGAAATAAAGGCAGCGGCCCAAATTAGTGCTCTCCGGCAGGTCTTAAGTCGATTGGAAATCCCCATTGCAGGATTCCTTATCATAGGTGATCGATCCGTCTTCAGGATGGTACCTCCATGGTGCCTCGACTTACCCGTACCGCGCTACCCCCTACGCGGATGGCCGATGTCGCCCCATGCATCCGATCTGCCTCAACGTGCAGTATACTAGGACGGCCCATTTCGATCCCCTGTTCCACCGTCCACGATAGCGAGGCCTCGCTGGTTCCGTCAGCGGCCGAGAGATATCCACCGAGCGCGGCGGCGGCAGAGCCCGTCGCGGGATCTTCGGGGACTCCAGAACCAGGTGCGTACATGCGAACATGTACGTCGACACCTTCGCCTTCGGCCTCCATGCACACTACGTAAACGAATTTCGCCCAAGAATTTGAGAGCATCTTCTTCCAACGTGCTGAGTCTAGCGACGAACGGCGAACGGCCTCGAGGGTCCTAACCGGAATGATGAAATACTCGAGTCCACAACTGACTTGTTCGACCTCGAGTTCGGACCTGAAGGGGCCACCGCCAATATCGGATTCCTCTACACCGATCAGAGCCGCCACCTCGGAGACTGGGTGTGGATTTGGTCGATGTTCGGACAAAAGCGCTGTAGTAAATTTCGCGAACACTGGGACGCCGGCTTCAAATCTCACCTCTACGGGGACCGGGCCCACGTTCTCTTCCAGCACGATTGTGAGTTCACCATTGGGAGGCGTTTGAACTGGAGGTTTGGTGAACGTTTGTCCTCGAATCTTGTCGCCTTCGCTGGAGGTGATTTCGTCTGCGAGGAAAATGGCTGTACCAACTGTAGGATGGCCAGCGAAAGGCACTTCTTGGCGCGGCGTGAAAATTCGCACTCTCGCCGTTCCTGCCTCCGTCTCGGGAGGGCCTATAAACACTGTCTCTGAGAGGTTCATCTCCAGCGCAATGCGCTGCATCAGCTCTGACGGCAGGTGTGTGGCGTTCGGAAATACGGCGAGAGGATTACCTCCGAACGTGCGATCAGTAAATACGTCGAGCGTGTAGAATGGGAGTTTCATGGGCTGCTTGCTTCGGCACTGTGATATACGTCACCATAGAGTCTAGGATCGACAATACCACGAGAGGGGTCCAGTGCGAACCATAGGGGTGATTTCGGATACCCACGGGTTACTCCGTGAAGAAGCAGTTGATGCTTTGAGAGACAGTGACTTGATCTTGCACGCTGGTGACGTGGGTGGAGCCGGTATCCTCGAAGTATTGTCCGGTATAGCACCTGTTTTTGTGGTTAAGGGGAATAACGATTATGACGAGGGGGCCTCAAACTGGCCAAAGAGAGAAGTGGTGCACTTGTCGGAGGGTACTTCTCCGGTCTTAGCGTACATGTTGCACGACATCAGTGATCTTGACCTCGACCCTTCTTCAGTCGGGTTCGCAGTCGTCGTTTATGGTCACTCGCACCGTCCAGCTATGGAGCGGAGTGGTGGAGTCCTTTATTTCAATCCCGGCGCGGCTGGCCATCGGCGTTTCAATCTTCCGGTTACCGTAGGTCGTTTGCGGGTTGATGAACGAGGACGTGTTTCAAGCGAGATAATTGAGCTTGAAGAAACAATCTGACAGGAGTTCGTTCGTTACTATTTAGTAACGAAGGTTGGGCTAAGTGGTTGTGGTTTCTAACCCTGAGCCTATGACTAATGAAAAATGGAGATCGAACAGGTGGATACGCTCGCTGGGCAGCTTTGCGCCATGAAGCTCGAAAGAGATGGAGTCAGAAATCCTCAGTTTACGGAGGTCATGGATCGGGCAACGGCCGAACTTAAGGCAACGGACATTCTGGATGGCGTACCTGGGGTGGGTCACCGAACCATTGACTTTGCTCTTCCCAATCTTGAAGGGGGGACGATTCGATTGAGTTCGCTGCTCACCAAAGGGCCTGCTGTGGTGAGCTTTTTTCGAGGGAGATGGTGACCCTATTGTCGTCTTGAGCAGGTCGCTCTCCAGA
This sequence comes from Gemmatimonadales bacterium UBA7835, assembly GCA_002500925.1. Classification (GTDB taxonomy): domain Bacteria; phylum Gemmatimonadota; class Gemmatimonadetes; order Longimicrobiales; family Gaopeijiaceae; genus UBA2589. Next base: position 811 of record DLTN01000033.1, on the reverse strand, counting down.
GACTTCTTCCTGAAATCACTTCTCGAGGAGCAACAGTTGTTACGCTCTCTCCTCAACTTCCTGAATACTCTATCGCATGGCGCGATGAGGATGGTATTTCGTTTGATGTTCTGACCGATCTAGGCAACGAGGTCGCGCGTAAATTTGGGTTGACCTTTCAGCTTCCGGATGATCTCAGGGAGGTCTATCTAAATGGGCTCGGGCTAGACCTCTCTCTCATGAACGGAGACGAATCGTGGGAACTCGCAATCCCGGCGACCTTCGTGATCAATATGGCGGGAACGATCACATACGCATCAGCGGACCCTGATTACACGAAGCGTCCAGAGCCGATCGCTGTTCTAGCGGCCATCGACTGAACTGAGGAAGTAGCCATTCAATGGCGGGCGTGGGACACCTCGCGGATACAGCTTTCCATTTGCAGATTCTCCCATACCTGCTTTTAAAGGAGTGCGTGTGTCACAATCTAGAGGTCTTAGCCTACTCGTTCTGCTTCTGGTCCTCCCTCTAGCCGGGTGCCTTACTTGGGCGCCCGCGGGGATGAGCGCTGAAGCGCTCATCCAGCAAGTGGAGCCACCTGAGCGGGTTCGGGTGATAACGAGTGAGGGGGATGAGCTAATTCTCATAGCTCCAGTGATCAGGGCGGGGGCCCTGGTGGCGACGCGGGCTCCTGGGGCAGTGCTGCTGCGGGATGTTGCCACCCTAGAAGTTGAAAAGCTCAGCATCGGGCGGACCATTGGGATGGCGATTCCCGGGGTCATAATACTCACAGTCGTTGGTTACAGGGCCAGCCGGCGATGACAGTAAAGTG
>DLTN01000127.1:8236-8471 GCA_002500925.1 Gemmatimonadales bacterium UBA7835 | reverse complement strand
TGACGACTAAAATCGAGTTCCATGATCGTTTCGCCTATCCCTCGCCATCGGCCAGCCCTGAGCGGCTGCCTTGGTTTATGCCCTCTGGCTGAGTGACTTCTTCTGCTTGAGCCGGCGATGCTATATCAATGACATTGAGCACTGACGACTTCTCCCCGGCCTCCTCTATCCGTTCGAGGACGATCCGTACGCTCGGCTCCATCCGCTCAAGGATAGGGGTCGGATTACAGCCGAT
>DLTN01000127.1:0-7837 GCA_002500925.1 Gemmatimonadales bacterium UBA7835 | reverse complement strand
GCAGTTTCTAGCTTGTTGAAGAAAATCGTTTGCAACATCGGCAACATGTAATAGGCGGCGAAGATCACACCGAGCGTAGCAAGGAAGGCGATCGTCGGATGAGATTCGAAGGCGCCCATCAAGGCCAGGAACTCCCCTACGAAACCGCTGGTGCCTGGCAGCCCGATCGAGGCTAACGCAGTAATCATGAACGCTGTTGCGAACCATGGTGCGACTCGAGCGATCCCGCCGAAGTCAGCAATTCTGCGAGTATGGCGCCGTTCGTATAACATACCGAGAAGTAGGAAGAGTGCCCCCGTGCTGATGCCGTGTGAGATCATTACGACCAAGCCACCCTGGAGACCATTCACATTGAGTGCAAAAACGCCAAGCACCACAAACCCCATATGCGCCACGGACGTGTACGCAACCAACTTCTTCGCGTCCGGTTGCACAGCTGCAACCCAGGCCGTGTAAAGAATCCCGATCACAGCTAGAACGAGCATCGTAGTCACTACGGTTGGATGCTGTGACGCTAGTGGGAAGAACGGCAGCAGGAATCGAAGGAAGCCGTACGTACCCATCTTGAGCAGCACCGCAGCAAGAATCACGGATCCAGGTGTCGGAGCCTCGACGTGCGCGTCAGGAAGCCATGTGTGCAGAGGAAAGACAGGAACCTTTACACTGAACGCGAGCGCGAATGCGGCAAAAAGCCAGAGTTGCTCCGTTCCAGACAATGGTACCAGCAAGAAATCTTCGTAAGCAAATGTCGGCATACCCATGAAATTCTTGGCTTTCCAGAACAGGAAGAGAATTCCAACCAACATGAGAAGAGACCCAAAAGCCGTATACAGGAAAAACTTTATCGCGGCATAGATCCGTCTCTCACCACCCCATATACCAACAATGAAGTACATCGGTACGAGCGTAAGCTCGAAGAAGACATAGAAAAGGAAGACGTCCGTCGTTACAAAGACACCGATCACAGCGGCTTCTAAAAGAAGCATCAGCGCGTAAAAGGCTGTCTCTTTTGTCTTGATGTAATTGAACGATCCCAAGATCGCTATCGACGTAGAAAAGGTGGTAAGCAGCACCATGAAGAGACTGATACCGTCGATCCCTAAAGAGTAGTTAATCCCCCACTGAGGAATCCACGGAGACGTAGTCTCCATCTGCATTGTGCCAGATGCAGGGTCGAATGCCCACCAGAGTCCGAGACTCAAGACGAATACAGCGGCGGACCACCAGAACGCGACGCTCTTAGCGCGTTTCTCTCCAGACCAAACGGTAAGCCCAATCCCTAACACCGGTAGCCAGATCAATGCATGAAGCACCCAGTCGGTGTATCCGACGGAATCGAGTAGTGCGCTCATGATCAGAGCCCCTTAAAACAAGCTGGCGCCAAGGACGAACAGTACCCCGACGGTTAGAATGAAAGCATAAGTATTGATAGAACCGGTCTGGAACATGCTGACCAACCACCCTGCTCCCTTTGATCCCCAGCCGACCGCGTTGACAGCACCATCGATGATGCCAGCATCTATGACCCTCCAACAGAATCGCGAAATCCTCAGAATCGGTTGAACGATGACACGGTCGTAGAGCTCATCTACGTAGTATTTGTTGAAGAGGACCTTGCTGAAGCCGCTCAGATCTGTGGCATCGTCCTTGACCGCTAGGATTTCCTGTCGCCTGACAATCTGAACGGTGAGGAAGACAACAGTACCAGCAAGGATCGTAGAGATAGCCGCCCAGAGTGCTTCACCACCCCCGAACGGCGCATAGTAGGAGTACTTCCCAAGGTTCACTTCCTGAACATGATGTGCCTGCGCAGTGATCGGTTCGAGCCAGTGGTGCAGCCACTCACTCATCGGAAGTAACCCGCCCAAACCGGCCCAGCCGGCCGATAGTGCCTCCGGCACATTGATCCAGCCACCAAATACCGAGAGCAACGCTAGGACTGCTAGTGGGATCCACATCACCGGCGGGGCCTCGTGCAGATGTCCTTGTTCCTTCTCCCCCGTCCGGTTTTTCCCGTGGAATGTCATGACCATCATTCGAGTCATGTAGAATGCAGTCAGCAGAGCAGCTACCAGCGCAAGCATCCAATAGACGGTATACAGTTGCGGATAGGGCGCCCCTTCAGCACCCGCCCAAGCACCCGCGTACCATATAATCTCGTCTTTCGAAAAGAAGCCCGCGAAAGGCCAGATCCCCGCAATCGCAAGGGTCGCAATCCACATTGTAATGCAGGTGATTCGCATAGGCCTGTGAAGACCGCCCATATTCCTCATGTCTTGCGCATCTTCGTGGCTGTGCGTCGCGTGATAAGCCTCATGCATTGAGTGAATCACCGCACCCGACCCAAGAAAGAGAAGGGCCTTAAAGAAGGCGTGGGTCATCAGGTGGAACACACCAGCAGCATATGCACCTACACCGACACCCAAGAACATGTATCCGAGTTGGGAAACGGTAGAGTACGCTAGCACCTTCTTGATGTCGTTCTGCTTCAGTGCAATAGTCGCGGCAAAAAGCGCCGTCAGCACTCCAACCCCCGCGACTATCGCGCTTGAGAACGGTGCGAGAGCGAAGAGGACGGAAGACCGGGCAACGAGATAAACCCCAGCCGTAACCATAGTGGCCGCGTGAATCAGAGCCGACACAGGAGTCGGGCCGGCCATGGCATCAGGAAGCCACACGTAGAGAGGAATTTGCGCGCTCTTACCAATGGCTCCGATAAAGAAGAAGAGCGTTATCGCGGTGACCAAACCACCACCGTAAATGAGTGTGTCAGCATCGTGGAAGATCGAGATGAAATCGACACTGCCAAAATTTTTGAACAGCAGGAACATGGCGACAAGAAACCCAACGTCGCCGATCCGATTTACGATGAATGCCTTCTTCCCGGCGTCCGCTTTCTCACGGTCACTGAACCAATATCCGATCAACAGATAAGAGCAGAGACCCACTCCTTCCCACCCTACGAACATAAGAGCGTAGCTGGATCCCATCACCAGGACGAGCATGAAGAAGACGAAAAGGTTTAGGTACGCGAAGTAACGCGGATACCCAGGGTCGTCCTTCATGTAACCCACGCTGAACACATGAATAAGCGTCCCCACTCCCGTTATGACCATCATCATGATTATCGAGAGTTGGTCGAGCTGAAGCGCGGCTTCTACTGAAAACGTGCCCGTCGCTATCCAGGTCCAGTAATGAACAACAACGGCTTCTTCCAGATGAACCCCGAGCATCCGGGAGAAATTCACCAGCGTGATCAGGAAGGCTGCACCCATGACACCTGGGCCGATCCAGGTCGGGAGTGTATGCGTCGATGGACGTGATGACGCATCACTTAGGTCGAACTCCGAGCCACTGCGCACTGAGTCTGCGGATACACGAGCGTGACGGAGTGAAAGGTATCCGTTCGCGATAAAGCCCAGCAGAGGCAACAGGACGATGAGTCCCGGCAAGAACGGCTCAAAATGTCCAGCCTCATTTGCAGCCTCAGACGAGCCCTGAACCAGGGCAGCGAGTGACAACAGCACGCCGCTCACCACTTGAGCAGGTTAAAAGAGTCCACGTTCACCGTCTCATAGTGCCGGAAGATCGAGATGATGATCGCTAAGCCGACCGCGGCTTCGGCTGCAGCCACCGTCATCACGAAAAAGACGAAGATCTGTCCCTCGATTCCAAACAACCTGCTAAAGGCGACAAAGCTTAAGTTTACGGCGTTCAACTGAAGTTCGATGCAAAGAAACATGATCATCGCGTTTCGGCGCACCAGGACTCCGAAGGTTCCAATTACGAAGAGGATGGCGCTGAGGACCAATGCTTCGGTGATCATCAGACCTCCTTCTTGGCAAGCACTAGAGCGCCTACGATGGCCACCAACAGCAGGATGCCTGTTATTTCAAATGGCACCACATAAGTGGTGTAGAGCTCCGTGGCGATCGCTCCGACGGCACCATGTTCGGCTATCAGTGCATCGATCGACGCCCCTCCCGGTCCGTCCTGGATACCAGTGGTGCCAAGTTCCTGTGCCAGGAAGCCAGCAATAACACCAGTGACTCCAAAGGACATCACCGCGAACGCTCCACCTTTTAAATCCTTTTGGTAATCGTGCCCTAGGTTTAACAGCATGATCACGAAGAGGAAGAGCACCATGATTGCGCCCGCATACACGATGATTTGTATCGCGGCGAGGAAGTGCGCCTCAAGAAGCACAAATGTGCCGGCCATGGCTCCCAGCGTGGTCACCATGAATAGGAGGCTACCTATTGGGCTTTTTGCCATTACGACACCAATCGCTCCGCCAATCGCAAGTCCGGCGAACATGTAAAAAAGGACGGGTGCCACTACTCAGAACTCGGATCAGAGGGGTCCCAGAGAAGCGTACTCGGATGATCCTGCTCCATAAGCCGATCCAGATCGTAGACAAAACGGTCCCGAGTGTACTCAGCATTCTCAAAGTGTCGTCCGACGTGGATCGCCTCCACTGGACAGACTTCCTGACACATTCCGCAGAAAATGCAACGGAACTCGTCTATTTCGTATACGATCGGATAACGGTTTCCCTGATCGTCTTCGCCGCCAACAAGTCTGATACAGTTAGCTGGGCAAACCGTGGGACACAGGCCGCAAGCAACGCACTTTGGTCGACCGTCTGCGTGTTGCTCCATGACGTGAGTTCCCCTCCAGCGCGGACTCAGCTCCGTCATCTCTTCTGGATATTGCTGCGTCACCTTGGTCGGGTTGACCATATGCTTAAAGGTCAGGGCCATCCCGCTGAGCGCCGCCCGCAGATAGGAGGTCGACTCTGGCTCCGGTCGCTGCATTACTTTGACTGAGATTGTCATATTGTTCTGCTAGTGCCTCCCGGGAGCGTGGCCAGACGCGACCGCTGTGGGAATCGTCTTTATCTCAATTTTCTGAGACGTCGTGGCCGCCGCACCCGCGATAGTCCGACCGCGATCAAGGAAAAACACGAAGGCCAGTGTCGCGGCCCCGCTTACTAGCGTGAGCACGAGTCCATATAAGAAGCCGAAATTCACGCCTAGTTCGTCTAGTACCAGAATCGTCATGGCAACGAGCATTAGGTAACCGAGTGAGGTCGGAAGCATGACCTTCCACCCCAATGCCATCACCTGGTCATAGCGAAAACGAGGAAGCGTCCAGCGAATCCAGATGTAGAGCAAGAGAAACAAGCCCGTCTTGGCCGCAAACCCCGCAAAGGTGAGGAGAGTTTTCCACGCTGCGGGATTCGCCAAGACAGGGTCACCATTGGCCGCGAATCCACTGATGAGCTCGCCGTTGTACCAGAAGGCATTGTCCCAAGAGCCGGGGAGATCCCAACCACCCAAGAAAAGGGTCGCCATCAGTGCCGAGGCTGTCACCATGTGGCCGAACTCGGATATCATGAATGCCGAGAACTTCATCGCCGAGTATTCGGTATGATACCCAGTCACGAGCTCCGACTCTGCCTCGGGCATGTCGAAAGGAAGACGATTTGTCTCCGCGAAGGCTGAGATCACGAAGAGTATGAATGCAAGAGAGAGCGGGAAAGCATACCACATCCCAAGCTGCTGTTGCTGCCACACCACCTCGGTGAGTGTAACGTTCCCGGCTAGCATCAAGACCGCGATAAGCGAGAGCCCGAGGGCAACTTCGTAGCTCACCATCTGGGCTGATGCGCGGAGGCCACCTAGAAATGCGTACTTATTATTTGACGCCCATCCACCGAGCACCACGCCGTAAACAGCTAGGGAGCTAAAAGCTAGAACGTACAAGATCCCAATCGGCACGTCCGCGATGATCATGTCGACCACTCCCCACGGTGTCGGGAGTGGAGCTGCGATCGGAATAACCGCAAAGGTCACAAGGGACGGTACGAGGACCATGATTGGCGCTAGCACGAAAAAAAATCGCGAGGCAGTGGCCGGCAGCGTCTCTTCCTTAAGGATATTCTTAATGCCGTCTGCGATCGGCTGAAGGAGTCCGAAGGGACCAACGCGGTTCGGACCGCGTCGGTCCTGGATGAATGCGGAGACCCGTCGTTCCGCGTACGTCGCGTATGCAACCACCAGAATCACAAGCGTGAAGATTCCGAGGTTCTTAGCGGCCATCGCTATAACCGCTGGAATTCCAGAGATCGGCTCCACAATCAGACTCCCGTCATGTGAACGATCTCATTTATCACTGTGCCTCTTTCACCTATGTCAGCATAGGTGATTCCCGCGAAGGCATCCACCCCCATAGCGGCGAAAGAGTCTTCAGCACTTCTCACAGCTTCCCCGCATCCGAGTTCCGCAGCTAGCGCTCCCAGCACGAGCCAGGGAGGCCTCGCCATACCCGGCGGATCAAGCGCCCGCCAGAACCGCTGTACACGGCCCTCGTAATTGGTGAAAGTCCCCTCACTCTCAGCCTTTGTTGTCGCCGGCAGAATAAAATGAGCGGACGCGGTTGCAGCAGATTCGTGCTGTCCCACGTAAACATAAAGTTCTGCGTCGGCACCAAATGTGGTGGGCTGATCTTCTAGTGTATCGCCGAGAACCAACACAATCCCATCATGCTGGGCTATGTCTTCGAGACCACCGGTTGCACAATCGTCACCAACGCGAGTCATGCCCATTACATTGGCCCCAGTTGTGTTTGGAGCCCGGTCTCGCCGCACCGCTAACTGAGGGAATCCTTTAAGGGGTATATCCTTTTCAATTCTAGGCGAACGGTAAACGATTTCGCCACCACCGAGCCCTTTGATCAAACGCTTAAACGCTGCAAGGTCTTCGTTTGATGCGCGGGCAGAGGCTACCGCTTTAACAGAAGCATCGCTCCCTTCAGCGGCCTTCAAGATTGACTGAAGCGCGTCCTTCCACCCGAGTACTTTTGAGCCGCCGTTAGATCTAATCAACGGCGCTTCGATTCGATCACCGCGATTCATCCATTCGTAATCCATCCGGCATGCATCACTGAGCCACCAAGCGTTTACATCCAGATTCTCTCGCGGTTTGATCCGCTGGACCAAGTTATCCCGGGTGTGGAGGGAGATATTGCACCCCTGCGAGCAGTCACAAATAGACGGCGTGTGTGCTAGATCCCATGCACGAGCTTTATGGAGGAAATCCTTTGAGACGAGCGCGCCAACCGGGCAGATATCTACAATGTTGCCATGCCAGTGGGTACCCTCTAGACCCTCCTCAAAGAAGGTATCGATTACCGAACGGTTACCTCGCTCTACAACCGTTAATCGATGATCCTGCTCAACTTCACTCATGAAGCGGACGCAGCGCGTGCACATCACGCACCGATCACCGTAAAAAAGGACATCACCCCCAAAATCATCACGACCAAAGACTCTCTTTGGCTCTACACCCCTACCCTGTTCCCGCCCTTCTGCGTGCACATAGTCCTGCAGGTTACATTCGCCCGACATATCACAGATCGGACAGTCGAGTGGATGGTTCACTAGATAGAACTCAAGAACCCCGCGTCGGTTCTTAATGGCCTGATCCGACTGTGTGTGAACCACCTGTCCGTCCATGACCGTGGTTACACAACCGGGCATCGGCTTCGGCGCTCCCTCAACCTCCACCAAGCAAAGCCTACACATAGCCGGTGAGGACATCCCTGGATGATAGCAGTAGTGGGGGACCTCAGTCCCAACCCTCTTGGCCGCTTCTAGTATCGTCGTCCCCTTAGGGACTGACACCTCGTTTCCGTCAATCGTTACGTTTACCATATCCGCCATCACGCCGCTCCTACTTGTTCATCACGGCGAATCAGAGACAAGTAATCTTCTCTGAATTTTTCTATCGAGGACTGGACCGGGGCCGCGACCGAGTCTGAGAGCACGCAGATC
>DLTN01000112.1:3879-15403 GCA_002500925.1 Gemmatimonadales bacterium UBA7835 | reverse complement strand
GGGAAGGCGGCGAATCTCTACTTGTGAGTGCTCTTTCGATCTATAACCGAATGATGTCTGAGCGTCCGGATCTCCTTGAGCGGTTGTTTGACCCAGTTGCAACGGATAGACGTGGAGAGGTCCCGGAGGGTGCAAAGCCTTACATGGAGATCCCTGTCTTCAACTGGCATGACGGGCACCTAACTGTCTTCTATCAGAGACAGTACATCGAGAGTGCCCAGCGCTTTAAGGGGGCGATGAGGTTGAGCGATGCTCATATTGAAGCTCTTGATATGCTCGACAATCTCGCGAACGATCCGGACATGCACGTTCGTATGCGGCTACAGAGAGGTGACCTGCAGTTCGTCTACAATCACTCTCAGCTTCACGACCGGACCGACTTTGTGGATTGGCCGGAGCCGGAGCGTCGACGTCATCTGATGCGCCTCTGGCTGTCGCCTATGGGTGATCGGGAGCTGCCCGATTGCTTCACCCAACGCTATGGCTCTATTGAGATCGGTGATCGTGGGGGCATCATCACCGACAGCACGGTTCTAAAGGCACCTATCGACTGACCTTGAGAACTGTATGGTGGCTCTAACCCCAGCGTTGCGAGTGCTCCAAGTAGATCAATCACAACGGATGTTCTCTAAGTGAATGTCAGCCAACCATTTCCCGGAGCTCGTTTACGTGCTCAGTGTAAGCAACACGACCCGCAGAGGTTAACGAAAGCCATGTGCGTCGGTGTCCAAAATCCCTTCTTTTTGCGACGGCAACATAGCCAGCCTCTTCAAGTGATTTAATGTGCTTGGAGAGCACCGAATCACTTACATCAAGCTGTTCGCGAAGGAGTTTGAATTCTAGTTCACCCGAAGCGGATAACATCGCGCATATATGCAAACGATTAGGTGCGTGAATCAGGGCATTGAAGCGTGAGTTTGTCATTTTGAAGCATCTTGCTGTACCCATTCATTCGTTGGGTACTTATACGTCAGATATGCGACGGACAAACTGACGATCACTGCCGCGATATAGGGTGCCAAAGGAAGATCGGCGATCGGAAAGGCACCCTCCAGGCGGGTCTCAGGTCTACCCCATAACGTGGCCCCTCTTCCCACGAACAGCACAAAAGCATAGAAGAGTGCCTGTAAGGCAAGAAAAATTTTTCCTGAACCTGAAGGTGGTAATACTGGTGCTCTTACACCCAGTAATCGCGCGCTGTACATCCAAAATAGAACCAACAAGACAACTGCGATGCCTGATAACCACGCCCCTAAGGCCCAGTGGTTCTCTCCCTCTGTTACTGCAAATGAGAACGTGAAGATACCACACAACAAAGAGATCATAGTGATCAACCAGAGTGGTGGTCTTAGGGATGCTATCGTCTCACTTTCTGCTTTCTCAATGGTCGCAAGTGCCGCTTGTGCTTCCGCACTCGACATCTGATCGCTGTACATATTCTCCTTCACCCGTCCTATACAGTTTCCAATATGGAAAGTAGTGTAATACATACTTTCCGCAACGGAAAGTATGTGCAGGTTTGCTCAGGAGATTTCTTTTGTAAAAAAGCCTGAGGAGTCCCCGCTTGGAAAGAAGTCTGCCAAAAAATGAACAGGGTGACGGGGGGTGCCTTGATTGGCGTGCGAAAGCCGATTCGGGTAGTTAGCCTAGGGCCCGAAGGTATTCCTGATCCCAAGCAGCGATCATGCTCTCCAGTTCCGCGTAGGGACCGGGTCTGTAGGCGTGTGAGGCAATGCCTTTCTGGGAAAGGCGGCTCACCGACCAGTCTTGCTCATTGGTCATATTCCAGAACTCGATTGCTGATGAAGGGTCGAAGTCCGGAGCGGCAATGGCGTCAGGGTGGAAGAGCCAGTCACATATTATTCGCGTCTGATTTGTGGCTAACCGATCAATTCTGTGAATAAGCACATAGTCCGGATGCAGGCTGAGCAGGAGGTTGGGGAAAATCGTGTAGTACTGAACGAAATTAAGATCGTCCCCCTCTAGATCTCCAAGTGGAGCCGCACATCTTTGTCCTGTCATTGTCATGCTTCCCCCCTCAATTTCCATCTTCATCGGTCCCCCTAAAAAGGGGCCTTCCTCAAGGTCGTTTGAGGCGTTTCGGAACGGGGTAAGGCGATTGAGTACCGGGTGCAAAGCAGGACAGTGGTAGCATTCAGAGTAGTTCTGGAAGACCAGCTTCCAGTTCGCTGGTATGTCGTAAACAATCCGGTGGGCGATCTCCAGACTGGCTAGGTCCCAGCTGGTGAACTTATCGACGAGTGGCGCGAAGACTTTTGCGAATGGTTCTGGCTCCTCTGAGAGGTTAACGAAGACACAGCCCTCCCACTCTGCCACTGCCACTGAGACCAGGGGGTAGTCCTCTTTGCAGAAAGACTCCACCTCGTCCATGAATGGTGCCCCTGTAAGTTCTCCGCTTAAAGTGTAGGTCCATGCGTGGTACCCGCACTGAATTGATTTTGGGAAAATCCCGGTTGGCTCATTCACGAGCCGTGTTCCGCGATGTCGGCACACGTTGTGATGAGCTCGGAGAACTCCTTCGTAATCTCGAAGGACGATGATACTCTCTGACTCCAACTCGAAGAGCATGTAGGCTCCGGGCTCTGCGATCTCGGATACTCGTCCCACGAAGAGCCAGTTACGAAAGAAGATCCGGTCAGTCTCTCGGTCGTATACATCTTCGTCGATGTAATATCGGCGCTCGAGTGTCTTGGCGTCGAAAGCGGTGCGTTCAGGCATGGTCGTCTTGTCAGTCTGCTGCGTTGCGAGCTTGTGCGAAGGTAGGCGGCTTAAGCCGAGGCGCGAGTGCGTGTTTGATACAGTTCAATACGAGAACGTCCTAGTAATCTGTTAACTCGACAACCATCAGGTGGCTTGAAGATTAGTTCTCTATTTCAACTCCTTGAAGCGGCAGTGCAAGCGGGGTCGCATTGGCGCCTTGGCTGCTCACCCCCGATCTTGTCTGAACTCCACAGTTTGTGGGTTCCCCGCTGGAGCCCCGCCCCCCATCAAGGAGATTATGATGCGGACGCAGTATTCTTACCTAACGATCATGGTAGTCGCTATCGTCGGAATGGCAGGATGTGCTCCATCAGGCAGCTCAGCTCCTGCCGACACAAGTGGCAACCTCATCACGGGCGACGGTCTTGTGAACCCGACCCCGTCCGTAGTCACCAATTGGGGTGATCTGCCTGAAGGGAGGGAGTGGGGGTCCACCGCCGGGATCGATATTGATCCGAATGACGGCCACATATGGGCTTACGAACGCTGTGGAGCGGGTAGCTTCGGTGGTGGAGAACCTGTGAACTGCGAGTCGAACCCGGTTCCCCCGGTCTTCAAGTTCGATCGCAACACCGGTGAGGTTCTCGCAAACTTCGGAGCCGATCTCATGGTCACTCCGCACGGCATTCATGTAGATGCCCAAGGTAACGTTTGGATCACTGACTTTGCGGGTAACCGGGAAGGTACGCGAGGTCATCAGGTGTGGAAGTTCAGTTCCGAGGGGGAAGTCCTTCTGACACTCGGTTTGGCGGGTCAGCCAGGGAATGCGCCCGGACAATTCAATCAGCCTAATGATGTGGTGACGGGTCCGGACGGATCCATTTACGTGTCTGACGGACACAATGGCCAAGGCATGACGTCGAATCAGGCGATGAATTTAGGTCGCGAGGCTGGCCAGACGGCACGGATCCAGAAGTTTACGCCAGAGGGTGAGTTCGTAATGGAATGGGGAGAAATAGGTGTCGAGCACGGACAGTTCCGAACACCTCATGCGCTCGCCTTCGACTCACAGGGACGGTTGTGGATCGCTGATCGCGGTAATCATCGTCTGGAAATCTATGACGAGGACGGTAATTACTTGGAATCGCGCTACAGCTATGGTCGTATCAGCGGGATCTTCATCAAGGACGAGATGGTCTATGCCATCGATTCCGAGTCCAGTCCAACGAATCATCCGAACTGGCGAAACGGGGTCCGTATAGGTCCGGTTGATGAGGACCGAATCGTGGCATTCGTGCCGCCGTTCGAGCGCGAGAGTCGTGTATACCAGGGGACGGCAGGTGAAGGTGTTGCCGTAGACGACGACGGCAATATCTATGCGGCAGAGGGCCCGAATTCGCTCAGTTGGGCCGGAGGTGCCTTCACGAAGTACGTAGCAGGCAACTAGAAGCGAACCATGCAGACTGTGCCGGTGGAGGCGCTCATCCCCACCGGCCAGTCGAGCATCGACATGCTCAACTAACTGAAAGGACGTGATTGTTTGCGCACGTCTACGTTAGAGCCGGATCGGTAAAGTCCTGATTCGTTGTCCGGTGAGTGTAAAAATAGCATTTGCAATGGCCGGCGCGATCGGGGGTGTTCCGGGTTCACCCACGCCACCCGGGGCATCTCCGCTGGGGACGAGAAGTACTTCCACTTCAGGCATCTGACCGATCCGAAGCATCTGGTAGTCGGTGAAGTTCCCTTGCACCGCTCTGCCGTCACGGATGTTGATCTCACCGTAGAGAGCGGCGGTGATGCCGTACGCGATACCGCTCTCCATTTGAGCCTGAACAATCCGAGGATTTAGGACCGTACCACAGTCGATCGCGCACCAAACTTTGTGGACTCTGGGAACTCCGTTCTGGACTGAGACTTCAGCAACTTGGGCGACGTAAGAGCCGAATGACTCAACCACGGCGATGCCCCGCCCTCGCCCTTCTGGTGGGCGTGAGTTCCAGTCTGCTGCTTCAGCGACGGCCTCGAGGACACCTAAGTGGCGCGGGTGCTTGCGAAGAAGAGCTCGCCGGTATTCGTAAGGGTCGTGATCGCTTTTGTGAGCGAGTTCGTCTATGAAGGATTCGACAACGAAGCCCGTGTGCGTGTGGCCCACAGACCTCCAGAACCCAACCGGTATAGGAAGGTCCACTCGTTTGTACGTCATGAGCACATGGGGTATGGCGTACGGTTGGTCGGATGCTCCTTCCGTTGAGGTCGGGTCGTGCTTGCCTGCGAAGCGAGCAGCAGGCCGTGGTATCCAACCTGGTACTAGTCGCTGGAGGATGGATTGAGATGCCATACGGTGCTCCCAGGCTTCGGGCCTGCCGTCGGCGTCGAGAGTAGCGCGGAGTTCGTGCCATGAGGCGGGACGGTAGAAATCGTGGCGCATATCGTCTTCGCGAGACCACACTACCTTCACAGGACCATTGATTTTGCCGGCAAGTTCAGCGGCCTCCTGAACGAAGTCACGCTCTGCTCGGCGTCCGAACCCTCCGCCGAGGAAGGTTACGTGTAGGTCGGTGTCCTCGACTGAAACCCCGGCGGCGTCCGCGGCAACTTGTCTAGCGCCTCCCCCTAGAATAGCGGGCCCATTAGCGAACTGTGTTGGTGCCCAGACCGTGCATCGCCCTTCTCGTACCCAGGCGGTGCAGTTCATTGGCTCCATCGTCGCGTGCGCGAGATAGGGAAACCGGAACGTGGCGCTGATGGCATTTGATGATTCGTTCAGAATCTGGGCCGCTTGACCGTCGTCGCGAACGGTGTGCCCGGATGCCTGCGCTCCATCCCGGAGTGCTTCGTAAAGCTGTTCGTCGCTAAATAAAGCTGCATCTCCCTCGTCCCAGTCGAGCACCAGCGCATCTCGCCCAGCATTGGCTTCTATGTAGCCTTTTGCGACGACGGCCACTCCGCTTTGAACCTCTAAGACTTCGTCTACGCCGGCTATCGCGAGAGCAGCGGAAGAATCGAAGGAGCGCAGGCGGCCACCAAAAACCGGAGACCTCGCGATGACTGCAACTCTAGCATCGGGAGGCCCTGCATCGATTCCGAAGACGGCTTGCCCGGTGCTCTTCGCCTCGACATCTAGGCGCGGCAACGATTGCCCAATCAGGCGGAATTCCGAGGGCTTTTTGACGTCGACCTTGTTCGGTGCCTGTAGTTTGGCCGCCTCACTGGCCAGTGAGGCGTAGGTCAGCTCAGATCCGTCCGGTGCGCAGACACGAGCGTCTCGTGTTGCAAGTAACTCCGACGAAATTCCCCATCGTTGAGCCGCCGCTTCTCGCAGCATCCACCGTGCCGTAGCTCCTGCTTGCCGTAATGGTTCCCAGGATTCCATCACTGCGGTGCTGCCTCCGGTGACCATCATCCCATATGCGTCGTGCGCTGATGCGAACTCGAATGTCACGTCCGCCCAGGGGACGTCGAGTTCCTCGGCGATCATTTGCGGAAGTGCAGTTGATACACCTTGCCCCATCTCTGCCTTGTCCACCAGGATGGTGATCGACCCATCAGTGTCGATTCGGAGATAGGCATTGGGCACGAAAGCCGCGTCACTGAAGGGTAGGTCAGGTGTCTGGGTGGCGCGCCAGGAGACTCCGAGGGTAAGCCCGACTCCGGCTACGACGCTGATCTTAATGAAGGCGCCGCGGGATAAGCTCTGATGGTCATATGGGGACACTTCTTTTGTTGGCTCGGTCATACCTCATCCCCGGAGACGCGGTCTTCTTCGAGTTCAGCTGCACGATGGATTGCTTTTCGGATAGCGGTGTAGGCGCCGCAACGGCAGATATTACCTGCCATGAATTGATCGATCTCTTCGTCGGTTGGCCTGGGCCTTGCGTTCAGAAGAGCCGTGGCTGAGACAATCTGCCCGGACTGACAGTATCCACACTGTGGTACCTGCTCCTCAATCCAGGCTGACTGGACGGAGGTCAGTCCGTTTGCAGCTAAGCCCTCAATAGTTGTGACTTCTGAACCTTCGACGCTGCCGACTGGTGTTTGGCACGACCGTGTCGGCGCACCATCTACCAAGACTGTGCATGCACCGCACTGACCGATTCCACAGCCGAACTTTGTACCCGTGAGTCCTAAGCGTTCACGCAGTACCCAAAGGAGAGGGTGCGATGCTTGGATGTCCACTTCGCGATGCTCACCATTCACCGAGAAGGAGGCCATAGTAGAAATCTCTTTTGGGTTTGCTGGGTCGTCCGAGGTTCCGGCGCCTTTATGAGACTCCTAGTAAGTACACGGCGAAGAACCTACCGGTCCCAGCAAGTTAGCGTGGGTGTAGTTAGGGCATGCGATGCTGAAGGAGAAGGTTTATCGGTACCAAAACTCTCTACTGCGGTTTCGAAGCGCCGAAAGTACCAGTACTCTGGGTTTTCTTGCGGCGACCAACAATGACCCTTCCGACCAGAGTAATCATGCGCCGAGTCCCTAGAATCCTTGTGCTGTTAGCGGCTGCTTCATTAACGCTAAGCGGGTCTGTAGCCGGTCAATTAGGCGCTGAAATTCGAGGACCAGTTGGTCCTAGCCCATATGAGGTTGTTCGCGGATGGCACAAGCCGTTCGCTCAGACAGGGTATGCGTTTGGGGGCAACTCAGGGGTTTTTGCGGAGTCTCCGGATAGGATCTTCGTTGCCATGAGGGGCGAAGCTAGGCTTCCTTCACCTATCCCCCAGGGTTACCTCGGCTTCGCCGGGTCGGTCGGCATCAATGTCCTTTTTGAGGCGGGAAGAAGAACGTGGCGTCACTGCCTATATACCCTTGATCGTGATGGTAGAGTCCTAGAGATGTGGGACCAGTGGGATCACTTGTGCCGAGATTCCGACGGCCCAGGCCCTCATCGTATTCGGATCAGCCCGTATGATCCTGACAGTCGCGTGTGGGTGATCAACGAGACATTTCATGTGATTCATGTCTTTTCGAACGACGGTTCCCGGCTCTTGTTCACTCTAGGAGAAAAGGGCGTTCCGGGAAATGACCAGACTCATTTTGCTAGACCGCAGGATGTTGCTTTCCTTCCGGACGGGAGGATCCTTGTAGCTGACGGCCTCGACAATCACCGAGTAATGATCCTAGATGAAGACATGGACTATCTGGGTGAGTTTGGAGGGAACGGAGACGCACCCGGACAATTCAATGGCATTCATGCCATTGCTGTGGGGCCTGGCGGTCGGATCTTTGCCCTTGATCGCTCTGGGGGTAGGGTCAACGTTTTCAGGACCACAAGTGATCCGGCCCGTGTGCAGCATGAGGCGACTTGGGATGGACTCGCGCTACCGCTAGACCTGATCGTAAACGATGATTCGGTATGGCTTAGTGATCTTGGCCCGCTCCGCTTTGTAAAGTTCGATTTCGAGGGGAATCGCCTGTATGAGTGGGAGGTGCCTAGAGACTTACCTGATGGATATCTCGAGGTGCATACGTTCTCGGTCGACTCAGAGGGAAACCTATACGGTGGGGACAATCAGTATGGTCGCACACAGAAACTTGTACCGCGTCCGGGCTTCGATCCGACACTGCTGATTGATCCTCCTTGGGTAGAAGGATCTCGCTAGACTGGATCATCCGGATTGGACAAGCACCTTGAGGTTCTTACTCACTAACACTATTTGCTCATTCTTTTTCTTCGAGTGCCATGACCAGTCTTCGCTCTAGTGCCGCGCTGTTTTGCTGTCTGACGGCTGTGTCTCCGATGCATCCAGCTTCAGCCCAGAACGCACCGCCCGAGGTCGATCTTCGTCTTTATGACATAATCGATGCATCGTCTGCGGATAGGATCGAGAGGGACATTCGCACTCTGGTTAGTTTCGGTACGCGAAACACCCTGTCTGACACACTGTCGGATACAAGGGGAATCGGTGCTGCTCGTCGGTGGATCAAGGCTGAATTGGATCGCATCTCGTTCGCTTGTGGAGGCTGCTTAGAGGTTTCTTATCAAGAGTCCATCGCCCTTCCATCAGTCCGGATTCCAGAGCCTGTCAACGTGGTGAATGTGGTTGGTATTATCCGTGGCACTGTGCACCCGGAACGTTACGTCATCATGAGCGGCGACATCGATTCGCGTGCGTCTGATACGAGTGACGGGGAGACTGACGCTCCAGGTGCGAATGACAACGCCTCTGGAATGGCGGGTGTAATAGAAGCTGCGCGACTGCTCAGTAAGTATGACTTCCCGACTAGTGTGGTACTCGTAGGTCTATCGGGGGAAGAGCAGGGCTTATGGGGTGGGCGGAATATGGCTCAGGTGGCGAGTGAAGAGGGTTGGGATATCGTTGGCGTCCTGAATAACGACATGATCGGCAATGTGGAGGGCATCAATGGTGTAATAGAGAACAATACGTTCCGCGTATTCTCTGAGCCTTATCCAGCAACAGCTACTGAGCGGGAGATTAGGAGTTATCGGGTGTTTGGCGGCGAGGTGGATGGCCCATCCCGGCAGATTGCTCGCTACGTGGATCGCATCACAGATAAGTATTTCACAAATCTTGATGCGATCATGGTGTATCGCCTAGACCGTTTCGGGAGAGGCGGCCACCATCGTCCCTTCAATGACGCCGGGTTCCCGGGGGTCCGGATCATGGAGACCAACGAACAGTACGAGCGTCAGCATCAAGACCTGAGGACCGAGAATGGCATCGAATATGGTGACGTCATAGAGGGCGTGAACTTCGAGTTTGCCTCTCGTCTCACCGCTGTGAATGCCGCAGTGCTTGCTTCACTAGCATGGGCTCCTCCAGAGCCAACTGGAGTAGCGATTGGGGGCGCGGTTCGACCCTCAACGACACTGAGTTGGCATGCAGTCGATCACCCGACTTTGGCGGGATACAAGATCTACTGGCGCGATACGACAGCACCGCAATGGACTCACTCTCGATATGTGGGCAACACCACTGAGTTTACACTCCGGGACATGGTGATCGACAACTATCTATACGGGGTCGCATCAGTAGGTGAGAATGGGCACGAAAGCATCGTTGTGTTTCCGACGGAGCGTCGCTAGCGACACGCGCAAAGCGCAATAGAACCCCAAGGGGCTAATGAGTCAGGGTCGATAAGCGATTACCACTCGTTGATCCTGACCCCGCTTAGCACTAGCGTCTCTGGTCACTGATATGCAGAGGTCCACGGCTGTGGGCCTCCGAAACGGAAGGCTCATGCTCAAGGTCGGAATTGTCGGCCTGCCGAACGTCGGAAAGTCATCCCTGTTTAACGCGTTGACCGCTGCGGGAGCTCCCTCGGAGAACTATCCGTTCTGTACGGTAGAACCGAACGTCGGAACCGTAGAAGTCCCGGACGCGCGCCTCGACCGAATCCACGAACTTTCTGAGTCGCAGACGCGAGTACCAACGGTCATCCAATTCGTGGATATAGCCGGTCTCGTCGAGGGCGCCTCAGAGGGTGAAGGGCTGGGAAACAAGTTCCTTGGCAATATCCGCGAGGTGGATGCGATTGCGCATGTTCTTCGCTGCTTCGAGGAAGAGGACATCACGCACGTTCTTGGTAGTGTGGACCCGGTTCGTGATCGAGAAATTGTTGAAACCGAACTCGTTTTAGCTGACTTAGAAACTGTGCAGCGACGCCTCGAAAAGGTTGAGAAAAAGGCGAAGTCAGGAGAGAAGGACGCAATTCGTGAGAAGGGCATACTGGACAAGGCAATGCATGCTCTCGAAAGAGGCAGGCCGGTGCGGGTGGCGGATATATCCGCCGATGAAATGCCGATCCTAGCTGGATTTCAGTTGTTAACCACTAAGCCTGTGCTCTATGTAGCTAACGTTGCAGAATCGGATCTTCCGGATGCTGATAATGTTTCGACGCGTGCGCTGTTCGACGCGGTGAAGGGAGACGCTGCCGAACGTCAGGACGGTGAGGCGATCGTGACTGTTTGTAGCGCGCTTGAATCAGAACTCGCAGAGATGGACGACACGGACAGTAAGCTTTTCTTAGAGGAGGTAGGGCTCAGCGAAACCGGACTCAATCGTTTGATTCGGGTAGCCTATGAGCTGCTCGGCCTAGTGACTTTCTTCACTACTGGAGAAAATGAGAGCAGAGCGTGGACAGTCCGATCAGGAAGTTCTGCACCTCAGGCTGCCGGTATGATTCATTCTGATTTCGAGCGGGGGTTCATCCGCGCTGAGACGATCCACTTCGATGCTTTCTCTTCCGTGGGCTCATGGAAGTCAGCCCGAGACACCGGCGTCCTCCGGTCAGAAGGAAAGGGTTATACCGTAGTGGACGGGGACATCATTCTGTTTCGTTTCAATGTGTAAATACTGCTCGCACCGCCACTCGAGGGATACTTCCGGGGGATGGGAATTGATCCCGAGGCTTGAATGGGATCTTTTCGGTCGATCACGAGTAAGCGGTTTCGTTAGGTGTGCGCGTGTGCAACGACCCGAAGCGGTAATTCACAGAGGCTCTTCATTGCTATGGAAGTAACGAGAAAGCGGCTTACCCTGAACTCGTCAGCAGTGAAGGAGATCGCCAGAGCATTAACCACATTGGGCCTGGTCCATGTGGAGCAGGATGGAATCTTGAATGTGAGGCAGAGAGAAGAGCTTAGGCGTGCGCTCGCCGAGGCTGGTGAGGCTCTGGCATGGGATGTCAAGTCGGCTACCAGCGCAGACCCGATGCCTGACGTGGTAAAGGATCTCAAGAAGCTTGTGAAAGCTGGGGCTAAGACGCTCAAGGCCGAGGTTGCAGCTGAGCTTAAGAAGAAGAACTCTGAAGAGAGGAAACTTGAGAAGACAGTGGAGGTGTTGAC
>DLTN01000112.1:0-3511 GCA_002500925.1 Gemmatimonadales bacterium UBA7835 | reverse complement strand
CACACAGCTCGTGACATCACGCAAGGCTTCTTCACGAAGACCGAAGAGGTCGTGCTGGAGGATGTGAGTCAGACTAAAGAGACACTCGCGACTGTAGAGAAGAGTCTAAATCGGTGGGGCAAGCTGAGGGTGCAGATGCATGAAGAACTCCAGCAGACTGACAAAAGACTCAAAGTACTTGTCTCCGATCTCGAACCTTTTGTCATCTCATCGCGGCGTCTTATCGACGAGCTTTTGCTAACGTTCGCCTGATTCGAATCAAGGCCGTGACACTTCAGTGCCCTATTGGATCGCCGATCTCTGCTGCGTAGGCAGCGCGCAGTGCCTCGTGGTATTGATCGAGTAATCCTGACAACGTGTCTTGTTCTTGGGCTACAGCATCCCTGAGTTCTGATCGTGTTATGAAATCATAGACGATCGAAGACATGACCTCGGCGCTAATCCTGAAACCGGTGTGGCCGATGTCGTTGAATGTGTCTACCAGCATACCGCGCGTGTGGTTAGCGAACAGAGAACTGAATATGCTGATTCCGATGCCTGGGATGTCCTTTGTAACGGCCCCGGTCTCTTCGTAACCTGAAGGCCTTGTCGGTTCAGGATTCATTCGGGGCGCCTCAAGCTCACCGGCGTACGCGAAGGCTAGCTCCTGCAAGGTCCCGAGGGAGATACCGTCTCGGTATTCCCCATAGCGATCAATCTCGACCGTAGTTCCGGTAGCCAGTGCCGCACCTCGTGCGGCGTTATCCATCATTCTGGTGATGTGCTCCAGGTATACTGGGTCGGGGTAGCGGATGTAGTAGTCGACTACGGCTCGTTGCGGGACGACGTTCGGTGCTTCCCCTCCCTCCGGGATCACGCCCTGGATCGAAGCTTCCGGCCGCAGTGTTGAACGCAGCCCATCGACTAGCGTGTAGAAGTGCACGGCGGCCTCCAAAGCATTGCGACCAAACCATGAAGACATCTGGTGTGAGGGACGCCCGAGAAATGTGTATTTCACTTCGTTGATGTTTAAGCAGCAGCTCCCAAAGCCTGCGCGAGCGCGGGATGTTTCAGTCACACCGTGGCTTCGTACCATAAGGTCGGTACCATCAAAAACTCCGACTTCGTGCATGATCACCTTCGCTGGGGGCCCGACTTCTTCAGCAGGAGTGCCAAAGATCTTGAGTTGACCGGTCGTCCCAGAGCGCTGCATGTACTCTGCGATCGAGAAGGCGGAGGCAAAGACAATTGGTGTCTGAGCGTTGTGTTGGTCACCATGAAATGGACCATTCGCGTCCCGTAGGGCATCGTATTCCCCGATGAATCCGATCGTCAGCCCGTCCGCGCCTGCTGGAGCCGTCCATGTTGCGACGAACGCGGTTTCCAGTCCGGCCACACCGACTTCAACGTCCCAGCCGCGTTTTCGGAGGATGCTCGTCAGCGTATCTACGGCAAGGAATTCCTCCCATGCCACCTCGGGGTTGTGTCCGATGAAGTCGCTGAGATCCTGCATTTCATCCTGCCAAAGCTCAGTTGTTCTGCTTACGATGGCGTCGCGGTCGGTATCTGTGCGTTCAGCTAGTCTCTTTGCCATTCCGGCCGGGTCAAGCCGAAGCTGCAAATCGTTAATCTCTGCGAGGATGCCGCGTGCTGCCGCGCGCTCAGTGTCCGTGGTTTGCCCTCTGGCTTCAGTAGTCCCTATAGCTGAGAGGATGAACAGGCTAAGTAGAGCTGTGGCTAGTCGGCTGGTTCGCATTCGAGTTCACTCGTGTTACAGGACGGGACGAAGAAGCTATTGATTGGAGCGGTGATGGACTACGAAGACCTCAGAGAAATCGTCACGAAGTCAAGATTCTTTGGTGCGCATCCGATCCGCCTGCCAGATTCCGACTGGCCGAACGATCATACGACGTACACATTGCCAGTTGGTTATTATCAATAACTCTATATCTCGCTCTGGCCATGAACTGGACCATCTCGCAAAAGCCGACAGCGCGGACGCTCGGCAACTCTGTCCTAGTTGCTTTGATCGTCGCATCTCTGCTACCGAACGCTCTATTTGCCCAGAGAGGTGCGTCTGGGCCTCCTGAACACGACGCAGTCGAGCCTATCAACAATTTGCCGAATCCATATGAGACTGTGCGGGACTGGGGTGTGTTACCGGACGGCCGGACGTGGGGTTCGGTCAGCGCAGTTAATGTCGACGTCGATGGCATTCACATTTGGGCGGGTGACCGTTGTGGCGTGAACTCATGTGCTGAGTCCGACGTAGATCCGATTGTGAAGCTCGATCCAGACGGAAACACGGTTCTAAGCTTCGGCGCGGGCCTGATTACTTGGCCTCACGGGATGGATGTAGACGCGGAAGGGAACGTCTGGGTTGCCGACGCTCGGTCACCTAACGGTCGTGAGATTCAGCGGACACCGAGCGCTCCGATGAACGGACACATTGTGCGCAAATTCAGTTCGACGGGCGAGCTTCTGCTCACGATTGGTGTCCCGGGTGAGGCTGGTGACCCACCGACTCACCTGACGGAGCCCAATGATGTGCTCGTCGCACCGGATGGGAGTGTTTTTGTTGCAGAAACGCACAGTGCTCAGTACATGGACGTCCGCGGAGGGGCTGCTAAGAGCCGAATCACAAAGTATTCGGCGAGCGGGGAGATGATTCTGCAGTTTGGAGAGTGGGGGTATGCTGACGGACAGTTCCGTGCGCCACATTCTCTCGCAATGGACTCAAGTGGGCGTCTGTTCGTAGCCGACCGTGGGAATCGTCGCATCCAGATTTTCGATCAGGAAGGAACCCACCTCGACACGTGGTACCAGTTCAGCCGCAACAGTGGCATATGGATTGATGATAACGACGTTCTGTATGCGATCGACTCCGAATCGGATGAGAATTACAATCCGGGAGGGTGGCGAAAGGGACTGCGCGTTGGAAGCGCAATCACCGGCGAGGTTTGGTATTTCATCCCTGAGCACATGTCCGCGCGCGCGTCAGGCATGGGTGGCTATGGGTCGATGGGGGAAGGTGTTACGGTCGATCGCGATGGCAACGTCATTGCCGGTGAAGTGGGCCCGGTCCAAGGGTTAACGAAGTTTATCCCCCGGCTCTGGGACCCGAATGGTCGCTGACTCCCGTCACCTCTAGTTAAGGCAACAGGGAGGGCTCTCATCTAGGTCTATGGGTGTTTTTAGACAGCCATCGGATGGCCAGTGTGGCTTTCTGTTTCGAGCTGGCACTATGAACTCGCACCTCCGGTTATCTCTCTAAGAGAAGCAAACCTCGCCCGTTGCGACGTTGTACATAGCTCCGACGATCGAGATGTCTCCGGACGATTCCATCCCAGCTAGGATTTCACTTCTGTCGCGGATCGCGTCCACCGTGTGGGCAACGTTCGCCTCGGCGACTGCGTCGGCGAACCCTGGGTCATCTCGATCCACTGCCGCTGAGACCATTTCAATTATCGGCTCTATCTTGTTCAAAAGTGTGGTTAGATGACCTAGGCGCACTCCGTCAATCGCTCCTTTG
>DLTN01000086.1:21126-24206 GCA_002500925.1 Gemmatimonadales bacterium UBA7835 | reverse complement strand
GCATTGTTTCAGATATATTGGATCTGTACATCGGGAAGACTAAAATCGCGGACCTACACACCAACCAGGACATCTCATGTCTAGCCCTCATCCACTCAAAAGAGTGTTAATTGACCTCAGCATCCTAGTAGTCGGAATCACAGTCTCTCTAACCCTCGAGGGCTGGCAGGAAGACCGGACAATCCGTAACCGGCTTTACGACGACTACTCAGCCATCCAGCTAAATCTTAAAGCTGACATCGCACAACTTGAGTCCGTAATCGCGGAACAAGAAGCATCACTAAACAACCTCAAGGGCCTGATAGACCTATTCGAAAACCCTGAGGGGCGAGGACTAGCGGATACCGAACTGCCTTGGGTCTCGTCAGGGAATACGTTCTTCGGTACCTCAACCGCTTACGATGTATCTGTGTCCAGCGGGCGATTCAACTACTTCGGCCCTACCTCACTCCACTCTCTCCTCGGTGCCGTATACGGCCATCACTACCCAAGACTAGACCTGAATGGCGAGCTACTCGACGAGCTATATGGCTTCCACACAGACCGGACGAAACGCTTAGCTCTTGGTTACAGTGCAGACGTCTCAGGTAACAACCGGGACTCCCTGTCATATATCGAGCTTGGTATTGAGCTAGTGAAGTCCGAAAGAATGCACTCAGCATATGTCAGAAGAGCTCATGCAGCTCTCGCAGAAATGCTTCGGGCCGAAACGCATCTATCTCAGGCTCTGAATTATTGACGGCGATCTAGGCTGTCAAAGAGAAACCCGCCCCTCCGGTATGGAGAGACGGGCTTTCTCAGTCCAGGCCTTCTATCAGCCTAGGCGTCAGTGACTGCTAGGCTCGTCACC
Source organism: Gemmatimonadales bacterium UBA7835 (assembly GCA_002500925.1). Classification (GTDB taxonomy): domain Bacteria; phylum Gemmatimonadota; class Gemmatimonadetes; order Longimicrobiales; family Gaopeijiaceae; genus UBA2589. Next base: position 23,356 of record DLTN01000086.1, on the reverse strand, counting down.
CTGCACAATACGACCCGACTGGAGCTCACCGCGCATCGTCGTCCAGTAAATAGCACCGCCGGCCGCCCCAAACGGAATTGCGGTTAAGACTGCATCCGTTAGGCCTGCCTGCATGCTATCCCACATTACATATGACCCCATGTTCCAGAAGTTTACTCCGAGCCACATCAAGACACCGACAAGAGCCGCATCCTTCATGGCCTCAGAAACTCCCGAGGGATTCTTCCAAGACAAAACGATCGTCAGGAGCAGCGCACCACACGCAGACGAAAGAAGCTGCAGAACCAAGTTCGGGGGATCTAAAGCTTCGACAGACATCTGAGCGCTGAAGAAATCCTTGAGCAGGACATCCCAAATAACAAAGGCGACCGCCATCATTCCCACCGCACCATTGATCGTACCTACCAAGAGCTTTTTCGCATCCATTCGGATTCATCTCCTGTTTGGTTGACGAATAGGATAGCATTATCCGCGCAGACCCGAACGCAGTCAAACCGCAACCGCCTTCACCCGGCGTGACCACGATAAGCTGGAAACCGTTGCGAACTCCGATGAATCAATTGAAGGACATCCGTTGACCAAATGACCTGGGGTTGCGATTCTTTACGCGGTGAGCAAATTCTCACTCAGAACGATGTAGGCGTTGGTCTCATTGTCGGAGGCTAACGCTTTCTTTTTCTGCGGTCACAGTGACCGCGTCGGGCGTGGACAATCCACGCAACAACAGCAGTAACCGGAAGTACGCAATGCGTGACTCCTTTGCTGCACTAACACCGTAGGAGTACGAATGCGTACTACAGGAACCGTGAAGTGGTTCAACGATCAGAAAGGATTCGGATTCATCACACCGGCGGACGGAAGCAAGGACTGCTTTGTTCACCACAGTGCCATTCAGGCTGAGGGATTCAAGACCCTCGCAGAAGGTGCTACGGTTGAGTTCGACATCGTTGAAGGGGCCAAGGGCCCTGCCGCGGAGAACGTCGTCGCGACCTGAAAACCGTGACGTGAAAGAAGTCCAGGAGGCTGTCCCATGCATTTGGGGCAGCCTCCTTTTTTTCTGAGCACTAAGTAATCGGTCTGAGGATGTATTGTTGGTCCCTAGCCATCTGTCCGACATCGGCATGTTGAGGAATAGAGTGGGCGCTGAGGGACTCGAACCCCCGACCCCCTGAATGTAAATCAGGTGCTCTAACCAAGCTGAGCTAAGCGCCCTACTGAGTTTACAGAGGGACAATCTCCAAACTCCCCCCCTGTCTCACCACTTTGACGGTTCAGTCAGCCGATTTAGAGGCCAAAACGACGTTACCGTCAGCACAAGATAAAACCCTTCCCTCTCGATTGGAGGGGTCTGTCTTTGACAGCCTTTATAGGCGACACTCATTTTCTGTTAATCTGTAACTGATGGAAATGTCTTTTTAAGGAGCCTCGCTCATATGAACCGCGCCGTCGCCTACATCCTCTCTTTTGCCCTCGCGGCTCTCATATCCGCTCCCGTCTACGCACAACAGTTCGGAGGACCGCTAGCAGTAAGCGGCAGTCAAATCCTGGTCGGGGAGTCTGGAAACCAAACGCTTTCAGGTATCGTCTACGTATTCGAAGAAGTAAACGGCACCTGGAGCGAAATCGATCAGATACAAGTAACCGAGGCGATTCGCTCTCCGGATGGATTCGGAAGGGCGATCGTAGCTGACCAAACGACACTCCTCGTTGGAGCACCGATTGAGGGCTATGCATACCTCTTTGAGCGCTCCGCAGAGGGTGCGTGGGGTGAGCCGACGCCAATGAAAGGGCAACCCGACTCGGGCTTCGGTGCAGCTGTCGCGCTGACCGACCGTTACATGATCGTCTCCGCACCGGAGGAGGAAGCTGGTGTAATCTACGTGTGGGATCGTTCAGCTCCCCAAGACCCAAAGAGGTTAGAGGCACCCGACGGAGTCGACGCCTCTTTCGGGTCGTCAGTCGCAACCGATGGAGTTCACCTGCTCGTCGGGGCAGCCGGGCGACGTGGAGGTGCTGGTTCGGTGCACACGTACACGCTCGAAGGGCTAAATGCACTCGGCCAGCTAACCACGGATGACTTACCAGATCGCTCGGCCTACGGAAGTGCCATCGCCGTGCATCAAGGAACCGCATACGTAGGCGCTTCTGGATTCGACGACCGCGCTGGTGCTGTCTTCGTGTTTGAATTGGATGAAGGAATCTGGACAGAAGTTGCGCCACTCCGACCGAT
>DLTN01000086.1:0-20745 GCA_002500925.1 Gemmatimonadales bacterium UBA7835 | reverse complement strand
TCGGCGCACCCGGTGCGAACGGAGGAGAAGGTGCCCTTTATCGCTTAGGTCAGGATATGACACAAGTGAGCATTCTAGAGAGCGAGACCGCTGGTGAAGGCGCGGGGCTAGGTGGTTCTGTGGTAGCAGCTGACGGCCTCAGCGCGGTCGGTGCGGTCGGTGTTGACGAGCGTGCGGGTGCTGCCGTGATCTATGCCGAGTGGAGCGAGCAAGGGACCGTTATAAACGACGCACGTGGATTCCCTTCGATCACGGGTGAAGAGATTGAGTGTGCTGAAGGAAGAGCCGATGTGTTTGATTGCGAGAGTGTCAACATCGTCTCCTTCATGCCGATCAACGAAATCGGTGGAGTGCGCGGTACTCGTGTCAACGACATCTGGGGATGGACAGACCCCGAAAGTGGAATTGAGTACGCGATCGTTGGACGAACCAACGGGACCTCATTCGTTGACCTAAGTGATGCTTCAAGCCCGGTCTATGTAGGAGATCTACCCAAGACCCCCGGCTCGAGAAGTGCCATCTGGAGAGACATGAAAGTGTACAGCGATCATGTATACATCGTAGCTGATGGAGCCGGGGCCCATGGGGTTCAGGTGTTCGACCTACGAGAGCTCCGTAGATTCCAAGGAGACCCGATCACCTTCGAGGAGACTTTTCACTACGACGGTATTCACAGCTCACATAATATTGTGATCAACGAGGATACCGGGTTCGCGTACACCGTAGGGAACAGCGGTGGTGGCGAGACCTGCGGAGGCGGATTCCACATGCTGAACCTCGAGGACCCGGCACACCCAATTTTCGATGGTTGTTACGCAGATACGAACACAGGCCGACGCCTTACAGGCTATTCACACGATGCCCAGTGCGTGATCTACCATGGCCCGGATTCTGAGCATAGCGGAAAAGAGATCTGCTTGGGATCAAACGAAACAGCACTAAGCATCTCAGACATGACGGACAAGAGCGCACCCAGAACACTGGCTAGCGCGACTTATCCAAATGTCGCGTACGCACACCAAGGATGGCTTACAGAGGATCATCGGTACTTCTACATGAACGACGAAGGAGACGAACCGAGTGGGCTCGTTGAAGGAACCCGTACACTCGTATGGGATGTCCAAGACCTCGACGACCCAATTCTTGTTTACGAGTACATCGCCGAAACAACGGCCACGGACCATAACCTCTACATCGTAGGAGACATTATGTATCAGTCGAACTACGACGCCGGTTTTCGAGTCATAGATATCTCACAACCAGAACGTCCTGTAGAGATCGGATACTTCGACACATCGCCGTACCAAGGCGGAGCTTCCTGGAGCAACTATCCGTTCTTTGAAAGCGGCATGATCGCCGTTACCGGAACTGGTGACGGGCTCTTCATCCTTAAGGATGTGTCTAGGCGATTGATCAGCTGATTGACGGAGGTTAGCCGCAGCTAACAGTGGTCTCACTGAAAGATCGCGATCCTGCCGGATTACGATAGTAAAAGATAAAGTCCCAATAGAAGCCCTCTTCGGCGAGCCGTTGTATTGGTTGAGAATTGATAGTCGATCCAGACTCGACCACCTGAGACCTGAACTCCGTTGACATCACTGCGGAGCTCACAGACTCGCTTCCAAGGACCTCACCGCTAGCCAGACTGCGGAACGTGAAATCGGCCTCTCCAAAACGACCGAATTGACCATCATCACCTACCGCAGTAGCTGTGACGACCACATCGCAAATAACCTGAGTACTGGCTTGCGCTACTATCGTATCCACAGACTGAACAGTTACCTGGAAGTCGACTTCGACGGTGCCACTGCATCCGGCCAAGACAAACGCAAATGCTATGAAGGATGATGGCTTCATGTCGTGCTCGGGCTCTCTTGAGACATTCTATCCGGCAAACATGGGACCAACCCAGCATTCTGCAACCGCTGAACATTATCTGTGTACAGTGTTTCGTTCACGCTCCCTGAGTGCAATTAAATGACGGACGTTACAATCATCGGTGGAGGCATCGTCGGCCTCTCGACGGCACGCGCACTCCTCCGTGAAGAAAACATCAGTGTGCGAGTGTTAGAGAAAGAGTCAGGGCTCGCTCAACACCAAAGCACACACAATAGCGGAGTGCTCCACGCTGGCCTCCAATACATGCCGGGCTCGTCAAAAGCCCGCTTGGCTCGAGAAGGCATTCGACAAATGACCTCCTTCTGCGCAGAGCACAACATCGAACACGAGATTTGCGGTAAACTGGTCGTAGCCAGCAACCGAGCCGAGTTACCACTCCTAGAAGAGATATTCAACAGAGGTGTCGCCAACGGCCTTCAAGGGTTGAGACGACTTTCTGGGGCCGAGGCGAAGGAAATCGAACCCCACGTGAACGCCAAGGCGGCGATTCTGGTTCCAGAAGAAGGGATCGCAGATTACGGGCGAGTATGCGCCACGCTCGAAATACTGCTTATAGAGGCGGGAGCAGACATCGTAACTGGAGCAGAAGTGAGGCTCCTAGAAAGGCGATCCGGTCTATGGAGGATCACCACCACTTCGGGGGTCTTTGAAAGCCGTATGATAGTGAATTGCGCCGGTCTGCACTCGGACCGGATCGTTACCATGGCCGGAGGTAATCCTGGATGCCGCATCGTTCCATTCCGTGGCGAGTACCACCGGCTTAGCCCAGAGCGTGAGCACCTAGTTCGACACCTAATCTATCCCCTGCCCGAACCCGGATTCCCCTTTCTCGGTGTGCACTTTACACGTCGCACAGGCGGTGGCATTGATGCAGGACCAAACGCAGTTCTAGCCTTCGCGCGAGAAGGCTACGACCTAGCAACAATCAACCTTCTGGACTTGAGCAGTGCGCTGACTTTCCCGGGGCTCTGGTACTTCGTGGCCAAGTACCCGCATATGGTGGCCCGTGAGCTAGGCCAATCTTTCGATCGCCGGCGTTTCGTAACCGCGCTGCAGCGACTCGTACCAGAAGTATCCCACCAGGACCTCGTACCTTCCGGTTCAGGAGTCCGGGCCCAGGCCATGGACGCAAGAGGTGAACTGATTAATGACTTCGTTTGGTCCCAAAGCCCGGGAGCGGTTCACGTTATTAACGCTCCCTCGCCAGCCGCAACCGCCTCGCTCGTTATCGGAAGAGAAATCGCTACCCAAGTGCAGAACCAACTCGTCAGATAGCTTCCACCATACCATCCGACGTGGACCACACGCCCACGTCACTCACAGAAAAACCAATCTTGATCTGAGCTACGGCCTTTTCGCTACCAGCTCGATCTCTACACAAGCGTTCATTGGTAGAGCAGCGACACCAACCGTAGTGCGCGCTGGCTGCGGGGCCTCGAAGCGAGTTGTATACGCTTCGTTCATGGCCGAGAAATCGTTCATATCGGTGAGGTAAACATTGACTTTAACTACATCTTCGGGGCCTAGCCCACCATCAGCCAAAACTGCAAAAAGATTATCAAAGCACTGATGCGTCTGATCCCCCACTCCTCCCTCTCGAAGTCCTCCGGTTTCTGGATCAATTGGTGTCTGACCGGAACAAAAAACATGCGTACCGTCGTCAATTGCATGAGAGTATGGCCCGATAGCAGAAGCAGTCGGACTAGAGAGAGCCACTCTTGCCATCAGCGGATGATCGCCATCGGCAGGAGCACTACATACCCTAGTACTAGTAGCACCGGTGCCGCTGTGATCGAACCCTGTGCTAAGAGCCAGTAGCCCAAAGTCAGAGCGGCAATTCCTCCCACTCCAAGGGCCGCGTTCACCTTGGTGAAACGCAAATTGCCAGAGGCGTCTTTAGTTTTATTCTTCGACATATCAGGATCCTAGATGGGTGCGTCGAAGGGGTCAATCTCCTAGGTGGTGATTTAGCTCTCTGACAGGTATCCCCAAGAGCTCAGCCGCAGACTCTTGGTCCCCGCCGACCCGATCGAGGACCCTATGCACATGCAGGCGTATCGCAGCCTTAAGTGTGACATCTTCAACATCAGTATCATGACTCTCGAGAATGAGGTGGTCAGCCCCTATGACGGTACCTCGTGCAACGATCGCCGCCCGCATAAGGGCATTCTCAAGCTCTCGAACATTGCCGGGCCAAGGGTGATGTTGAAGTCTCAGCAAGGCCTCATCCGAGATCCTTCTGACATCTCTTCCTGTCTCCTCCCGAATCTTGCCTAAGAGGGCGGTCGCGATGATCTGAATGTCACCGGGGCGCTCTCGCAGAGGGGGTACGTTGATCTCCACTACTTTGAGCCGGAAGTATAGATCCTCCCTGAAGCGCCCTTCCTCGATCAAGCGTTCGATTGGACGATGCGTGGCACCGATAACCCGAGCCTTTGTAGACCGCGGCTCCTCTCCACCCACTGGATAAAATTGACGCTCCTGCAGCACCCTGAGGAGCTTAGTCTGAAAGTCAGGGCTTGTATCTCCAATCTCGTCCAGGAAAATCGTCCCTTTACCCGCAAGTTCGAAGTAGCCTTTCCGTGATCCTGTAGCACCAGTGAAAGACCCTTTCACATGACCGAACAATTCTGACTCAAGGAGAGAGTCCGTCAGGGCCGTGCAATTGACCGCAATGAAAGGTTCACTTGAAACATCAGAGTTGTCGTGGACACCTCTGGCAATGACCTCCTTCCCTGTGCCAGTCTCCCCACGAATCAGCACGGTGGCGCGATTCGCTGCGAGCACACCAATCGTCTTGTAGATATCGATCATGCGGGGATCACCACCAATCAGACGTCCCCTCGGAAGTGCCAGTGCTTCCTCTGTTTCCGCCGTCGAGTCCAGAAGCTCACGTTCCTTGAAACAGCGGTCAGCCAGTGATTGTAGTGCTTTGGGGTCCACAGGTTTAACCAAGAAATCAAAGGCACCCGACCTCATCGCCGATACCGCCGTCTCCATGTCATCATGAGCCGTCATAACCACGACCTCTATGCCATCAGTCGAGGTGCGGATCTTGTCTAGGAGTTCCAGCCCCGTCATCCCAGACATACGCACATCAGTCACTATCATTCCCGGATCAAATGCAGCGACACGAGCCAGTGCTTGTTCCGCACTCTCCGCAGTCTCAACTTCATATCCAGCATGGGTTAGACGAGTCTTGAGGACTTCCAGTCCATCCTTGTCGTCATCAACGACCATGATCCGAGCATACGTGTGTTTAGTCATGATTCCTTTCCTACCTGATCAGAGGAATCGAGATCCCACCACGCCGGCGCATCTGGGAGTTCAACGGCTCTCAGCCTAGCCAGTTTCTCAAGATTCCGACTCTGGCGACCTCGGATCATGAAAAGCAAGACTAGCGATAACAGCAACCAAAAGATGGCCGAGTGACTCAACAGGAAAAGCCACCCATATCTCTCCCGCACATGTCTTTTCCAGTCTTCCTCGAACTGTCCAACGGTCACACCGAACGTTTCACGGAAAGCATTTTCGAACGATCGATCACTTAACCAACGATCCAGAAAGGTCCTAAGCCCCGCTTCACCACCTGTTTCAAGTACATAAGTAACTGCACTAGCAGCCAGTAAATAAGCCGTCCTCGCTTCTTCACGATCGGCCGGCCAGCGGAGCGTCAATGTCTTCATCTCAGGAGCTCGGCCGAGTGCGATCAAGACGCGTAATCTCCACGCGCCCCCGACGTCGAAGCCCCCGGAAGCCCACTGAGCATATCCTTCGTTGAACCACCTTGGGATCCGAAGATTACCCAAGTAGTCGGCAAGGCCGAGGTGAGCCCACTCGTGGCGTAGAGTGCGCAATCCCTCCCCATCGACGACCCGAACTCCCTCCCCGGTAGGCATGACCAAGGTATTCCATGCTGGGATGGCCACTCCCGCACGCCACTCAGGTACAACGCCACCGGTTATTTGGTCGAAAGCCGCGGCTGAGTGTCCAAGAACAACGTGCACACCCGCTGGTACGTGTGCCGGAAGACCTGGGAGTGGCTCGAATGCATCGACCAGCTCACCAACGCGCGCAGCGATCCGCTCGTCCGCTTCTATATGGTGAATCAGCGCTCGCTTCGAAGACGTGACTACGTAGGCCTGACCGTCCATAGAGTCAGGCACTGGAGGGAAAGACACATCCTGTCCCGAAGCAGCGTTAGCTGCGACGATCCCCAAAAGCAGGGTCTTCGCCAAAATCAGTATGCCCATCGGATCACCGGGGTGACCGCGACAGCCAACATTCACTCTGACCGAGCCCACTCAGCAATCGTCGCCAGATCCTCAGGCAGCTTAGACTCGAAGATCATCTCCTCGCCCGTTGTAGGGTGTTGGAATCTGAGTTCCGCTGCGTGGAGGAATTGCCTACCAATTCTGCGTGCGAGTTCATCGACCCACCTTCTGCTTGGTCCACCAAGCCCTCTCTCCCACCCCAACCCATAGGTAGCGTCCCCCACTACCGGATGACCCACGTGCTCAAGATGCACACGGATCTGATGCGTTCGCCCTGTCTTGAGCGCCACGTGGAGCAGATCAGCTCGAAGCCATCTCTCGCGCACCTCAAATCGCGTTGTGGATTCTTTTCCATCCTCCAATATAGCCATCCGCTTTCTGTCCCTCGGATCCCTACCTATCGAAGCGTCTACCACAAGTGGTGAGTCGGTCAGGTGACCCCACGCCAAGGCGAGGTAAAAGCGTTTCATTCGTCGGATCCTAATAGCTTCTGAAAGAGCTCTGTGGCTCGCATCAGTCTTAGCCACGACAAGGAGACCGGAAGTGTCCCGGTCAAGACGGTGGACAATGCCTGGGCGCGCTCTCCCCCCCACACCTTCGATGTCAGGAAAGTGCCAGAGCAGTGCATTAACTAGCGTCCCCGAACGATGTCCCGGTGCTGGGTGGACCACCATACCTGCATCCTTGTCCACCACTAGAAGATCCTTGTCCTCGTATACGATCTTAATGGGCAGGTCCTCGGCTACGGTATCTACCGCCTCGGCTTTCGGTACTTCCACCTCGACAATACTTCCCGGCGATACAACCTGAGACTTCCTCGCTTTCCGACCGTCCAGAGTGACTCGTCCCTGAGCAAGGAGCTTTTGCACTCGAGCCCGAGACAACTCCAACCGATCAGAAACAAACCGATCAAGGCGCTGCTCTTCTTCTCCCGGCTTCGCTCTCAGCGTGTGTCTCTCCATAGCGTGATCCGGGTCAGGCTCCTCGTTATCCTTTAGCTGTCAGGCCAATCCAAGCTTCAAGCCCATCAACATCGACAGAACGAACATGGTCTCGGTCCCCCTCGGCCACAGTATCACGAATCTCCACTCGAACAGCGAGCGTCTCCCTACTGATGAACTCTTCGTACGCCCTTGCCGCTTCCTGAATTGAGTTTGGTCCCGCAGTGACGAGCTCTATCCGATCGGTGATTTCAAGACCTGCATCACGTCGGAGTCGCTGAATTCGGTTCACGAGCTCACGCGCAATACCTTCGGCTCGAAGCTCGGCGTCAAGTTCAGGGTCAAGCGCCACAGTGTAAGCTCCCTCTCCCTTCACAACCAGGTTGCCTGCCGCCTCTTGGACGACTTCAAGGTCACCCAGCTTGAGTGAGACTTTCTGCCCATCCACTTGGATCATTAGCTCCTCTCCAGCCTGCCAGGCAGAGAGCGCTGACTGATCTAGGGCTCGGATCATGTTAGCCACATCGTTTGTCCGCTTACCGAAACGCCCACCTAAGGAACGGTAGTTCGGACGAGCAGTAAGCGTCGCGATTCCGTCTACCGAAGATAGAAATCCGACATCCTTCACATTAAGCTCGTCCTTAACTATCTCGAGCATGTCCCCAGAAAGTTTTCGTCCGCCTGGTAAAACGGCTCGCACTCCCCTCAGTGGTTGCCGAACCCGGATCTTAACGTCCTCGCGAGCCGCACGACCTAGAGAGGCCAGTGCCCTCACTGCATCCATGTCCTCTTCGAGGTTAGCGCCACCGACCACAGCCTCACGCTCCACCGAAGACATCCCAGCAGGAAACGGCTCCAGGTGCACGCTACTACCACTCAAAGCCCGATGCACCCAGTCCGCGGCGAAGGGAACGCACGGAGCCGCAAGTAGGCTGACGCTCCGCAGAGCATCGTACAGGGTTCTAAATGCTGCACGCTGGTCTTCCGCGTCATCTGAGTTCCAGAAGCGAGATCTGCTCCGGCGTACATACCAGTTTGAAAGATCTTCAACTACGAAGTCTCCCAGGATTCGATATGCCTTAGTGAGCTGGTAACTATTCAGCTCATCGCTTACCTCCCCTATGACCGAATCCACCTTCGCCAGAAGCCAGCGGTCAAGCAGCGGGCGGTCTTCTGGCTTTGGATCCTTGTCCGAGGGCACCCACGACTCGACACTCGCATACAGTGAGAAAAATCTGTAGGTATTGAATAGGGTATCGAAGAATTTCCTGGCTGCCTCACGGACACTCTCTGGGTCATAGCGCTTGGGAAGCCACGGGTTCGATGAGGTTATAAAGTACCACCTTACCGCATCTGCACCGTGGTCATCGACCGCATCCCAAGGGTTCACGGTATTACCCTTAGACTTGGACATCTTCTGGCCCTGAGCGTCCAGGACAAGATCGTTTACCAGACAGTTTTTAAACGATGGGCCGCGGCCAAGCATGGTTGAGATCGCAAGCATCGAGTAGAACCAACCCCGCGTCTGATCTAACCCTTCACAGATAAAGTCTGCAGGAAAGTGGTCCTCGAACTCGTCGGCATGATTGAACGGGTAATGCCACTGTGCATAAGGCATGGCTCCTGAGTCAAACCACACATCAATCACTTCCGGTGACCGATGCATAGTCCCACTGCATTCCTCGCAATCCCACTTGATCGAATCAATAAAGGGTCGATGCGGGTCGAAATCCTCTCCCAAAGGACCGGCCTTTTCCTCAAGCTCTTCGAGTGAACCGATCCAAGTCACGCAGGACGGATCAGAGTCACATATCCAGACAGGAAGAGGCGTGCCCCAATATCGGTCTCGAGAAAGCGCCCAGTCGATGTTTCCTCTTAGCCACTCGCCGAACCTCTTCTCTCCAACCTCTGGCGGATGCCATCGAATCTGATTGTTATTTGCGAGAAGCTCATCCTTTAGCTTGGATGTGGCCGCAAACCAAGAATCAATCGCGACGTAGAGAAGTGGTGAACTGCATCGCCAGCAGTGCGGATAACTGTGTACGATGGTACTTGCCTCGAAAAGCAGCTCCCGGTCGCGTAGCTCTTGAACTAGGACTGTATCGGCGTCCTTGACGAACTGACCGCCGACCAAGACGACCTCCGGGTCAAAGCAACCGCGACTGTCTATCGGATTCAGCATTGGTAGGTCGTGACGTTGTCCGGCGGCATAGTCATCCGCCCCGAACGCTGGGGCCATGTGAACAATGCCCGTGCCGTCGTCAGCACTTACGAAGTCCTCTGCCACCACAGTCCATCCGTTTCCACGCTCACCCGGCTCCGGCACAAGATCAAGCGGGCGACGGTATCGCCAGCCGACTAACTCACTACCCAAATAACTTCGAGCGATCTCGACCTCCTCACCGAACAGAGCTTCCACCCTACCTTCGGCGATGATGTACCGCCGTCCATCTCTTTCGACCTCTACATACACGAGGTCCGGATGAACAGCGAGACCAGTATTCGATGGCACCGTCCATGGCGTGGTCGTCCAGGCTAAAATCGCTCTCTTACGAGGGTCTGGGTCCCCATTTTCGGTGAGCACTTCGGCTACAAAGGTGAGGGATGGATCCTCCACATCCTTATATCCCTGCGCCACCTCGTGCGACGAAAGAGCCGTTCCACAACGCGGGCAATACGGAACGCTCTTGTGCCCCCGATATAAAAGTCCCTTGTCAGCGAAGGTCTTCAGAATCCACCACACCGACTCAATGTAGGGTGTATGGAAAGTCACATATGGGCGCCAGTACTCAAGCCAGTAACCGATTCGCTCGCTGAGCTTTTCCCACTCCTCCTTATACGTGAATACCGAGTCCTTACAGGCCTGATTAAATTCGGCAATCCCGAGGGCCTCGATCTCCGGCTTTCCACTTATTCCGAGCTTCTTTTCAGCCTCAATCTCGACTGGTAGGCCGTGCGTGTCCCAGCCAGCGATTCGAGTAACACTGTGTCCGAGCATCGCGCGGTGTCGGCACACGAGGTCCTTGATCGTCCGACTCAGAATATGGTGGAGTCCGGGACGACCATTTGCGGTCGGGGGTCCCTCGTAGAAGACAAAACGTTCACCGTCCGCGTTCGCGGTCAACGTCTGTCGAAAAAGGTCTTCGTCACGCCAGCGCTCGAGGATGTCCTCTTCGATAGCAAGCAGGTTTCCGGGAAGCTCGGGATAACTCATATCGTTTACAATAACTGAGAAGGTCTTTCGGGGGACCAACGCCAAATCGCGTCGAGATTACATCTGTCCGACTATTCTTTCTAATAGCTGGGTCAAGTCGGGTTCGGCGGCGCTAGCCACCTCGATAATTCGTGACACATCTACTGGTTCCAATGCATCCGGCAGGCATTGATCCGTGATTATACTCATCCCCATTACTCGCATACTCATGTGTCGAGCAACGATTACTTCAGGCACGGTGGACATACCAACGATATCCGCACCAAGACGTCGCAGCATACGATACTCAGCGCGAGTTTCTAGTTGAGGACCCGGGACCGCGACGTAAACACCTCTATTTAGGCTAATCCCTAATTTGAGAGCCTCACGCATCGCTAGACCCTGAAGGGCGCGGTCATACGGCTCAGACATATCCGGGAACCGGGGCCCGAAACGATCGTCATTCGGACCCACGAGTGGACTGTCTCCAAGGAGATTAATGTGATCGTCCAAGAGGACGAGTTCACCCACACCCCACAATGGATTCATGCCGCCTGATACATTCGTGACGACGAGTGTCTCAGCCTTCAGAAGACTCAGTACACGGATCGGGAATGTTACCTCCTGGAGTGAATATCCTTCGTAGCGGTGGAACCGTCCCTGCATGACCACAACGGGTGTGCCCTCAATCGTACCGATAATAAGCTGCCCCGAATGGGTTTCCACAGTTGGTTCAGGGAAGCCGTCCAGATCGATATATGGGATTGTCGACTCTACGTTGATGACGTCTGTTAGCGCGCCAAGACCTGTACCGAGGACGATAGCAACTCGAGGAACTAATTCACCAGTCTGATGACCTCGAATCGCCTCCGCGGTCGCCTCTGCTCTAGTATAGAAGTCTTTATTCATAGTGAAACGCTCACTCTCTCCGCCTGAAGATCGCGAGGGCTCGAATCAATCACGCCGTATATCCCGGCCTTGGACCAAAAAGAGCTGTTCCGATCCGAACCATAGTGCTGCCTTCGCGGATCGCTATATCCAGATCGTTAGTCATTCCCATGGATAGCTCCGTTCCGAAACCGTCCAAAGAAGCTACAAGCGACTCTGAAAGCCTGCGAAGGGAGGTGAACGCCGAAGTAAGCACTGCCTCGTCATCTACAAATGGTGCCATTGTCATCAGCCCGCTCACTCTGAGTCCAGGAAGTTCTGCCAGCTCAGCGATCTCTTCGAAGGCGGACTCAATCATGAACCCACCCTTGGATTCCTCTCCAGAGGTATTCACCTGTGCTAGGACTTCTACAAGCCCTTCACCCTCTAAACTCGACGTTGAAATCTTACGTGCGAGCTTCAGTGAATCGACCGAGTGGACGACATCTGCAACAGCGAGGACACGCCGAGTCTTACGACTCTGTAGATGTCCGATCATGTGCCACTGTGCACATTCGGCCCCGAACTGCTCTACTTTTGCCTCTAATTCTTCGACCCGATTCTCTCCCAAGTCCTCAAGTCCAGCCTGAAGCGCAGCCTCTACGCACTCAAGAGGGTGTGACTTTGTCACAGCAATCAGTCTCACCGCTCCACTGGTGCGACCTCCAGCTTCTTCGGCCATAGCAATCTGGTCTCGTACGCGTGGGAGTGTCTCTGCCAAGCGTTCTGAGTAGGTCTTAAGGAGAGATGACATGATGGGACGAGTAAGTACAAAAAAGAAGGGACCCCGCCGGAGCACCGGCGGGGTCCCTAGGATCCTGACAGGCTCCGGTTTAGCGAACCTGGAAAGTAATGGGGAACTGCACCCATACAGGCACTTTCTTATCTCTGTTCAAAGCCGCAGAGAAACGGTAGACATCGGCCACTGCCAAGGCGGCGTCGTCAAGCGCTTGGTGTCCAGAAGTCTCGGAAATCCGAAAGTCCTGCACGATGCCACCTTCGTCGATGAAGAAAAAGACAACTGCCCTACCACCAATACCCGCATCACGGAGTAGCGGCGGATACTCGCGCTCCATAGCCCGTACCACTTCGGCACGGTTCAGGATGGACGGTGCAACAGTGAAGGGAGTGAATGTTGGCGCAGCAGAAATATCGACAGCCTCTTCTTCAGGTGGAGGCGGCAGATCCTCGACTGGGTTCTCCTCAAACGTAGTCGGGGCGATCGTGATGTCCTCTTCGATGTCAGCCGTAGCCATCACTGGTGTCGCCGGACGCGATATAGCTTGCGGTGGCGGCGGAATCTCAATCTCGGGCGGAAGCTCAATTGCCTCGATCTCTTCCATAACTGTAGAAATGTCTTCCGCGGTGAGTTCTGGCCAGAAAACAAAAGTCCCTGCGTGCATGAACGTCGCCACGATCATCGAGCCCCAGAACCAAGAACTGAATGTCTTCTTCAAGCGCTCGTTAGCAGTCCCCACTACTTGGACGTCTTCATCTGTCATCGTCTTTCCCTCTGCATACTCTGTTCAAGCTGCGCGGCAAACACCACGCGAACCACACCAGCCTCAGTTAGTTCTTTTTGGATCTGATCCATGTACAGGTAGGGGACCTCACGATCTCCACGAATCGAGATGACCAAGGCCCGATCGGATGCCGCGTATAGCGGAGCCACCACAACCGAGACATCCTGCATCTGATAGGGCTGGTCGTTCATGTAGACGGATCCATCACGCTCCATCCAGATATTCAAGATATTCTTCTGCTTCTCGTCGATCTTTTCTGCCGCCTCAGCCTCTGGCCAAATGATCGGCCGATCACGATCAGCTTGGAAGACCGTGGTGACCATGAAAAAGATCAGGAGAAGAAAAGCAATGTCCGCCATCGAGGACGAGGGAATCTCGTCAGACGCCTTCGAGCTTTTCTGGAAACCGCCACCCTTCGCACCCATGGTCTAGTTCTCCAAGATTTGAAGGGAGATACGCTCAGCGTTAGCGGCGTGGAGTCCATCAAGCACGTCAACCATGTGGCGATATGGAGCCTCAGGGTGCGTCTTCACCGCGGCGATCAGGTTTGGGTTCTGGCTCACTTCCTGCCGCCAGAGACCCTCAATCTCCCTTGGACGCATCTGTTGCACCTGCTGACTCTCACCGCGCTTCACCTCGACGATGCCGCTCGGTTGAACGATTAGGTGCAGAATGTTCTTCTGGCTGACCTGTGCTTCCTCTCCCGGCTCAGGGAGTACGACCGCCAACCCTTTATCTTTAGGAAAGGTCGTCGTAACCAAGAAGAAAATCAGGAGAAGAAAAGCAATGTCCGCCATCGACGAGGTTGGAATATCGTCACTGACCTTCGACTTTTTCTTATTCAGAACTGCCATATCCGTCCGGCCTGTTGGTTTTCAGAAAATACTGGATCTGTGTGTGTCAGGTTCCACTCTTGACGATCTCGATCTTGCCGTCTCTTTCAAGATCCCACGCTAGACTCATAATCTTCGACGCGCCGTGTTCCATATCGGTAACCAACTGATCAATCCGCGTTACGAAGAAGTTGTATGCAATGTTTACGGGGACTGCGATCACGAGACCAGCTGCCGTGGTAAGCAGTGCGACCTTAATTCCCCCAGCGACGAGCGCAGGATCGACGTTCCCCGCCGCTTCAATCGCCGCAAAAGCCATCACCATACCGTAAACCGTACCGAGAAAGCCCATCAGCGGTGCCACATTCGCAATCGTTGCAAGGATAACGAGGCCTCGCTCTAGGAAGCTGAGCTCAATAGTCCCGATGGTAGCGACCGTGCTCTCAAGCTCTCCGTCGTTAAGCTTCTTGCCCTCAATCCGACGCAGTCCCGCGAGAAGAATCGCCGACGCCGGTCCAGGAGTGTTGTAACACAGTTCAATCGCCCCAGTTACGTCACCTCGCTTAACCATTTCGTCCACATCTTCGAGCACTCTGTTCGAGCCCTTATGGGCGAT
Source organism: Gemmatimonadales bacterium UBA7835 (assembly GCA_002500925.1). Lineage (GTDB taxonomy): Bacteria > Gemmatimonadota > Gemmatimonadetes > Longimicrobiales > Gaopeijiaceae > UBA2589. The sequence continues at coordinate 6,539 of DLTN01000086.1, read as the reverse complement.
TCGCAGTGTGAAGAACTTCGCGATCATCACGCCGACCGATATCATTGAGCAGAGCACGAGCGGGTACATCATCAACCCGCCGTCTGCGAAAAGGGTCAGCAGCCGATATTGGGATCCCACGAAGACTTCGCTCCTGATTGGGCAGCGCTATGCACCCCGGCTTTTGACCGCTCAGGCCTTACACCGGAAAAGACGCGCCAATTTAGGCGGCTTCCCGGAAACGTGTCAACGAGGTGTCGCCTATTTTTTCTTGGAAGTCAGGATTGGGTGACCGGGTTAGAAACGGATGACCGATCCTTCTTCAAAGCCGGATCGACGCCCTGTAGCAGAGTACGCAATCTCTCCAACGACACATTGCGCTCCAGCCGACCCATGCGGGCTACCGATATCTGAGATGTTTCTTCGCTCACTACAACTACAATCGCGTCAGTTTCTTCGCTCAACCCAATTGCAGCACGGTGACGCGTACCCAGCGAGCGATCCTTCATGGTCGCCTGAGTCAATGGAAGGATCGCCCCCGCGACACGAATCCGATCTCCTCCAATAAGCACTGCCCCATCATGGAGGGGTGAATTTGGATTAAAGATCATCGAAAGCATATCGGCTGTGACCTTTGCATCGACCGCACTACCCGTATCTGCATACTCACCGAGTCCGACCTCTTGCTCGACACAGATTATCGCCCCCCAACGAGCTTGAGACAGTCGCTCAACCGCTTCCATAATATCGTCGGCAGCAGGGCTGCCCTCTAAGCGCTGAAACGCTCGGACCATTCTACTTTGTCCAAGTCTAGCTAACGCAACCCGCAGTTCGGGTTGAAAGACTACGAGAGCGGCTATCGCACCATACTGGAACGACGTCTCTAGCAGAGTGCGGATGAGAATGAGATCAAGAAGGCGTGACAGTCCGTACAACGACCCGAGGATGGCCAGTCCAAGAATGATCTGCATGGCGCGGGTACGCTGGAGGACCAGGAGTACCCGATAGAGCAGAAACGCGACAATCACGATCTCCAAAAGGTCAGTCCAGCCTATCCGAAGGAACTGGAGGTTTTCCAGGATCGTTGTCACGTTTTGGCTCCGGGTGGTGCTTACCGGTGAGTCACGGCTGTCTCGTTAAGGTACGGCTCCTGCGCTCCTTGCGTGAGACCCTTGGTTTGAACATGCACCAATCGCAGGTGTTTCGCATAGAAGAAACCCAAAACGTGGGATGAGTCTCTTCACCCCACCCTACTCTCCTGAGCGCCACCGATCTCTTAGGGCACCTCATTTTTCTTGCCATCCACGTAACCCGGAGCCGGCTCTGGCAACGGGCCTTCACCACCGAGGCCGAACGATCTAGGCGTCGCCTCGTCCGCTGGTTTAGTGATCGGCTGTGCGCCAACTGATTCCGGCGCTTCTTCTGGTTCTGGGAGAGGTGGAAGAGGATCGCCTCGGTCCAGCGCTTGGATTTCTGAACGCCCTATAGTTTCACGATCTAACAGCGCTTGTGCGATCCTTTCCAGCAGATCGTTATGCTCGTTCAGCACGTCATGAGCTCTGCCATGTGCTTCGTCGAGAAAACGCTTCACTTCCTCGTCAACCATCCTGTGAGTGTGCTCGCTCACTGTGCGGCGCTGCTGGATCTCACGTCCGAGGAATACCTCTTGCTCATTGTCGTCCAAAGCAACCAATCCAATTACTTCACTCATCCCGAATGACGTTACCATCCTACGAGCCATCGATGTAGCGCGCTCGATGTCATTTCCCGCACCCGTGGTGACCGCGTTCACTCCAAATACCAATTCCTCCGCGACTCGGCCGCCAAACAGCATCGCAAGCTGGCCCTCCATCCACTCTTTCGTATAAGAGTGCCGATCCTCCTCGGGCAAACTGGCAGTGATCCCCAGCGCACGTCCACGAGGCACGATCGTGACCTTGTGAACCGGGTCAAGCCCCGGCACCCTCAATCCCATCACTGCGTGCCCTGCCTCATGATAGGCGGTGAGCTTCCGCTCACGCTCGTTTAGGACAAGGCTCTTTCGCTCAGTCCCGAGCATGACTTTGTCCTTCGCTATCTCGAAATCGTTCATCGAGACCTTATCCCCATCCCGACGAGCGGCCAGAAGCGCTGCCTCATTACAAATATTTGAGAGATCGGCGCCGCTCATACCCGGTGTTCCCCGAGCGATAACCGAGAGGACAACATCCTCATCTAAGGGAAGCTTTTTCGCATGAACCTTGAGAATACCCTCACGGCCTTTCACGTCTGGCGCGTCAACCACGACTTGACGATCAAAACGGCCCGGTCTTAAGAGCGCCGGATCAAGAACGTCTGGACGGTTGGTGGCGGCTAAGAGGATGACGCCCTCGTTCGATTCGAAGCCGTCCATTTCAACGAGAAGGGCGTTGAGCGTCTGTTCACGCTCATCATGTCCTCCCCCGAGCCCCGCTCCCCGGTGACGTCCCACCGCATCAATTTCGTCCACGAAGATGATGCACGGAGCATGGGCCTGGCCCTGCTCAAACAGATCTCTCACTCGCGAGGCACCGACCCCCACAAACATCTCAACAAAGTCCGAGCCCGACATCTGAAAGAAGGGACGCCCAGCCTCACCGGCGACTGCCCGTGCGAGAAGTGTCTTACCGGTTCCCGGAGGCCCAACAAGCAGAACCCCTTTAGGTAGGCGCCCACCGAGCCGAGAAAATTTTGCAGGATCTTTGAGGAACTCGATAATCTCAGATAGCTCTTCCTTAGCCTCATCCGCTCCTGCTACGTCAGCGAACGTCACTTTGGGCGTGTCGGGTGATATCAGTTTGGCCTTGGATCGCCCAAACTGAAACGCGCGGTTTCCACCCCCTTGCATAGTCCGAAAAATCCAGATCCAAAAAGCTATGAAGAGAAGCCAAGGCAGCGCCCCGAGCAGGAATGTCCCCCAACCCGCCTCTGGCTGCTCGGCATCAACTATGACATTCTGATTAGCTAACTCGCTTAGTAAACCATCTGTCACATCTCCAGGGGTCATCGACTCAAATTTTACGAATTCTCCGCCTTCGATGGTTATCGGCTGGGTGAACTCGCCCTCCATCGCCCTATCCAGGAATGTGACCCTGTGCACGAGACCTTGATCGAGGTACTCGATGAACTGCGAGTATGTAACCCGAGCGGGGGCTCCTTCCTCACCACGGACAGACTGCATGAGCAGGAGGAATACAACCGCCGAGAGCATTAGAAATGCTGCGTTCTTTGAAACGCGGCCTAGGCGCTGATTGGGATCGGGCTTGATCGGATCGTTTGACATCGATGTCTCTGTAGTGCGGGCCCAAGCGATCCCGCTCGGGCCTTAAATGCTCGCTATATAAGGGAGATGACGAAAGGCTTCTGCATGATCGAGTCCATACCCCACAAGGAACGATTTGGGTGCATCGAACCCTACCCACCGAGGTTCAAGTGACTCTGCCGACACGCGCTTATGCAGTAAGGAAATAACATCGACACGAGATGCTCCGAGAGATTCTATCCGAGGAACAAGCTTCGACATCGTCATTCCCGAATCAATTACATCCTCCACAAGCAAAACCGCTCGGCCTTTGACATCAGTTCTAGGGTCACAGCGGAACTCTACCTGACCGCTTGAAACCATCGCGTCTCCGTAACTAGACGCTATGAGGAAATCAATTTCATGCGGAACCGCGATAGCTCGGACGAGATCTGCCAAGAATAGGAATGATCCCTTTAGCACCCCTATCACAACCAGCCTGTCCTCCTCAGAGTACGCGTCGGATACCTCGCGGCCCAGTTCCCTAACCCGGGTACTGATGGTTTCTTCCGAGTACACGATCTCGTGACCTGCGCGATCTCCTGTCATGGCAAAATCCTAACTCTGAGCGAGGGTGCACCCGCCTTCGGCGCGGCATCCGTGGAGCGAGCGACACCGGGGACCCATAGCACCTCTCCCCGAGCATCGACGAGCACCGGCATTGCCTCCCGTTGCCTAAGAGGAATACGATGCTCCAGCATTATTTTCTTCACTTTACGTGAACCAGCGCTATTGCGCAGGCGATCCCCGGGAGCCCTAGCTCGTACCTCCAACGGAAACAGTAGGCCCGCGAGTTCGAAGAAAGCTTCGTCTTCTTTTTCAAGATCGCTTGACGGTTCTTCAGCCCATACGACCCGGTACCTCTTACCAGCAAGCCTAACTTCACCGTCACCTTGGCTTCCCGACTTGATCACCACGGTCTCGTCTACCTGTGATCGGGCAGGCTCAAGACTTGGACGGCTACCCAAGAAGACCACCCTTTCGAACTGCAGCCTCGCGATCGCACCGCCACCTAGATCGATCGATCGCCCGCTTCTAGACGAAGAAAGAAAATGGTTAACCCTCTCCACCCCTGCTTCACTGAGCGTCACACCGACCTCGGAAGCAAGATAGCGTATAACGCGAGCCCTCAACGGCCGACCTAACACCCTTAGAGCATCTCCATCGACATCTAGAGACGGACCTTGCGATTCATTTTGCAATCCGTTTCGTCTTCCATCGAGAACCTCGAAGACCATGGGTAGTGCTTCGGACCATGCTTCTGCCTCAACCCCTGAAATCCTCGCCAGCCGAACGAGCGATTTTTTGGCCGCGGGCGTTACCGATAGTTCAAGCTCGGGAAGGATCTTGTGGCGCAGCGCGTTTCGCGCATAGCCAAGATACTGGTTTGTCGGATCCTCCCTCCAATCGAGTTTCTTTATGCCCGCATAAGCCTCTAGATCCTCACGCCACAAACCGAGCAAGGGCCGGGCCACTCCTTTACGCTGCCCAGCAATCCCACGCAGACCGTCAGGCCCCGTCCCTCTGAGCATTCGGAACAAGACCGTCTCGGCCTGATCGTCAGCATGGTGGGCTGTGAGCACCGATGCGTTGTGGCCGGCAGCGATTCGAGTGCGATCAAGAAACGCGTAACGTGCTTCTCGCGCATCTGCTTCGGATTCGAGAGCCTTCTCCGCTCGTTCAACGGTTAGCGGGACAGCCCATTTGTCGCACATCTCAATAACCCAATCCGCATCTCCCTCGCTTCCATCACGCATACCATGATCGAAGTGCGCTGCGGTTAGAATCGGTGCTGTACTTGGGTCAGCCAGGCACAATGACCGCAGTGCGTGCAGGAGGACACAAGAATCAAGTCCTCCTGAAAAGGCTACCACTAGCTGCGGTCTTTCTCCGGCCTGGTCCAGAAAATTCTGTAGGGCGGCCAGAACTGCTGACTGAGCGACTTCGTCATGGGGCGATCTGCCACTCATAGAAACGCTTCCGCGCTTTTGCGTCTCAATACGGGTGGAGGCGGTCGTCCGGCCTTAGCGACGAGGACTTGAGAGAGTATGTCTGGCCGATCGGTCTGAATTGCGTCTACACCCCAAGACAGCAAGCGACACATATCATCCCGATCATCTACCGTCCAGACGTGGACAGGGATATTCATTTTATGGGCTTCTGCGACTAATCGGGGCGTTAGCACTCGAAAGCCGTGCCAACTCTCAGGGACCTGAAACGCATCTACCTTTGGGGTAAAACCCGCTCCGCCGGGTAAACGATGGAGGATCCAAAAAAGAACACAGTCCCTAGTACTAGCACCCCACGGACCCTTATAGCCGCGGGCATCTATCCGATTCTTTTCGTGTTCTGCAGCCACTAGGACTCGATACTCAGCGCCATGATTTCGAATCACTTCGACTAATGGCCCGGCCACGCTAGCCTCCTTCGCCTCTATATTGAGCCAAACAGCCGGCAAAACTTCGAGGAGCTCATTCAGCGTGGGGATCGTGACACCCTTGCCCCGAAAGGAAAAATCGCCATCGAGATCCCGGAATCGGTACCCAGCATCTAACTGCTTTAACTCCTGCCTCGTGTACGCCGATACGGGCCCAGCTCCGTTGGTGGTTCTGTCGACACTGTCGTCATGAATGACCATGACAACGCCATCCTTAGAGAGACGCACGTCCAACTCTAGCATATCCGCGCCCCAGTCTCTGACAGCTGACTCGAACGCAGCCATCGTGTTTTCTGGAGCAAGCCGACTCCCCCCACGATGAGCTACCAGTAAAGGGGCTCCGGCAAGATACGCCCTTCCTGGGCGAGGCCTGAGCCGGAAAACCATCGTTCGCGTCAGGCCTCAGCCTGCTCCAACCGCTCAATATCTTGCTCATTCAGACCGTGATATAGATACAGGACACGATCGATAAGCCCTCCCGTCATCTCCATTTCCGCCTGAAGGCGCTCTAGGTCGCTGTTGTCAGGATCGGAAAGTTCGTCCTGGAGCACGACCAATCGGCTTGCCACAAAGTCAAGCACATCAGAGACCACTTGGGGGCGCGGACTGGCCGGAGATAGCGAATCCGGCATCACCTCGCTCAGCAGCAGTCCACGCACGTACGCCAGCATACCTGGGAATGTTAGCTCCGCGAGAGTTCCCGCATCCCGGGCTTCCTCATCGGTAATGAGTTCCCATTCGATCTCGTTCCAATAAAGGTCCTGTGCCTCGCCAAGCAGGTACGACCTAGTCTCATCAGGGATC
>DLTN01000120.1 GCA_002500925.1 Gemmatimonadales bacterium UBA7835 | reverse complement strand
GTCAGCAATCGTTACTCCATCTCCCGCAACACGTGGGTCCATCATGACCTCGAAGTCGCGCTCCATTACCTCTGACTGCCCAGCAGCGGCAACTGTTATGCGGGCTTTAAAGGCTCCCGGAACAACCATAGGCCCACCACGCGCGGCACCATTGGGACCAGGAACGGTGAAGTCCCACACGAAACGGTTTAGACCCTCATGTGCAGTCGGTGTAGGTGACCCCACCCTGCGCTGGAAAGGCGCACGCATTTCCTGGGCGATCTCGGTGCGCTCACCCGGGCCAGCACTCTCGAACTCCCGCACAAGAGCACCCTCGCCGTCAACGATTTCAACTTTAACAGAGGTCACTCCTGACGGTAGCATATAGTCCAACTCGGCACCGTTGCGAGAGTACAGCGGCTCGTCTGGAGCACCCGCACCAAAACCTCCGAAACCACTCCCACGCAACCGGTATGCATCTTCAGGCGCGAAGAGGAAGGCACCACCATCCGCCATGGCTTCATCGGCCTGACGCAACGGTGAAAGGTTATCCATCACCCAGAAGGCTCTACCCATCGTCGAAACGACTAAATCACCCTGGTGAACCTTAATGTCGGTAATCGGCGTGCGTGGCATGTTGAACTGGAACTTGTCCCAGTTCTCACCATCATCGAAAGAGACATACATTCCAAACTCTGTACCAGCATAAAGCAAGCCCTCTCTCTCCGTGTCTTCCCGGACCGCTCTTGTCGCGTGATGAGAAGGAATACCGTTATCTCCTGTCGTCAGCAGCTCCCATGTCTCACCAAAATCTTCCGTTTTGTATATGAACGGCGTCAGGTCTCCGAGAAGTGTCCGGTAGTACGCAAAGTATGCCTTACCAGCGGAATGAGCCGATGGGTCGATCGTCTGGACACGCCCTTCCTGGGGCATATCCGTTGGTGTGACATTGGTCCATGTTTGCCCACCGTCACGAGTTACCTGCACCAAGCCATCGTTCGAGCCGGACCAAATCACACCCGGCGTCACTGGAGACTCCTCAATCGCGTACAGTACGGAGTAGTGCTCCTCCCCGGTAATATCACGCGTAATCGGACTCCCGGAGACCATCTGTCTTTCAGGACGGAATGCCGTGAGGTCCGGAGATATCTGCTCCCAGGTCACACCTTCGTCCGTAGTCTTATGGACGAATTGCGAACCATGATAGACTGTGCTCGGATCATGCGGCGATACCTCTATGGGTACAACGCGCTGGAACCTGTAGTTGAGATTAGCCGGATTCCGCCCGTATAGGTTCTGGAACCCTACGTAGTACTGCTTCTCTTGTCCGGTGATCTGGTTATAACGGCCGAAGCGACCCTTACAGTTTGAGTAAACGATCGTCGGATCACCCGGCTTGGGCACGGCCGGACCTGTCTCGCATCCACCAACTGCCTCCCAGTTACCCTGATGACCACCCTGAGAACCTGTGCCGGGAGGGTTGCTAGGAACTCGGATCGTCGTGTTGTCCTGCTGACCCGCGTAGAGCCAATAGGGAAACTGGTCGTCGACATCAACCTGGTAAAGCTCGGCCGTAGGCTGGTTGAACTGTGTCGACCAGGTTTTGCCGCCATCGAGTGTCACGTTAGCTCCACCGTCGTTCGACTGGACCTGAATAAGCGGGTTTTCCGGATTTATCCAAGTGTCATGATTGTCGCCATGTGGCGTCTGACGACGCTCGAACGTCGTGCCCCCGTCTGTCGACTCGTAGTAACCCTCGTTGTTGATATAAACGTGGTCTGCATCACTCGGGTCCGCTGTCACATTGGTGTAGTAAAAGGGACGATTCATGATTCCGCGCTGGTTACTGATCAACTCCCAATTCTCCCCGAAGTCGTCAGAGCGGTATAGGCCCTCATCCGGGTCGGTGGTCTCAACGAGAGCATACACGCGATTCGGCATGTCAGCTGATACCGAAAGGTCCGTCTTCCCAATCAGGCCAGCCGGAAGCCCTCCTGACTTGTACTCCCACGTGTCTCCGCCATCAGTCGACTTCCAGATCCCATCTTCTTGAGACGAAGCCTCCATGCCAGAGATGATAGTCCACGGCTGGCGACGACCCATCCACATTCCGGCGTAGATCTCATCCGGGTTTGCTGGGTTGAGCTCGAGATCAATGGCACCGACCGAGTCGGACGTAAAGAGAACCTGTTCCCAGCTCTCTCCTGCGTCCCGGGTCCGATAAACTCCACGATCGCTACTTTTCGCCCAAGGGTTACCCAGCGCCGCCACATAGGCCACGTCGGGATTGTCCGGGTGGACCTCAACTGCACCTAGCTGGCCCATCCCAACTAGGCCACGTCGTTCCCAAGTCATTCCAGCGTCATCTGAATAGTAAAGGCCACGACCTATTATGACGTTGGAGCGAATCCCGTCTGATCCCGTTCCTACGTAGACGACACTGGGATCTGAGGGTGCCACACGGATTGATCCAATTGAACCCGTCTCGAAGTAGCCATCTGATATCGGGCTCCAAGTCGTCCCATAATCTTCAGTCTTCCAGACGCCACCACCCGTAGCACCCATATAGAAAGTCAGGGGATGAGCGGGATGGCCCGCCACCGCAGTCACTCTCCCGCCGCGAGAGGGGCCGACATTTCGGTACCCTAGGTCAGAGAATGTCTTCTCAACCGCAGAGACCTCCTCTTGAGCTTCCACCGATATCGGGGTCGCATGAAGGAAGGCAAACGCAAGAGACGCAGCTACCGCCGCGCCACTCCCAACACAACGAGACACTTTACAACTCATAATCAGGTCCTTTAGAACGATTCAAAGCGAACCGGCAGAATGTCTACAGGACCATCCGAGGTCAATGCGTAATTTTACTAACCCGATACTGACTGCTGTGCACGCCGTGGCCTCTTTGGTTAGCAACCCACTAGTTGCCGAGCCCATTCTGAGAACCCAGCACAGGCCTCCTCAAGAACTTCATTTTCGGTTCGTGCTGAACGCTTCAGGACATGGAACCCATGATCCGCACCCTGCAACACGTTCAGTGTTGCCAGCGTTCCTAGCCCGTCCAGTAACGAGCCCAATAATGACAAATTTGCCAACTTGTCACGTGATCCCTGCAAGAAAAGCATCGGTAACCCAACATTCCTCAGGTGGTCTCCTCTCTCGGAAGACTCTCTTCCTGAGGGGTGCAAAGGAAAACCAAAAAACACCAGCCCAAGCACTGACCCAAGTGGCCGAAGGGATGCCGCGGCTGACGTCATACGTCCACCCATTGATTTTCCGCCGGCGAGTAGCGGAAGATCAGGTTCAATAGACCCTGCGGCGCCAACAGCGGACCGAACGGTCTCTATGAGTACGGGAGCTCGGTTGGGGATACTCAGGCCAGCTTCCATGTATGGGAACTGGTATCTAAAAGTCGCGACCCCATGGACGGCTAGAAGCTCTGCACACTCTTCCATGAAGACGTGTCTCATGCCCGCTCCCGATCCGTGCCCGAACACATACAACCACCGCGCATCCTTAGGCCTAACCAGTATGGCGGAAACCTCACCCGCAGTCTCAGTTGCTTGAAACTTGTGCTCGGAGGTCATCACCTATTGGTCCCTCCCTGGGCTCATCGTTCTGCCTCCTGCGGAGGCTGACCCACTTCACACAGCAGGCAAGGCTGAGATCAGAAGATCCGAAATGAGATGAATGCTCCTAGGTATCCCAGGAGCAGCATGTAGAAAAATTGAAGCGCAGGCCATTTCCATCCTGCAGTCTCACGTCTCATCACAGCAACAGTAGACATGCACTGCAGGGCGAAAGCGAAAAACACCAAAAGACCTATCGCCGCCCCTGGCTCGAGATCGCGTCGTAAAATCTCCTGCAGCGCAAACGACTCCTCGTCAGCCTCCTCAACCCCATAGATAGTACCAAGTGTTCCTACAATGACCTCGCGAGCAGCTAACGAAGTAACGATCCCGATCCCGATTCTCCAATCAAAGCCAAGCGGCTCTATCACAGGCTCGATCACATGCCCTATGGTGCCGAGCGCACTTTGTTCTATATCGGGAGGCCCACCCTCAGTTCGCGGAAATTGGGTTAATACCCAAAGCACGATCGTAACCGCAAAGATGATTCGGCCCGCCCTTCGTAGAAAGATCTTACTCCGATCAAGAAGGCGTAAAAGCAGAGTTCGCGGATCAGGTATCCGATAGGGCGGTAACTCCATCAGAAATGATGTCGGGCTCGCCTTTAGTAGAGTTCGCTTAAGCAGGAAGGCAGTGCCGATAGCCGCCACGACCCCAAGGCCGTAGAGCCCTAAAAGCGTAGCTGCCTGCTGGTTCATGATTGGACCGAGTACAGGCTTGTTCGGAATAAACGCTGCAATGAGGATGGCATACACAGGTAACCGTGCCGAGCACGTCATGAACGGCGTCACGAAGATCGTTGCTAGTCGATCACGCTCATCTTCTATCGTTCGTGCTGCAAGAATCGCTGGCACGGCGCAGGCATAACCCGATAAAAGCGGAAGAAAGGCTCTTCCCTGAAGACCCACCCGGTACATAGTCCGGTCTGCTATCACCGCCGCCCGTGCCATATACCCGGAATCCTCGAGAATTCCCAAGAAGAGGAAAAGGACCAAAATTTGCGGCAGGAAGATGATCACAGAGCCTACGCCAGCCCATACACCATCAACGATCAACGATCGATACCATGTGTCCGGCAGCGCGGCTGCGATCCAGTCACCCGAAGTCCCCACCATCCAGTCTATCCCGTCCATGAGCGGGACAGCCCAAGTGAAAATCGACTGGAACACCAGCAGCACAACCGCCAGAAAGATGGTCGGACCCCACACTTTATGTAGGAAGACTGAATCGAGTCTTTCTGTAAGGCGAGAGGGGCGGGGCGAAGCAAAGCCTGCATCCTGAACTACACTGCGAACCAGCCTCCGACGCGCAGCGAAGGCATCGATTACAGGCAGAGGCTGAGAGCCGGCGAAATTAGACAACTCTCGCTCGATGTTCTCAACTGAGGTGTCTCCGTCAGCTAGGTCGCGCAGATAGGCTAGGACCTCCTCCACCCCTCTTCCGGTCCTCGCACTAGTTCGCACTACATCGACGCCCAAGCGTTCCGCTAGAGCCTCTTGGTCGATCGATCCACCGCGGGCCTCAAGCTCATCAACCATATTGAGCACGAGTAGCGTTGGAAGATCCATATCTAAAACTGGCTCAACGAGCATTAGCTGCGCTTCGAGCCGGGTAACATCCACGATCAGAATCAATGCGTCAGGGGAACGCATGCCTTCGATTTTCCCCTCTAAAACGTCCCGGGTAACGCGTTCGTCTAAGGTGCGTGCCGAGAAACCGTGGACTCCCGGTAAGTCGACAAGTGACACTTGGCGCCCATCGTCAAGGTTCACCATGCCGAGGTGCTTCTCGACAGTCACACCCGGATAGTTCGCGACCTTCTGTCTTAGTCCCGTCAAGCGATTGAACAGTGTGGTCTTGCCCGAATTCGGGGGACCCACAAGCGCAATCAACGGTGACTCCGAAGACGGTTTCTGCGCAGCGGTGTCGCCGCTAGCGACCTGATCCTGCTCGGACAAGATTCGTGGGGAGCCTCAGCCCACGTCCTGGAATGAGGACACAAGCCTCACACAGAGGCAATCAGCAGTCTCCCGGCGCAGTGCAAGCAAAGAGCCATCTACCGAGACGACCGGGTCTCCTCCAGGGGAAGATTGGACTGGACAGATACGGCACCCCGGCAGGACGCCTCGTTCCAGCAAAGGCTCAGCCAATTCCATAGGAAGGTCTATAGACACTAACTCCACTTCCTGCTGCATCGGGACATCCCCGAGGCGGAGGTCTTCAATGTGGGCTTTTTCAGCCACTGTTGGGAGCTGCATGTGCCTTCCGGTGGTCTCACTCCGGAGCCCGCCCGGATGAGATTGAAATCGACTCTCATCTAAGTTACACGGGGGCCCTTCCGCGCGAAACCCATGTGACCCCGTTGCTCTCTGCCACACGCTCTCCCCCAAAGCGACCTCAGACCGAAGCCAGTCTCCATATCTGAGCCACCAAGAAGCACACCACCACTCCCATGAACACCGGCAGCGTAGTAGCAAGAGCCGTCCACTTAATGCTCCGCGTTTCCTTGTAAATAGTATAGATCGTCGTTGAGCATGGGTTATGAAGAAGGCTGAAGAGCATCAGGTTCACTGCGGTTAGCAGCGTCCACCCCCCTGCATGCAGAAGTGCCCCCGTCGTGACCAGAGAGTCTTCTTCAAACATCACTCCTGCCCCAGCTCCTTGATCAGCGAGCTCCGGCGTCACGAGAACGGTCATCATGAGAATGGTTGGTATGACAATCTCGTTAGCCGGAATGGCTACCACATAGGCCAACAGGATTACTCCGTTAAGGCCCAGAAGCAGTCCCAGCGGCTCGAGCCACTGGATAGAGTATTCGGCTATACTGGGCCCTCCGATCGTGACATTCGAAATGAGCCAGATCACGGCACCGGCAGGAATTGCAAACACAATCGCGCGCCAGAGTACGATCAGAGTTCGGTCGATGATAGACGTATAGAGGGTTTGGAGCAGTCGCGGTGGGCGGTAAGGCGGGAGCTCTAGGCTGAAGCTAGCAGCCTCTCCTCGTAGAACTGTGCGAGAGAGAATCCACGAGGACAAAAACATCATCACGACACCCAAGAGAGCGACGCTTACAACTGCCGCTGCACTGACCACTCCCCCAAGACGAGGTGGTGCCAATGCGCCAATGAAGATTGTGGCCACAAGAATCTGGGTCGGCCACCGCCCGTTACAAAGGCTGAAATTGTTTGTAATAATCGCAATCAATCGCTCGCGCGGTGAATCGATGATACGTGTGGAGACCACGCCTGCAGCATTGCAGCCGAAACCCATGCACATGGTGAGTGCTTGTTTACCGTGCGCTCCAGCCTTCTTGAACATTGAGTCGAGATTGAAAGCCACACGTGGCAGGTAGCCAAAGTCCTCTAATAGCGTGAAGAGAGGGAAGAATATCGCCATCGGCGGAAGCATCACACTGATCACCCATGCGGTCGCGAGGTACACTCCGTCTAGCATGAAACCGTCCAGCCACCAAGGCAGTCCAAACGCAGCAGAAAGCGCCTTCAGCCAAGCATGCCCTTGATCAATCAGTAGCGTGGCTAACATCGATGAAGGCACGTTCGCTCCCTCGATTGTCAACCAAAATACAACCGCCAGGATCAGCAGCATTAAAGGGAAACCCAAAAGCCGGCTGGTCAGCAGCTGATCGAGCCTTCTGTCAAACGTGAAGGCCGCTTTCACCAGACCCTTCTTCTGCGCACGTGAAGCGATGGTTTCCGCCCTAGCATATGAGCGCGCGGTCACAATGTCGTGAAAATCAGCGGGAAGTTCCCAGCGCAGCCGAGTGGCGGCATCCAGCACACGGGAACGCTCAGGCTCTGGCGTATCTCGTATCACGTCCCCCGAATCATCACGCGTGAGCTGGCCCAGTTCTCCTGAGCGCACGGCCTCCTGCACTGCCTCGTCTGCGTTCAATAGACGCAAGGATACCCAACGAGTATTGGGTACATCGGGGAAGGCAGCCGACACAATTGGTTCGAGCTCCGATACAACCACTTCTATGTCAGGAGCATGCCTCTCGACGCGATACGGCGAGGTCTTCCTTCGACCCGTAGCAACTTCATGCACAGCCTCCAGCAGGTCTGAGATCCCTATACCTTCTCTCGCCGTACCAGTGACAACCGGAACACCTAGCTGTGATTCCAGCCTGCTCGGGTCTATAGCAATACCGTGACGCCTAGCTTCGTCCATGAGATTCAGGAACACGACAACTCTGTCGGTGATCTCTAGAATCTGGAGCACTAGATTGAGATTGCGCTCTAGCCGGGTCGCGTCCACGACCACAACCGTGACGTCCGGTCGACCGAAGAGAACAAAGTCGCGAGCAACTTCTTCATCGACACTCACCGCCTGAAGTGAGTATGTCCCTGGCAAATCGACGACCTTCGTACGGCTACCTTCGTACCCAAACACCCCCTCAGCCCTAACCACCGTCTTTCCAGGCCAGTTCCCGGTATGCTGGCGCAGGCCGGTCAACTCGTTGAACACAGTGCTCTT
>DLTN01000081.1:2538-6228 GCA_002500925.1 Gemmatimonadales bacterium UBA7835 | reverse complement strand
CGATCCCGCTTTTAGCAGTCCACCAGACATATCTTGTCGGGTCGGTTAGGAACCACGCATAGGAACTCGAAGCCTTCATCACCAGCTTCATAGTTATGCTGCACGCCGCCTGGGATGAAGACAACATCCCCTTCTTCAACCTCGTGCACCTCGCTGCCAATCTGGACTCGTGCGCTTCCACGCAACACATACTGCTCGTGCTCTACCGTGTTGGTATGGAGTGGCATGCCGCCCCCGGCATCCATGATGAAGCGACGCAATGCAAAATTCGGCCCTTGGTCGGGTCCGATCAGTACCTGAACCTTCGTATCCTTACCAGCCTTAACTTCCTGTGCCGGAAGAGTGTCCACATGCCGAACAGACATTTCTTCAACCTCCCAAGGGTCACCTGATGAAATCCAACCGCAAGTCGAACAGAACGAGAGCGATTTTGCAATCGATCTCGGTAGCTATAATAGCATTCGGTGTCCTAGGCTGCGATCAGGCCCCCGCCAAAAACTCAGGTCCCGTAGCACTCGAAAACCGGACGCCGAAAGTGTTACTCATAGGTATCGATGGTGTGCGCCCGGATGTACTAGCCGAGGTGTCGACGCCCAACATCGACGCGCTTAAAGAAAAGGGGGCCTTCACGGATCGCACCCGAACGACCGTGCCATCAGTATCAGGACCCTCTTGGTCCTCAATGCTCACGGGAGTATGGCCCGACAAACATGGGGTTATGGACAATCAGTTCGATGGAAGGAGATACGATAAGTACCCCGATTTCCTTACCCGTCTAGAATTTCTTCAGCCAGAAATGTCAACTTTTGCTGCGGTGGACTGGCTACCTCTCATGCAGATCGACGGTGACGCGCCAACAATATCGCCTACGGTCGACGTTCGTATCTCGATCAACGGGTATGTCACCGGGTGGGCGGAAGGCGACCTCCAGGTAACCTCGGCTGCGGTCTCGCATCTAAATGAAGCTGATCCAGACGCACTCTTCGTTTACCTTGGCAATCCCGACGAGACGAGTCACCAGCATAATTCAATCGGTGCTGAATACCGAGAGGCAATAGCACTCTCCGATTACCACGTCGGCCTTCTAGTCGATGCGATCCAAGCGCGTAAGACGTTCCACGAAGAGAACTGGCTGATTCTAATCAGCACGGACCACGGCCGACGGGCGGATGGGGGGCACGGCGGCCTCTCAGCCATAGAGATGACCACCTTTATCTTGGCCAGTGGACCCGCCGTGCAGATCGGAAGTGTAGATCAGGACACTTTCATCGTTGATGTTGCTGTTACCGCCCTTACTCATCTTGGTATCACACCCGACCCTGCGTGGGAGCTCGACGGGCGGGCGGTGGGACTACGGTAGCCCAAAGCCCTAGTGACGGCCTGAGAACTGTGGAGATACGCCTACATCCCCGCAAAGACAGACCGATCAGAAAGCTCCTGACTCTTTTCGCCTCCGGTATAAGCCGATCCTAAGAGGCGGTTCGATTCCATAGGTGAAATGGAATTGGTTTTCACCCCCCACAACGATATTGCCAATCGACTGCCGAGGTTTGGGCTGATCCAAGCCTCCGCGCTCATTTTCAATGATCGCTACACCGCCTAGAGGAAGTGAGTCCACGGCAGCCCAAGCCCGTTCCTCGAGACGATCCAAAAGCTGCTGTTCCACCTCAAACTGGACTCCCCCTTCAGCCTCGGACGTCACCTCAACCGTCTTTATCAGCTGGAACCACTCGTCCCTTTTATTGACGGGAATTGATGCTTCATGGTCTCGCCTGAACCCCACCTCAGTTAGTGATTTCGCCTCGAACTTGAAGGACACGCTCTGATAGTTAGCTCCGTACCTAGAGTAAACACGACTCACTCACGGCCTCCTTTAGGATCTAGGATCCAATAGTTCTGCGAGCTCTTCGGGCGTCAGGTCGTCAACGGATTTTGAGCCCATGCCTCCACCGGTCCGCGAAGACTTCTTCGTTCTGCCTCCAATCTTCCCTCCGTTGGTGGGCGGCGCACCCGCATAGTCGAACTCCTCTAGATGCGTCTTCTCGACAGCTCTTCCTAGCCGGTGCTCCAAGCTCTTTATCGCGCCAAGATCGCCAGCCGTGACAAAAGTGATCGCGGTTCCAGTCGCGCCCGCTCGCCCCGTACGCCCGATGCGGTGGACGTAGTCCTCTGGATCTATGGGCACATCGTAATTCACGACATGTGTTATGCCATCTACATCCAGTCCTCGCTGTGCAACGTCCGTAGCAACCAGAACGCGGATCTCGCCGCGGGCGAATCGTTCTAGGGCACGCGTCCGGTATTTCATTTGCTTATTAGAGTGCATTGCGTCGACCTTTATGCCCTCCCGTTGCAGGAGCCTCTCGAGCACATCAGCGCCGGCCTTCGTACGCGTGAATATCAGAACCTGCTCCCAACCTGGTTCATTGATGAGGCTCATAAGAAGGGCGTTCTTCCTGTCAGGCTTCACAGAATAAAAACGCTCGTCGATACCATCAGCTGTCGTTCCCGGCGGCGTCGCCTCGATCCAGAGTGCATCGTTCGTCATGCGGAGCGCCAGGTCATGCACTCCGTTCGGCATCGTAGCACTGAACAACATCGTCTGTCGCCGTCGAGGCATACCGCGAAAAACCTCCTCGATTTGCGGTCTGAAGCCCATATCAAGCATCCGATCCGCTTCATCGAGCACTAGATACGATACCTTGCTGAGGTCAACGCGCTTTGAGTTCATATGGTCGATAAACCGTCCTGGCGTCGCCACGATGACCTCATAGCCCTGCTCGAGCGCCTTGATCTGAGGCTCGTAACTAACGCCACCGAATATGGCTTCGGATCGAATACTTGTACCCTTTGACAGAGATACCGTATCGTCGGAAACCTGCTGTGCCAGCTCGCGCGTCGGACACAGGACCAAAGCCTGCAAACCGCCACCCACGTTTACACGCTCAAGTGCCGGGATCATGAAGGCCCCGGTCTTTCCTGTACCAGTCTGGGCAATGCCAACGACGTCAGTTCCGCTCATGCCTGCGGGAATCGCCTGATGTTGGATTGGTGTGGGGATAGTCCAACCCAGAATCTCAATGGCAGCCAGACGCTCAGCCGACAACCCGAGATCTGCAAAAGTCTTATTGTTCACCACGATCGGTCCTCACCTTCAGGGGCTCCGACCATGATTTCGTCTCACCCGAGGTCGGAACGATTGCATATCAAAGGTAACGAAGCGCCCCGACCGCAAGAAACCGAATTAAACGAATTTGACTCTCACACCTTGAATTCCTGAGCGTACACTGGCAAGTTCGCAGTCGGATGGAAGGAGCCTACGCTGCCTTCCCGCGACGACCACTAGACGACCGCCGCGTCCGTGGACACGAACAAGCCCGATTCAAATCAGACGTCGCTTCTCTTTGTCTGTCTCGGCAACATTTGCCGTTCACCGCTGGCTGAGGGAATCTTCCACCATCTAGTGCAGGAAGCTGGTCTCGCTGACCGATTCGAAATCGACTCTGCGGGCACCGGCGCATGGCACGTAGGTGAACGCCCTGACGCACGCGCAGCTATGGTCGCAAGCCGACACGGCGTCGAACTGGAAAGCCGCGCTCGGCAGATTACACAAGAGGACTTGGGCCGGTTTGATTACGTTATCGCAATGGACCGTGAGAACCTCCGCAACATTGAGCGCCTGCTAGAGCC
>DLTN01000081.1:0-2165 GCA_002500925.1 Gemmatimonadales bacterium UBA7835 | reverse complement strand
CGAAGGAGATGAGGTTCCGGATCCCTACTACGGTGGAGCAAGCGGATTCGAGACGGTCTATGAGATGGTGCATCGATCCTGTCAAAACCTTTTGGATCGATTGAAAGCGGCCTAAGCGAACTCTTCGCTTAACCTGCGCGGTTATTTGGCGAGCCGCTCTAGTATTACTGTCCAGAAGCGTCCTTATGGACGGCAGAAGAGATGCGCATAAATGCCTCCTCGATCACTTCGTCCGCAGAAGCGAAACTCATGCGAACCCAGCTATCATCCCCAAAGGCCGCCCCCGGCACTAGCGCTACACCCTGTTGCTGAAGGAGCTGGCTACACCATTGCGTTGCGCTGGTGATCTCCTCATCGAAGAAGCCTTCGACACAGAAGAATAGGTAGAATGCGCCGCACGGCCTGATAAATGGAACGCCAGGGAGAAGATCATCCATCAGACGGCAAACTAGGTCGCGGCGGCGCGCAAAGGCCTGACCCATTGAAGCGAGTGCAATACCAGCGCTGTCCTTTTCCGTGAATGCGGCAAGCGCCGCGAACTGAGAGGGTGTTGCCGCGTTCGATGTTATTTGACTCTGAAGGGCTGAAAACTTCTTTGTCACCTCAGTATCGGCATAGGTGAAGCCAATTCGCCACCCGGTCATCGCAAAGCTCTTCGAGGCACCGTCGATCAACACATGTGGACCAAGAGTCCCCGGGGCAAGACCGAGAATGCCCGGAGCTGCACCCTCACCCTCGTGGTAAATGTGACGATAGATCTCATCGCTCAAAAGCCACACACCGCGTTCGCGACACCACTCCGCTAGCGCACACAGTTCATCCTCAGAATAAACTGCCCCAGTCGGGTTACAGGGCGTGTTTATAATCAGTCCGCGCGTCGCATCGGTAACAGATTGATCCAAGTCAGCCGGAGTCACCTTAAAGTCGTTGGACTGTCCCCCAAAGACCTCTATTGGTTCAGCCCGCGCGATCTTGATCAAGTCCGGATAGGTAGTCCAGTATGGCGCCGCTACCAGAACCTCATCGCCAGGCCCGAACAGAGTGAATATGGCATTGAAGAGTGCCTGCTTGGCCCCGGTGGTCACCACGACACCGTCTGGATCCATAGCGCGACCCGAGCGATCACTGAGCCGCTCAGCGATCGCTACTCGGAGCCCCGGAATACCCGCAGTTGGCGTATAGCGAGTTCGACCTTCACGTATTGCAGCCGTACCCGCCTCAGCAATGAATGCAGGCGTATCGAAATCGGGCTCGCCTGCGCTCAGATTGATGATATCCCGACCTTCTGCCGCTAGCTTTTTCGCCAGAGTACTCACTGCAATCGTAGCGGACGGCTTGAGCTTCTCTACATTCGCGCTGAACTGCATCTGAACCTCGCTTAAGGACCGGGAGAATCCGAAATATGGCAGGAGGCTCCATGGTGAGAAACCCGATCGACATCTGGTATGACTTTGTCGACCCCGCCTCTGTGCTGCTCATGCTAGAGATCAAGGCGGCACGACGAGACAGAGAAGCATGGGTGCTCGATTCCTGCATCAAATGGCGAGCGCTCGAAGTGCGTCCACCACCTAGCCCGTTGGTGAGTCTCAACGACCCAGAAGTCTCTTCCTTGTGGGAATCAGCAATTCCTATAGCGCAGAGGATTGGCGTCACGCTAAATCCTCCACGTCTTGTCCCATGGACACGAAAAGCCCATGAATTAATTGCTCACGCAGAGGAAGAGAGGAGAGAATCAGCACATTCCTTGAGGCTCGCAGTAGCGCAAGCATACGCAATTAAGGGTTTGGATATCGGCCGGGTAGACGTTCTGGTAAAGATCGCTACGGACCATGGATGGAACCGCACTGAGTGCAAAGCAATCCTCGACGTCGACAGGTACGAAGCGGTCGTAAAGGGCTCGGCACAAGAAGCCAAAGCCGCATCTGTGACGCGCCCGACGACGATCGTCAAAGGAGTAAAGCGTCTGGAGGGCTTCCACAACAGGACTGCGCTCGGCACCTTACTCGGCACCTGAAAGACTGCCAAAGACCCCCAATCTCTCGGATCATGGCCGGTTACAGAAGAAAGACAGCGAGTTCACCAAGCGAGGTCCTCGAGCAAGCAGATACCTTCCTTCCCGACATGTTGGGACTCCAATGCTCCGAAAAGACCGACCACGAGGCGAC
>DLTN01000024.1:34221-55662 GCA_002500925.1 Gemmatimonadales bacterium UBA7835 | reverse complement strand
CGTAGGAGAGATATCTAAGTGTTGTCCTAACCCGCTTGCCCAACTGAGGCCAGCGCAGTGGGTTATCCCACGGCACCTTAGTGCCAACCGGGTCCGACTGTAGATGGTCTGCCATGGATGGACCAGACTCGTCGTTTTGCCATATTTTGCCATCTGAAAGTTTTAAAATAAATCCGGGTTTGACGTGCGACCAAAGATTCTTGTTTTCGCCATCACGTTTCCTGTGATCACCGCACTGGATGTTGTTACGAAGCGATGGGCGCTGGCAGAGCTGGTTAAACCCGATCACGGACACGACCTGTTGGGTGGCCTTGTGCCCCTCACGCTCGCCTTTAACAAAGGGGCAGCTTTCGGGATACGAGTGACTGAGGATTCTCGATGGTTTTTCGTGCCTGTTACCATTCTTGCTCTGGTTCTCCTTGGGATTCTATACAAAGAGGCGTCCAATAAAGACATCCTGAGGATTAGTTCTATCTCACTCGTAGTGTCGGGCGCTCTGGGCAATCTCTATGACCGGGTGAGGTGGGACCGAGGTGTAGTTGACTTCCTCGGGCCAGTTGATCTAGGGCTCTGGGATTTTCCAATCTTTAATGTTGCGGACATGGCGATTACCTGCGGCGCAATATTATTGGCTATCTCTTTCTATCTCGAAGAGCGAGCGATTCAGACGGCAGAGGGCGACGTAAGGGAAGCTGTCCGGCAGGAAGGCTCGGAGCCTGGCGCTTGAAGGGTATCGAAGGAGCCCTCACCTAGCTGATCTAGGAGGTACAGGCTAAGCACTCGCGTGGAGATGACCCGTCAGCGATGTGCCAAGAACACGAGGTATTCGATTCGGCGTCCACTCATCTGTGTTACTCGAAATCGGCCCGTTTCAACCGGGACTTCGTCACCTACGACAGGGATACGGTTGAGGCGCCCAAGGACAAAGCCACCAATCGTGTCATAACCTTCTTCCTCGTCCTCTGTCGGCTCAAACTCGATTCTTTGTGATACTTCTCGAAGTGACGTGCCGCCCCAGATGCGGACTAGCCCGTTGGTGAGGGTTTGGAATGCTTGAGGCTCATCACCCTCGTGCTCATCTTGGATCTCACCGATGATCTCTTCGATTAAATCCTCGAGTGTGACAAGCCCTGCGGTACCCCCGAACTCGTCGATAACGATGGCCATTTTGGTTAGTTGTGAGCGCATTTCAGGGATCAGATCTTCAACTCGCTTAGTAGAGGGAGCGAACGGAAGTGGCCGGATGAGAGGTTCGAGCTGTGTCTTTCCGTCCCGGGCTGCCTTCCAGACGTCACGGCCGATGACGACTCCATGGATAGTGTCCAGGTTTTCTTCGTAGACAGGAAGACGAAGATGCCCGGCGTCCAGCATCGTCTCCTGCACTTGCTCGACCGTGGCTGTGATCGGGATCCCGACGACATCGGTGCGCGGCGTCATCACCTCACCGATGGAAATTTTATCGAGCTGAATGACGTTGGTCATCACCGAATATTCTTCTTCGTCTAGTGTCCCCTCGCGGCGTCCGATGTCGGCTAAGACCTCTATCTCAGCCCGGCTAACCGTTGGCCTTACACCGGACGGCGATATTGCTTTCGATAGCCAAGCCAGGGGAATAAGCACCGGCTTCATACCTACTATGAGGACTTTGAGCGTTCTTGCCGTCATAGGTGCCAGAGATTTCCAGTAGGTAGCACCGATGGTCTTGGGGATGATCTCTGTCGCCAAGAGCACTAGGAGGGTCAATACTCCTGAAAAGACACCAACCCAAACCTCTCCGAACACACGGGCGGCTTGGGCTCCACCCATAGCAGCACCGATTGTATGTGCAATCGTGTTCAGCGTTAGAATGGCAGCGATCGGTTCCTCTACGTTCTGCCGTGCCTTTTCTAGCCAGCTTCCAGCCCACTGACCCTGACTCTTGAGCAGTGCCACATGGGCGTGCGAGACAGAGAGGAAGACTGCTTCAAGGATTGAGCAGAGGAACGAGATCGACAACGCGACCGCGACGATCGCAACGAGTGTGATCATGGAATAGAAAGATAACAAGGTCGGGCGTTAGATAGCGAGCCGGGGTCTCCCTTGATGCGAAGGCCTACTAGCAACCTATTTATTCATCCGGCTAGGTTCATTGCTACGATCGGCAGTGACTAGACCCATTCAGACGAGCCCACATCACGATATGAAACCCCGCTCTGGCCTACTGTCGCTATCTGTCATTTTGCTGACCTCATGCTTGAATTCAACCGATTCGCAGCTATGGGGACCTGCACCGAGTGATCAACAAAGTGTTCACGACACCTACTACGTCTACGTAGGAGCTGAGTCGGCAGATCTGATCCACCGGGTTAAGCTCGATGCGAGCGGTGTCTCCATTGATCAGACCACCCCTGTCGGGGAGATGGCTGTTGAAAATGAGGGTCCTCACGGCCTCAATGTCTCTCCAGATGGAGAGTTCCTCTACATGACAACAGCCCACGGCGTCCCAGACGGAAAGCTTTGGAAATTTGATGCGGGGCCAGACACTCTTGTCGCGCGACCGATTCTACTTGGGAATTTTCCTGCCACACTCGATCTGACACCCGATGGGCTCTACGCGCTAATCGCAAATTTCAACTTGCATGGCGAGCACGTGCCATCAACGGTCTCGGTCGTTTACACGCCCGATATGGTCGAGGTTGATCAGATTCCAACGTGCACTATGCCACACGGGTTGCGGATGGCTCCGGATGGGCTGTTCGCATACTCATTGTGCATGATGGATGACCAATTGGTTGAGATCGATACGCGGAGTTTCCAAGTATCGCGTCGCTTTTCGGTTTCGATGGGAGAAGAAGGGGCACTGACGGACTACATCGCACCTGAGGTGATGACCGGTTCTAGGGGTATGACGGCTGTTGCGGGGGGCGGGTCGATGACCGGGATGGTGATGAAAGACCCTACGTGTTCACCTACGTGGGTGCAGCCAGCCCCTGACGGTCGCACGCTCTACGTCGCTTGTAATGAGTCGAATGAGATCTTAGTGATTGATCGCGCGGACTGGTCGTTGGTACGCAAATTTGAAACGGGACGGGCCCCATACAATCTGGGAATCTCGGAGAATGGGACGGTTTTGGTGGCTTCCCTCAAGGGCGCTGGTCAGGTGCAATTCTTTGACGCCGCGACGGGAGAGAGCTTGGCTATAGTGGAATCGACCACAACCGTCACCCACGGAGTCGCTCTTACTCCAGATTCGCGCTACGCCTTCATAAGTGTGGAAGGAAAGGGCGCGGAGCCAGGTAAGGTGGACGTGTATGATTTACGGAGTTTTGAATTAGTTGGATCGGTGGGTGTAGGTCAGCAGGCGGGTGGAATTGTGTTCTGGAGGATGGAGCCTGTGGGCTGAGGAAGATTCACGCGGAATGTTTCTAGAAGACGTTACGAAATTGGTCGATCCCTAGGCATCACTTTAGCTGCCCACAACCCTGAGTTCATATCACTGAAGAATACGTGCCCCTTGTGTGGCTGCCCTCCCCAAACGCTTACCTGATTCGGTAGGAATCCCCCGGGATCTTGAGGCTTATAGATAGCGATTTCGCGTCCTTGGGCCATCAAGTCTCCCATTAGCTCTCCGGTGATATCCAATACACGAAGGCCACCTTTGTAGTACGCTTGGTAGAGCACATCGTTTTCAACCCACATGTTGTGGGTACCGGCTTCTGGGACCTCGTAGCGAGCGACGTCGATTGGGTTTTCGGGGTCTGTGAAGTCGATCACGTGTAAGTATCCGCTCATGCGGCCTTGGATACCGCCTTCACCTGTTGCAGGATCGTAAGGTTTGTTGTCCGCGCCCTCTCCAGCCCACGCGGACCCGCGACCACCACCAATCTCATCACCTAAAAAGAGGTAGAACTTCCCAGTGGACTCCTGAGCGTATGGGAAGGCCGCGTGAGTCGCTCCTACAGGATAGGGGACTGCGGTAACGAATACCGGGTTCTCTATAGAGCCACCCCAGCGACCGTTTCCGACGTCTACTACGACAACTCCGTTCTGCCATTCTGAGGAGTATGCGATCCCATCGTGGACCCATACGTCGTGGATCCTGCTGTCCGGATGATTGTATTCGCTCACGAACTTGGGTTCATAAGGATTCCGCACATCAATGATGACGTACTTGTCACCTCCAGCGAGGGCGAACAGGTAGTCGTCCGTGGCAAACATGTTGTGTACCCCACCCGTCACCCCGTTCGAATCAAAAGTTGATGCGATAACCGGGTTTGAGGGCTCCGCCATATCGAGGATTACAACTCCGTTTCTCCTGTCCGAGGCTCCCTCACGTGATAGCGCCGCATATCGACCGTTCGGTGCCACCTTAACGTCATTCACCGTTCGTGCGTCCACTCTGATTGAATCGACCTTGGTGATATTTGTGGGGTCGGTGACATCCCAGAAAAAGGCCCACCCGTCGGCTGCCCACGTCCCTGTGATGGCATAGTCTCTTCCGTCCACTCCCTCGAAAACCCAAAGGTCTGAGGTGTGAGAAGTCGTAACTGGTCCGCGGCCTTGGAGCTGGATTTCTTGCACTACTTCCCGGCCGTGCACCGTCACCGTTGAGCGGGCGACAAGGGGGCCGGATATCGCGAGCACAGAGTATCGGCCAGGTACTTCTGCTACGAACGCACCGTTGTCTACGATAGCGGATGCGCCAGGGGCCCGAATCGAATCGTCGGGGACGAACGTGTACGCCCATGTGACTGGCAACGTTTCGAGCGGTTTTCCATTTTTGATGCCTGTTGCTCTAAAATGCAAGACATCTCCTGTACGGGCTGTTTCGGCCCCCCCGGAGATTAGTAGTTCATCCGCCGGGAAGGACTCAATGTTATAGGACCTAGTCTCAGAGGCTGTCTCGAACCTTGCTGTTACGCTGAGGTATCCAGGTGCGTGCGCCGTGAGGGTTCCCCAACGGTCCACAGTTGCAATGGAAGGATCAGAACTCGTCCATGAGGCGACTGCATCTGGCCTATGAGATCCATCCGGATGAAAGGCAGTAGCCGTATGAGTTACAGAGGTGCCAACGAAGATCTGTTCCGATGATGCAGATATTCCTATTCGTTCTACGGAGGGGAACACGATGGTGATCGGAATGGTGAGTGTTGGAGGAGAGGCCGTTGCGTTGGGAGGGAGGACAGCGGTGGCAACGATCTCGTACGAACCCACCTTGAGGCCCTGTATGTTCCCATCCCTAACTCGCAAGGCATCTCGAGGTGCGGCAAAGCGCAACGCCATCTCTACGGTCCGCCCGGATGCGTCCACTACTGTAACTGTTAGCGGAGCCGACTGACCGACTGTGAGCTCCACCTCACCGGGATTTGCAATTAGACGGAGTTCTCCGGTCTGGGCGAATGACCCTTTAGGTACGAGGGACAGTAGCACCAAGAACAGCCCGAGGACCACGTTCCTGTTCATGTGGATTGATTCAAGAGACGGTATCATGCCCCTAACCTTCGATGATGTTTGACGACACGTGATTCGGAAGCTCGCTGCTTAAGCGCTCGAGGAGCAAGTTGAGGGCCGACCGCTCTGTTTCTTACTTATATCTCATCATCCTGATAGAGACCTCGCTGGCGCACTAGGTCGGCTGGTCTGTTGGCCTTACTAGAATTTCGCTTACTGAAACATGGTCGGGTGAGGAGACCGCGAATACGATGCTACGAGCCACGTCTTCCGGTTCTAGGGTGCGTCGTTCAGTCCATGCTTCGCTCCAAGCCGCTTGGGTCTCGGGCTGGTCGGCCAGTAGATCGGTTGATACGTAGCCGGGTTGGATATCGGTGACACGAATGCCATGGGCCGCACCTAACTCAAGGTGCAGTCCCCAGGACAATGCCCGGACTGCGAATTTCGTAGCCGCGTAGACACTAGCCCCGGGGAAAGGGCGCCGGCCTGCTACTGAACCAACATTTACTATGTGACCGGATCCTTGCTGGATCATGTTTGGCATGACTGCGGACAAAAAGTGCAGCACGCCCTTGATATTGACGTCGACCATCGCCGTCCAGTCTTCAATGTTGTTCTCAGTTATGTCCGAGATTCTCATTATGCCGGCATTGTTGACTAGGATGTCGATACGTCCACTCTCTGCCACTGTCTCCGAAACGACTTGCTGAATAGCACCTGGCTCGGTCACGTCGGCGGTCCGAGAGACCGCGGATCCGCCCTTGCAATTGATCTCACTGACCAGCCCTTCAAGTCGATCTTCCCTGCGGGCGGTGGCCACAACGTGCGCACCAGCCTCAGCAAGACTGCGTGCCGTGGCCTGTCCGATCCCGGCGGATGCTCCTGTGACTAGGGCAACTTTTCCGAGCAAAGATTGGGCTTGGGACATTTTAGGATCAAATGGGGCCTGCGCGGCAGGCGAACTTCGAGCGTCGGGAGCTTATGCTTAAACGGGTAAACTCGCATCTCCTAACCTGAGTATGCGGTAATCTGGCCGTTGACGATGAGGCCTGCTAATACTGACCGTTGGTGAATCGTTCGCATGCAAATCTTCGCGAGGGTGAAAGATACCGAGTGCGATATCGAAACGTTTCCCATTGATCGACAGAGTGAATTTCTAGAACCTTCATAGTTGTAGAAAGTACGGCTTAGGGCCTGATTCTTTGGTCCGGTGTCCTTCCGAATCCTATTCCCGCGTCCGCGCCGCAAGGTTCTTTGGTAAACCCGATTATTAGACCCGTTGAAGGTTGGTTCGCGAAGATCGGTATTTCCTACCGGGTAACGTTGGAGCATGCTGGAGCGCTAGGTATGCTGGGGTGGGATACGCTCGTGTCCATAGTGACACTCAAGGTGCGTCTCAGGGACATCCTCAATCAGCTCCACATCATGGGCGTCCAGAGCCTGCCTATCGTTTTTGTTACAGCGACGCTAGCAGGTATAGTTACGAGTCAGCAGGGTGGATATCAGCTGATCTCGTCATCACCTCAATACATCCTGGGCACGCTAGTCGTTCAGTCCGTCGTGCTAGAGTTGGCGCCACTCCTGACGGCTATTGTTTTGGTAGGCCGGATTGGTGCACGAATCACTGCGGAACTCGGTACAATGGTGGTGTCGGAGCAGATCGATGCCTTTAAGTCACTGGGCCGGGATCCGATCTCGATTATCGCGGCTCCGCGAATT
The DNA here is from genome assembly GCA_002500925.1 of Gemmatimonadales bacterium UBA7835. Lineage (GTDB taxonomy): Bacteria > Gemmatimonadota > Gemmatimonadetes > Longimicrobiales > Gaopeijiaceae > UBA2589. Next base: position 48,513 of record DLTN01000024.1, on the reverse strand, counting down.
ATCGCCGGGGTTTTGACAATGCCGCTTCTGGTCGGTTTTGCCAATGTGATTGGTATCAATGCTGGTATGCTCATGGCCGACTTCGATATAGGCCTAGGCAGGGAAACCTTCTTGTATGGCGCCCGACTTAATTGGCATAGTTGGGACCTGTTTTACGGCTTTGCCAAGTCGGTTGTTTTTGGACTTTTTATCCCAGTGATTTCCGTCCACATGGGGCTGCGAACACGGGGTGGAGCCGAGGGGGTCGGGCTTCAGACGACCAAAGCGGTAATGTTCATGATATTGTCGATTCTGATCATCGACGCTCTGTTCCCGCCATTGCTGCTGCAATAGAGTTTCCATGATCTCTTATAAGAATATTCACAAGGCTTTCGATATCCCGGTGCTGACGGGCGTAGACTTGACCGTGGAAACCGGAGAGATGTTTGCCTTGTTTGGCCCTTCAGGAACGGGCAAGAGCGTTCTCATGAAGACAACGCTGTCGCTTGTCGTTCCAGATTTGGGTGATGTAGAGGTAGATGGGCTGTCGGTTTATGAGGGACCATCATCCAACCTCGAAGAGATCCGGCGGAAGATTGGATATGTGTTCCAGCATGCCGCTCTTTTTGACTCGCTCAACGTATACGAGAATGTATCGATGGGACTCCCGGAGGATGAGATAGCGCGGTTGACTAATGCTGAGCTGAGTCGCCGGGTGTGGGAAACTCTTGAAATAGTAAATCTTGAGCCGCGAGAGATCCTGTCTAAACTGCCCTCGGAGCTGTCCGGTGGAATGAAGAAGAGGGTTGGCATAGCGCGGGCAATCGTCGGGCGACCGGAGATTCTCTTATGGGACGAGCCCACGACTGGACTTGACCCGATCAACACCGCTGCAGTAGAGCGGCTTATAAAGAGGCTCTCAAAAGAGCTAGAAGTAACTTCTCTCCTCGTCACCCATGACGTGGAAGGAGGGCTGCAAATGTGCGACCGAGTGGCGATGCTTTCCGGTGGAACATTGCGCTTTGTGGGGACCCCTCAGGACTTCAGAGACAGCCCGGACACCGTTGTTCGGGCCTTCGTGGATCGAGCCGCCGCGATTGCGGCGCTGGACATGGCAGTGGTGTGATATGAGTGATTATGAGAATGGCAGAAGGAACGTATCCGATAAGGAGATCCTTGCGGCGACGCCGCGCAATACGAGTGGGAAAGAGGCTCAGGTCGGCGTTTTCGTGCTCGTCGGAGTGCTTACCTTCATCATCGTCCTCTTTTGGATGACCGATCCAGCGACTTTTCGTGGTCGATATATGCTCGTCACTGAGGTGACGAACGCTGGTGGGGTACGGTCCGGTGATCCGATTCTGATGCGGGGCGTGAACATCGGTCGTGTTCATGGTTTCGAGATGGTGGAGAACAGTCGTGTCTATATCACAATGGAGATCGAGGGTGAGTGGGACATCCCTCTTGGCTCTTCAACCAAGATGGGCGCCGCAGGTCTTTTTGGGGGTCGGACGCTCGATATTGAGCAGGGTATGGGTCCTGGAACCTTTGCCACCTATGATACGATTCCGGGTGAGAGCGCGATGGGCGCGGGATTACTCTCTTCGGTAGATGAAATCAGTGGGCAGGCATCCACAGTGCTCGATGCGATCAGCACGATGCTCTCTGAGGAAACCGTCAGTTCTGTGCAGTCGTCTGCCTCTGAGCTTCAGACACTTTTGGCGGAGTTGTCTGCAGTGACTCGGGAGCAGCGAGGGGCCCTGTCTGAGCTCACTTCGAGCCTGTTAAGCACGGCTGATGGGTTTGCTGAAGCGTCCGGAGCTGGCTCGGACATTGCGAGTGCGGTTGCGCGGGCCGATTCAGCTATGGCGACGTTGACGGAGACAAGCGAAAGCTTGGGAACGGCCGCGGCATCGCTCAGTACGGTTCTCGAGCGAATGGAGAGAGGCGAGGGAACGCTGGGTCGACTTTCGTCCGACGAAACCCTCTATGTAAGTCTGAATGAGGCAGCCCTAACTTTGAACACGTTTCTCTCAGACTTGCAGGCGAATCCTAAGAAATACATCAACCTCTCAATCTTCTAGCCTCCGACCTTAGTTGAACTTACCAACCTGGGGCCAAGTTGAAGCCCCAGTGCCAGCCCTTGCCCGGTCTTTGCCACGGGTAAGCGTAGTACGTTTCAAGGATCATAAACCCTAGGACGTTCACTCGGGCGGAAATGCCGGTTGAGAAGACAGGAACGCGACCGGATCCTGAGCGACTCCAGATGAGTTCGGGGTCATCGTTGACGCAAGAGATTTCGCTGCCTACTGCAAAGCAGCGTGGGCTGTCCCAAGCCATTCCTCCGTCGGCGAAGAGCACTAGTTCCGTGGGCAGGAAGGGAAAGTTGATGATGCCATACTGCTCGACGCCTATGAACGGGATCCTTGCTTCTATGCTCGCGACACCTATTCGGTTTCCGAACAGACGGTTGAAGGCCGGACAGTCATTGGTCGCAGTTGCGTTTGAGCACTCGTCGCTCGCAAAGCTCTCCCAAGCATACCCTCTAATGAACGTTTCAAAGCCCAAGAATAGAGGATTCAGAATCCCAAACTCGTCTTCGAACTGTTCCTCCACGGTCAGCCCGTAGCGACCGTAGTGGAGCCCGCGGACTCCGATTGTGAGGTGTTTGGCGGGTGAGTAGTATCGGCGGAAGTCGGTGATGATCGTCGAGTAATCGACGTCACCCTGGGTCTGCTCGAGTTCGACTCGGTAGCGCCCACCTCGAATCGGACCAACAAACCCAAAGAATGAGTTGTCGCCCACGAGCGCCACACTTGCTTGAACCAGGTTCAGCGGGCTTGGAGCTGCGAGCTGCTCTCTGTCGAATCCGATGGTCTGACCTAGCCCATTAAAATAATATTTCTCCAGCTCAAAATCGTAACCATATCGGGTGAGACCGAGGTCGAGCTCTACACGTTCAGTGGTCGAGAATGGATACTGTAGCCCAGCGGTGGCTGATGTCAGGAAGATGCGTCTCCTAACGATCCCTTGGTACTCACCACCCGCTTGGCCTGGAGCATCATCACCAAACGTGAACGACCCGAACTGATAAGGGATTCTTCCGGCACTCACCAACCAGTTCCACCGCCTGGCTTGGTTGGCATAGAATACCTGTCCGCCTATGTCCTTGACTGTACCCTGAGCTTGCAGAGCTAGCCCAAGAACTCTGTCTCCCAGCATATCACTGAAGTACGCCGATGTAGCGCCGCCGACATAGTTTCCGTATCCACCGGAAGATGCACCGATACCGATGCTAGGTTGCCCGATATAGTCGAGGGACAAGCCCGACGAGTACTCCTCGGATTCTTCTGGCTCGTATAGGTCTGGGGCTACCAGGCCCGTTTCAGCGTCCGCCAGGTAAGTCGCGATCCGACTGAACCGATCGGGAAATGCTGGCGAGAGTCTTCGCCCAGGCTGCATCCGCGCGTTTTCTGCCGCCACCACAGTCGGGGCGGGTGAGTCCAGATCATTCGTGTAGATGTGAAACTCAAGCTGATCGAAAATAGTGAACGCTACTGTCCCATCAGGCGCTACTGACATAGCGGGTGATAGGTAGGTATGTCCGCTGATTCCGGTGGTCACGTTCGTGTGTCGGCGGACCTGCCCGCTTCGAAGGCCTAGACCATAGATATCACTGACGCCGTCTTGATCGGATATGAAATAGAGAGTTTCACCGTCTCCCGAGTACTGGGGGTTGATGTGCTTGACGTTGCCGAAGACTGGGAGGACCTGGATCTCTCCGCTCGCTACCTCTATGGTGGAAAGCTGAAACTTGCTGTAGACCAAAAGCTCGAAATTTGTCTCAGGGCCGCGGTCTGACGTGAAGGCGATGTGGGTTCCGTCCGGAGACCATGTGGGTTGGAGATCAGCAAACTTATCGTTCGTGAGTTGCGTGACCTCACCGGTCTCGACTTCATAGAGGTAGAGGTCTGAGATGCCACCCACCGAACCAGAGAAGGCAATGTTAAGCCCGTCTGGGGACCACGCCGGGTTCGTCACTGCCCCAATGCCTTCGAAGGATAACCGGTCCTCGACCTGGCCGTTATCCGACCGGACGATGACCAATTCGTTGTCGCCGTTCGCGACGACTACGTAGGCGAAGAACTGCCCATCGGGAGACCAGGTTCCCGACGAGTCGATGTACCGAAGAGCATCAATGTGAGGGTCAGAGTTAGCGCTTGAGAGCTTCCGAATGATTCGACCCGTCTCGGTCTCTGCTAGGTAGAGATCTACGGAGAAAAGGTCTTTCTCTGAAAGGAATGCAACGTACTGTCCATCAGGACTCAGGGCAGGGGAGATGTTGACCTTACCAGAGCCCGTGCACGGGCACAGGATGGGCTTGCCAGATTCTGCGGGTCTATCCCTCTCCTCCATGAACGGAACGTATTGCGCTTCCGCGCTCTCTTGCCAGCGAGCTGACAGCGTGTCGGTCGGCATTGCAAGAACACCCTGAATGGCACCTTCAAACCCCACTCTCAAAGCTCTGCGGTAGATTTGAACTACGGCCTCATCCCCGTAGGTCCCACCTATGTAGGCCCATAGAGCCTGCCCAAAGCGATAAGGGAAGAACCGAGACTCTTTAGTCATCTGCTCGATGGTGGGCAGTTCATCGCGATCGATGGCGTCCCGGATCCACATAGCAGTAAGAGGGTCATCACGTCCGACTGACATGTATTCCGCCATACCCTCTACTAGCCAGAGCGGCAGCCGAGACATGCCTTGGAGGCCGCCACCCCGGCGCGACTGCGCAATGTTGTATTGAAACGCGTGAACGAGTTCGTGACCGAGCACGTGATCCGTGTCCCAGTATGAGCCAGTCATAGGCATGATGACCCGATTCTTGAGCGATTCGGTCACCCCTCCAACACCATCACCGATGAAGCCGGAGAGGGTGTTCGTCTGTTGGAAGTCGGGATGGTCAGCGTAGAGGACGATTGGTTTAGGAGCTTCGAACTCGTGCTGAAAGGTCCTTGCGAACCGCTCGTACCAACGCTCACCCATTCGCATCGCGTCGAATACGGCCTCCTCCTCCTCGGGGTAGAAGTGCCAGTCGAAGTGGTCGGTCGAGATGGTGTTGAAATCGAAGGTGTCGAACTGGACCTTGTTCCGACCAAAAGTTTGGCCAACAGCATCGTTGGGTAGGACCGACAGCAAAGCGCTACCGATTAGTGCTAGACCAAGCCAGCGGTTGTGACGCGGTGCTCTCGCAGACCTATTCATGACAACCTCCTCCATGGTTGGTACCCCCACCGGATGTGTCCTATGAGACGCTTGTACTTTTAATAGTTGCACACGTTGACCGGATCGATGCACGGACCCGACATTGTGTGGGCATTCTACCCCGTAGCGCCATGCTTGCTGAGGCGAATATGACCCGTAATTCCTATCCACGCTTCTGTTACCCCCTAGTGTGGGGTGTCCGTTCCGACAAGCGGCCACCTATTTTCGCCTTGGTCATCGCGGTAGTCCTAGGGGGATGCAACAATGACGCTCCGATACAGACTCCCCTCCAGGTCAGCATAGTCGAAATGGACTCCCCGGCTGGTCCGGGGAGCGGAGAGTCAAGGCTCACGTCGGGCTCGGACGGACCGATTCTTTCTTGGCTTGAGCGTAGCGTCGAGGGCGGGCATGAATTGCGCTTCTCTCAGGTGAGAGAGGGGAGCTGGAGTGAGGCGAGGACCGTCGCCCGAAGTGAGCGCTTCTTCGTCAACTGGGCGGACTTCCCCTCAGTATCAGAGGCTCCGGATGGGTCAATGTATGCGCACTGGCTAGCAAGAGGGGAGGCTGGTGGCTACGACTATGGAGTTCGAATCGCTCGTTCCACTGATGGAGGAACTAGTTGGGGAGATCCTTGGACACCTCACGAAGACGATTCGCCGACAGAACACGGGTTCGTATCCACGGTCAGCTATGAAGATCGGCTCGGCTTCACGTGGCTCGACGGCCGGGCGTATGTGGCAGGAGAGGACGGTACCCCTCCAACACGAGAAATGTCGATCCGTTATCGAGAAGTGGGCCCTGGCAATACACCTGGCCCAGAGATGCTCATTGACGGTCGGGTTTGCGATTGTTGCCAGACGTCCGCGGCGATGACCTCCGATGGGCCTGTGGTCGTGTATAGAAATCGTACATCGGATGAGATCCGGGATATCTACATTGCGAGACTGATCGAAGGAGAGTGGACAGAAGGGAGGCCCGTTTCGGATGACGGCTGGGAGATAGCTGGCTGTCCTGTTAACGGCCCTGTGGTCGTCGCGGACGGTAACAGGGTTGCAGTCGCTTGGTTCTCGGCACCGGGGGACGTTGCGCGCGTAAAGGTTGCGTTCTCAGATGATGGGGGTGCCACGTTTGGTGTGCCGAATGTGGTCGACGATGGTCGTCCCATGGGCCGGGTGGGTCTCGTCCTCACGACTGACGGTAGCGCAATTGTGAGCTGGCTAGAGGGGGGCGGCGGCCAGGGAGCGGAGGTTCGGATCCGCCACGTCGCGAGTGACGGGTCCAGCAGCCTTAGCGCACCAGTTACTTCTTCGTCCGCCGAGCGCGCTAGTGGCTTTCCTCAGCTAGTACAAAACCTGGACGGCTCGCTGGTGATATCCTGGACGGACGCAGGAGCCGAGGAGGCCCGTGTGCGTGTCGCTAGGATAGAGATGTCGGACTGAATGAGTATCGCTGTAAGTATACGAGCGCGATTGATGGGACTAGCCTTGGCCGGAGTTGCGACCGCCTCGGGTTGCGGCTCGGTCGAGAACGCTGGCCCTCCACAAATCGATGAGCTGGCTCGGCCCTATGCTGCGGCTACGCTGGGTGGCGAGGTCGTTTCATTGGAGTCACTCCGAGGTCAGGTTGTTCTCCTGAACTTGTGGGCGACGTGGTGTGGCCCCTGTCGGACGGAGACGCCTTATCTTCAGTCTCTCTATGAGGAGTATGGAGAAGACGGCTTTGAGATAGTCGGCATTTCAATGGATACGAGAGCCGCAGCCGATGACGTGGCAATGTTCGTGGATGATTACTCAGTCACTTACACGATTCTTCACGACCCCACCATGGAGGGGATGGAGCTTTACCAGGTCCTTGGGCTGCCAGCCACATTCTTGATCGACAGGGAGGGCGTGCTTCGCTGGATGCGTTACGGGCCCATCTCTGAGGATGATCCTGATTTCCTTCGTGCTCTTGGGGACGTGATCTCGTGACTGGGCACGCTCCGGACGCGTTTGATCCGGAACAGTTCGAGACTCCGGTCGGCTACGTCGACTTATTACGAACTCGAGCGAATGCTGAGAAGGTAGTGAGGTATTCTAGGGCTCACGGACTCGCGTGGCGGCCACACATCAAAACTCATAAGTCACGGGCGATCGCAAGGATCCAGCTCGATTCGGGCGCTCGCGGTTTGACAGTCGCAACAATGCGGGAAGCCGAAGTGATGTCGACCCTCACCGAGGATATTCTGCTTGCCTATCCCCCAGTCGGCCGCAGTAAGCTAGATCGCTTAATGAGGTTGCCCGAACATGTCGATATAAAGGTAGGGCTGGACTCCGTTGAAGTTATGCTGGCTTTAGCGGCAGCGGCAGCGGCTTCCGGGCGTGAGGTTGGGGTGCTCGTTGAGCAGGACATGGGCATGGGTCGGGTAGGGCTCTCCTCCAGGGATGCGGTGATTGAGCTAGCGCGTCGGGTCTCTGAGACCGAAGGGGTCCGATTCCGAGGCGTCATGTTCTATCCCGGGCACGTCCGGATGGCTGTCGAGGAGCAGGAAAACCATATTCGGATGGTATCTGATCAAGTACTGGACCTCCTGAACGGACTGGCTCAAGAAGGACTCGAGTCAGAAATCGTCTCGGGGGGCTCTACACCAACCCTTTGGCGCAGTGACGAGATCGAAGGACTCACCGAAGTACGGTCTGGCTCATGTATTTTCTATGACAGGGAAGGCATCGATATAGGAGTCGCAGGTCAGCAGGATGTGGCGTACACAGTTCTGGCGACGGTCGTTAGCACTGCGGTCGAGGGCCAAGCGGTGGTCGATGCTGGTTCTAAGGCGCTCGCGAAAGAGTCCCGAGGGTCTGGAGACGGCTTCGGTGTTCTGATGGATCATCCTGAAGTGCGTGTGGCGGGACTTTCAGAAGAGCACGGTGTGCTTGATCTGACGGGCTCGGACTGGATACCTAACATCGGCGACCGAGTCAGGATTATACCGAACCACGTATGTGTCTCGGTTAATCTTCAGGATCACCTGATTGGGGTAGAGGGCGATGTGCACAAGGTGCTCCAGCTGGAAGGCAGGGGCAGGGGCCTGTGGCGATCCTGACTCTTAGCAGAGCCAAGGATTTGCTGGATAGGATCCGTTCTGTCGAGACAGTGGTGGTGGGTGACCTCATGCTCGACAGGTACATCTCTGGAGCAGTGGATAGAGTCTCGCCCGAGGCTCCGGTGCCTATCGTTCGTGTAGAAGGTCAGCAGGAAACTGTCGGTGGTGCTGGGAATGTGGCTGCGAACATTTCGGCCATTGGTGCAATGTGTTCGGTAGTCGGTTGCGTTGGGGATGATGCGGAGGGTCGGATTGTTTATTCTGCCTTGCAACGGCAGGGAGTTGATGTCTCCGGTGTCGTCAAGACACCGGGTCGCCCTACTACTGTGAAGACCAGGGTTATTGCAGGGCATCAGCAGATGGTGCGATTCGACTTAGAGGACGACTCTGAATTAGACGTTGAGGTGGCTGGACAGCTCATAAAGGGGATAAAGTCGTCAGCAACCGACACGGACGTCATTGTCATTGAGGACTACAATAAGGGGGTGCTGTCGCACAGCGTCATAGATGCGGCTATGCGTGCCTCAGCGGAGCACGGTATTCCGAGTGTGGTTGACCCAAAGCAGCGCAATTTCTTTTCATTCTCAGGGGCCACGGTGTTCAAGCCGAACGCTAAGGAGCTCGGCGATGCGTTGGGGGCCTGTATCTATCCGGATGACCCTCTATGGATGAAGCAGACTCGTGAAAGCCTTTCTTGTGCTTGTCTGTTGGTGACCCTCGGCTCTGAAGGCATAGCACTGGATGTCGAAGGTGCTGGACACCGCCGCCTTTTTGGTGCCTCCAAAATGGTATACGACGTTTCGGGGGCCGGTGATACAGTGACTGCGGTCCTCGCTACCGTGATGGCAGCGGGTGGAAGTCCCGTCGAGGCAGCGGATATAGCAAATCATGCTGCTGCTGTAGGTGTTACCAAGGCCGGTGTTGCGACGGTATCGCCCGAAGAAATCCTCGAGCAGATCGAGGCAAAAGTTCCTACGAATCCAACGGAGAACAAATGAGCAAATTGGAGTCAGTGCATACAGAGGAGGCACCCGCGGCCATCGGACCCTATTCCCAAGCGATTGTCACGGAGGGATGGGTTTTTTGCTCCGGGCAGATTCCACTCGACCCAAAGAGCGGTGAAATGCATACCGGGAGTGTGACCGAGCAGACTGAACTCGTCCTCACGAATCTTCGAGCGGTGCTAGAGGCGGCAGGTTCAAGGATGGACCTCGTAGTGAAGACCACAGTGTTTCTCTCGGATATGCATACGTTCGCTGAGATGAATGCTGTATATGCCCGTCATTTTGGAGACCACCGGCCTGCTCGAGCTGCTGTTCAGGCTGGTGCACTGCCGAAGTTTTGTGACGTTGAGATAGAGTGTGTTGCGAAGGTTGCATGATCGAATAAGTACAGTGATCACAACGGTTGTTGCGACTCGGGATGGGGTTCCGTACCTTTTCTCTCCTCTACCCATGGCAAGTCTCACGAATACGTGAGTTCGAGGTGTGTGTGTAGAGTGTATTCCCCTTGAGTTACCGGCACCATAAGGTGTTGGTGCCCAAGGGTTTAGGTTCGTTTCATTAGCACCCCTTGCCGGATGCCATTGAGGGTTCGGTGTAGGTGATTCTATTTGTCCAACTCAAAGCTGGGAGGACGGACATGACGTCATCAACGTCTGCACGTCTCACATCCGGATTGTTGCGGGGAGGCCTAGTTCTGGCTCTCGTGGCGATGTTTGGATGGGCGCCGGCACCCGTAGCGGCTCAGGCAACTGGGACGTTAGTGGGTACGGTGCGGGATGCTGCTTCGCAGCGTCCATTGGAGGCGGTCCAGGTGTACATCGAGGGTACCGGCATCGGTGCTCTGACGAACGCCGCGGGTCGTTATCTCCTGCTGAACGTTCCGGCCGGCGAGCATACGATCGTCGCTGAGATCGTCGGCTACCGCTCTGGTTCTGCGACCGTTACGGTCGGAGCAGGGCAGTCCGTGGTTCAGGATTTCGGGCTAGATCAGACTGCCATCACCCTAGATGAGGTGGTGGTGACTGGAGCTGGAATTGCCACGGAGAAGAGAAAACTAGGTAACACGATTGCGACGCTTGATGCGTCAACGCTCGACAATGCTCCGATCTCTGATTTCTCTCAGATGATCGCCGGTCGTGAGCCGGGAGTTGTAGCTATGCCCTCTTCCGGTGCTACCGGTGAGGGTGCGGCGATTCGCATCCGCGGCTCGTCTTCGCTATCACAGCTCAACGAGCCCATTATTTATGTCGACGGAATTCGGGTCGACCGTTCTGCGGTCTCCTTGTCAGGTACGGGTAACCCGAGCCGACTCGATGACATCCCTCCGGAGTCGATTGAGCGCGTCGAGATCCTCAAGGGTGCTGCAGCCGCAACGCTGTACGGCACCGAGGCATCTAACGGCGTAATCCAGATCTTCACGAAGCGGGGTCGTGCTGGTGCTCCGCAGTTCACCGTTCAGGCGGACTGGACTCAGATCACTCCGAATAACAGCCGGATTCTTCCACTAGCTGACTTTATTGGTCGCGATTGTGGGACGGATGCAGCTGAGTGTGCCACGCTTCAACAGCGCGTTCAGTCTCGCTTCGGCGTCTCTCCGGAGGCTTTCGAAGTCTTCGAGTATGACGCGATTTCGGACATCCTTTCCAATGGATTAGGGCAAAACTACTCCGCGTCCGTTACGGGCGGTTCGGATGTCTTCAACTACTTCATTTCCGGCCGGTACTCCTATGAGGACGGCATTATGGACTTGGAGAGTGCCTTCCCTGCGGTTGACGGGATTGCTCCGGAGGTGGACACAAACAGACGTGCTGGTATCACGTCGAACTTTACGATCATCCCGAGTTCGAAGGTGCGGATTGGTATCAGCACTCTCTTCTCGGACATGCAGCAGCACACGCCGGACAATGGTAACAACATCTACGGTGTGTTCAGTTCGATGCTCATGGGCCAGTTGCGCCGGGCCACACCTCAGGCCGAGACGGGCCCAGGGTCGAACTACTACGGTGCTCCGGCATTCGGTACCACGCGTGAGTTCACGTATCAGATGAACAACGCCGCTTCCTCGCACTTCGCGGGGAGCACCACGATCGGCTACACGCCGGTGGATGGCTTCCGTCTCGATGGAACCTTCGGCTTGGACTTCACGTCCGATGATCGTGTGTTTGGTCGCCCGTATCGTCACGATGTTGACGACTTTACGAATGCCAATATTTATGGTGACCGCACGGTCCGCGAAGATCGTAGCCGTGAAATCACTGCGGACATGAAAGGTTCTTGGATCTCTATGTTCGGTGATGCGATCGAGAACACGTTCTTGTTCGGTGCGCAGGGCTTCCTCCGTCAGCGTCAGAGTGCTGGTGGTGGCGGTTCGGTATTCCCGGGTCCTGGTCTTGAGACGCTTTCCGCGCTCTCGAACCAGTCTGCCTCTGAGAGCTGGTTGAGGGTCACCCAGTTGGGTGGTTATCTCCAGGATCAGGTAGGCTGGAATGACTGGATCTTCGCGACGGTTGGTGGTCGCTGGGACGCCAACTCTGCCTTCGGTACTGAGTTCGAGACCGCCTTCTACCCGAAGGCATCGATCTCGATCGTTCCGAGTCAGGGACTTGATTGGCGTAACGACACCTTCTCGACATTCCGGGTGCGTGCTGCGCTCGGACGCTCCGGCCTACAGCCGGGCGCCTTTGACAAGTTCACCACCTTCAACCCGGCGCCGTCTGAAGTTGGTCCGGGTGTTGCTCCGGCGAACCTTGGAAACCAGGCACTTAAGCCTGAGGTGTCGACGGAGTGGGAAGTTGGTATGGAGGCGGGTCTATTCAATGACAGCTGGTCTGTCGACGTGACCTACTGGAACCGTACCGTTAACGACGCCATGGTGGCCCGTCAGTTCCCGGTCACTGGTGGATTCACAGCTTCTCAGCTCGTCAATATTGGTGAGCTAGCAGGGCAGGGGATCGAAGCATCTATCCGAGGCAACGTGTTCCAAACTGAGGGACTGTCCGTGAACGTGTTTGCGAACACGGCATACCTCGACGAAGAGATCGTTTCGCTCGGTGGCGCTCCGCCGCTCAAGACGGGTGGTTCTTACCCCCGTTACCGGAACTACCTACTTGAGGGCTATGCCCCGGGTTCGTACTTCGGTGCGGTACTCGCAAATGTGCCGATTCCGCTCAACATTCTGACCCCTGTGGACGGCGTTTGTGTCGTACCTACACAGGAACAGGCGCTTGAGTACTTCGCGACTCCGCGGAGCCCAAGTTCGTTCAAGCCTCTAGCGGTTGGAAACAGCGATTTCGATACGCCGAATGGTGGCGTGTCGTCGAATAACTGTGGCTCAGGTCTGCTGCAGACGCTCATGGGTAAGCCGAACGCCGACTTTACTGGCTCGTTCGGAACCACCATGTCGTTTGCTTCCAACTTTGAGATTGCAGCGAACTTCGACTACAAGTGGGGCGGCCAGACGCAGGATCTGTCTGGTATGTTCCGTCGTGCAAACGCAGTTATCGGCCGTAACACGCCGACGGCCGCTCGTTTGTTCTCGACCATGCAGAACCCCGCGTCATCTGCTCAGCAGCGTCTAGACGCCGCAATTCAGTGGGCGCAAGAGGTTGAGGGTCTCGCTCCGATGTCAGGAATGAACGGCATCTACGATGCGAATATGATTCGCTTCCGCGAGCTCTCCCTCACATACCGGGTGCCGTCGAGCATCGTTGAGGGCTGGGGACTCAGTACCGCCACAATCAACTTGGGTGGTCGTAACCTCATGCTCTGGATGCCTGGCAGTGAGTATCCCGGGATGGACCCCGAGACCAACGTGATTGGTCGTTGTAACGGTGGTCTTAACTGTAACTTCCTACAGGGTACCGAAGGTTGGGCCCTGCCACTCCCACGCCGTTTCACGCTGTCAACGCGTGTCACGTTCTAAGGGAGATCAAATTATGCTAAATACAAGAAAAGCTTCGGCGCTCGTGCTACTTGGAGCGTTGAGCATGACTGGGTGCGGCGACCTTCTGGACGTCAACAACCCTAACAACCTGGTTGAGGAGTCCGTGCAGCTGCCTGCGGCAGCTGAGGGCGTGGTCAACGGTTCTCTCCGTGCTGTGTCACGGGCCGCTTCTGATGTTTGGGAAGGCCCTGCAGTAGTATCGGACGAGCTCTACTGGACTGGTTCCCGCGATGCGTGGGGCCAGCTCGACCAAGGATTCGTCGGTGATCCCTTAAATGAGTTCACCGATGGTGCATTCCCGTCACTGGGTCAGGCCACATGGATGGCTGACTATGCAGTGAACATCGTTCGTGAACACGTAGCCAACGGCGACGCAACAAATGAGTTGCTGGCCCGTGCGCTTCTTTACCGTGGCATGATCAATCTCTTTGTCGGCGAAAGTCAGGAGGACTATGTCTTCTCTGATAAGCAGACTTCAGGGACACCGGTCGGCGCGGGTAACATGAAGAGCGTCATTACGGGTGCGGTCGCGGACTTCACGGAAGCGATGGCCGGGGGCGACGCTACTGTCGCTCAGCAGGCTCAGGCGATGCGCGCACGCGCACACATGTCTGCGGCTATCTGGGATGCTATTAATCCTTCCGCTAGCGGTTGTACTCTATCTGACGGGACCGGCTGCGCGCTAGATTTTGGAGCAGCTGTCGCCGATGCAGAGGCCGTCTTGGCCACTGTGGCGGGCTCCGACTGGCAGTTTAATGTCGGGTTCTCCTCGTCATCCACGTCGAGCCCACAGCACAGTAACGTGAACTCGCGTGGTGAGAACCAGTGGGATGAAACCCTCGTGGCCAACACTGGCCCGGGTGGTACTTCCCGCGGTGCTATTGCGCTAATGGACCCGTACTCAGGTGTTGCGGATGTGGCTGTTACTAAGGCCCATACGCAGTACGGAACCAACCAGTACGCACCTCTGACCATGGCGTCCGAGCGTCTCATGCATCTCATCGTAGCAGAAGATGCACTGAACG
>DLTN01000024.1:33309-33893 GCA_002500925.1 Gemmatimonadales bacterium UBA7835 | reverse complement strand
TGGTGACGCTGCTGGTTTCGCTGCGGCCATCAACAAGATCCGCGTGGATCTGGATGGCATGAGCGCGTATGCAGCTGGAACGTCGCCTACAGCGGGCGTTGCTGATGCAGTTGTTGCGCTGTCACACACACGCAGAGCAAACACTCTGTTCATGGGTCTAAGGCTCCAAGATATGTATCGCTGGGGCCTGACCGATCCGAAGTGGCAGGCTGCTTCGCAGGCGATGACCTCGCCTGGCATGATGCTCCCGATCACGGTCGTGGAGTGTCGCGCGAACGAGAACGTACCGTCCTGCGGTTAAGTTCTCAGCGGTAGATGTTACCGGGAGGGTCCTAGTGGCCCTCCCGGTTCGCTTGCCGGAATGCTGTGAGGGAGGCGCGCCCGCTTCTGCGGGTGCGCCTCCCTTTGCATTGAACAACGATATACTTTCCAAGTATGATCAAATTCTTAACTAAAGCATTTCCGCTCACTCTAGCTTTCCTAATAGCGGGCTGCGGATTTTTTGAAGACGAAGTCCCCGAAGACATCTTCTTCAGAATGACGGGCCCGTCCGGAAGTCAGGTTACCGTCATTTACTCCAAGCA
>DLTN01000024.1:27405-32924 GCA_002500925.1 Gemmatimonadales bacterium UBA7835 | reverse complement strand
CACACATTGCCTATCGACACGATCATTGATGTCACGCTAGAGCAGCGACTCTTCATGATGGCGACACCGGTGATGCCTACGGACACGATAGAGGTCGAGGCGCGGGTAGACGTTGATGGCCGGAACATCTTCTTAGACCAGGGAGATCTCCTGCCCTTGGTACCATGGCAGTTCCTCTACCAATACAATGTGACGTTCACCGCAGACCTTGAGGTCATTATCTGATGAAGGCGAACCGTTTTGTCTCAGCGCTCAACGCATTCATTCTCTTGACGGCCCTTAATGGTTGCTACACGTATCGGTCGGTCGACTCTGCCCCGATAGGCTCGTCTGTCCGTGTTCGTTTGCCGATCGACGGGCCAGCAGTAGCACGAGGTGTGCCCGAGTTTGTGAATCTGGAGGGTGTACTTGTCGATCACAGCGACTCAATCTCGTTAGCAGTTCAAACCCGGCGTGAGTACGGGGCCTATCGTGAAGTGGTGCAGAATGACACGGTCGTGCTCGGTGCCGATCAGGTGACTGCGTTCGAGATCAAGGAGTTTTCCAGGAACCGATCTGTGGCACTGGGAGTGTCGATAGCAGCTGCGGTCACATACGGTGCAATGGTTGGGTTAGGATTCGGGGGTGGAGGCGCTGGAGACCCTGGAAGCGGGCCACCATTACCAGATGCCAGCTTGGTCTCGATGCCCACTACAGGACCAGGTCTGAAATGGGACTTTAACCCAGCTTCTTTGATAAAACGACTCTTGGGCGGTTGACGGAGTCGTTCCGTTTATCTGACATCGTTTCTAGTGTTCGAGCCTGAGTACCAGGTGGACAAAAGCGCCCCGTCGCCCCATCCATATCGGATGCCCAAGCTGTAATTCATCTAAACAAGTAGAGGACCGAGATCTTGTTTTCTCCAATGACACTATCCTCAAGGTCGGTGCGGTGCTCTGTGCCGGTAACGCTAGCATTTGTCGCGACACTTGTAAGTGTCCAGCCTTCAGAGCTGGATGCGCAGCAGTTCGAAGAGGGCCTCTTCGACATGCTCTCCTGGCAGAACGCCGGTATCCCAAGGGGAGGTCGCTCCACAGGGGTGGCTGGAAGTGAAGCACGTCCTCTCGAATACTACTTCGGAGCCGTTGGTGGTGGTTTGTGGAAGACCACTGATGGTGGCTCCACATGGAGACCAACGACTGACGGCAAGATCAATTCTTCCTCGGTCGGTGCTGTGGCGGTATGTGAAGCCAATCCCGACGTAGTGTACATCGGAACCGGTGAAACTCAGCTTCGGGGCAATGTCATGCAGGGTGATGGCGTGTACAAATCCACCGATGCTGGGCAAAGCTGGGAGCATCTTGGTTTGCTGGAGAGTCAGAACATAGCTCGGATCCGGGTACATCCTGATGACTGCGATACCGCGTGGGTCGCCGCGTTTGGCCAGCATTCAGCTCCCAACCCGGAGCGTGGCGTTTTTAAGACAACTGATGGTGGAGAAAACTGGGATCTCAAACTGTTCAAGAGTGATGAAGCTGGTGCGACAGATCTTGTCGTAGATCCCAATAACCCAAATGTGCTTTATGCGGCGATCTGGGAGGCGTGGAGGAAGAGTTGGGGTATGAGTTCAGGGGGTTTTGATTCTGGTCTCTGGAAATCAGTAGATGGGGGTGAGACGTGGATCGAGATCACTGCAAGCCTGGGGTTTGACTCAGCCGATCCGATAGGCAAAATCGGAGTGGCGGTCTCGGGGGCGAACTCGGATCGGGTTTGGGTGATCGTAGAGCACCGTGACGCGGGTGGTGTGTATCGGTCGGACGACGCTGGTGAGTCTTTCGAATACGTGAACGATGATAGAAAGCTGCGCCAGCGAGCATTTTACTACACCCGCATTTATGCGGACCCCCAAGACGAAGACATCGTCTATGCGTTGAATACAGGCTTCTATAGGTCGAGTGACGGTGGGAAGACCTTCCCCCAGTCAATACGGGTGCCGCATGGGGATAACCACGACCTCTGGATCGCGCCGTCGGATCCGGACCGCATGATCAATTCGAATGACGGCGGCGGCAACGTATCGTTCAATGGCGGACAGACTTGGACGGACCAGGAATATTCCACTGCTCAATTCTATCGGGTAATCACGACGAATCACGAGCCCTACCATATTTGCGGCGCACAGCAGGACAATTCGACTGCGTGTACTCCGTCGTCGGGATGGAATCACCTCTCCGCGGCAGGTGGGTTCGGCGGTGGTGGTCACTACTATGCTGTCGGTGGTTGTGAGAGCGGCTATATAGCTCCACATCCAGTGGAACTCGACATCTTCTATGCGGGTTGCTACGGTGGCTCTTTGTCCCGTTATGATCATTCGACTGGATTCGGACGCGCAATCAATGTCTGGCCTGAGAATCCGATGGGGCAATCGGCGGAAGATCTACGTGAGAGGGTTCAGTGGACTTTTCCGATCGTCTTTGACCAGCACGACCCAAACGTTCTCTATACCGGCACGCAAAAGGTCTGGAAGACAACTACGGAGGGTCAAAGTTGGGAGCAGATCTCTCCGGACCTCACTCGGAATGATCCAATGACGGTTGGTCCATCCGGTGGACCCATCACGCTCGATCAAACCGGAGTTGAGACGTACGCGACAGTCTTCGCAATAGCACCGTCACCACATGATCCAAACGTGATCTGGGCAGGGTCAGATGATGGGTACGTTCACATAACACGAGATGCGGGCGAGGGCTCTGAGCCAACATGGGAGTTAGTCACTCCTCCGGATGCCCCTGATTTCGTTCGAATCAATACGATTGAAGTCTCACCGAATACACCTGGAAAGGCATACGTAGCTGGTATTCGGTATCTCGTAGATAACGACAGAAGTCCTTACATATGGAAAACGGAGGACTACGGGGAGACGTGGACAAAGATCGTCCATGGAATTCCCGGGGACGATTTTATCCGTGCGGTTCGAGAAGACCCTACGCGTTCGGGCCTGCTCTATGCTGCATCGGAGCGGACTGTCTACGTCTCCTGGAACGACGGGTCATCATGGCAGCCACTCACAATGAACCTCCCGGTTACTCAGGTCTCGGATTTGGTAGTTGAGGATCACGACCTTGTAATTGGAACCCACGGGAGAGGCTTTTGGGTCATGCGTTCTATTGGCCCACTCCGGCAGCTCACCGGCGAGGTGGCCAATGCTGACTTCTGGTTGTTTGATCCGAAGGACCCGGTCCGTCGTTTTGATAATGCCGTGAGCATCGACTACATACTTTCATCCGATGCCGAGTACGTATCGCTCGAGTTCATGGACTCTTCGGGCGACGTTTTGGCCAGCTATGAGGCGTCTGTGGACGATGAAGATGAGGGGGACACTGATGAGTCTCAGGGCTACAATCCCTTTGGGGGGGGTGGAAGTCAGGAGCCGGGATTGTCCGCGGGTTCGAATCGATTCCGCTGGAATATGCGCTTAGAAGGATGGACAGATTTCGATGGTCGTATATTCTGGGCTGCGGGTAACCAGGGGCCGTCAGTGCTGCCGGGTGAGTATCGGGTGCGTTTGACGGTAGATGGTGAGAGTATGACTCAGGACTTCGAGATTAAGATGAATCCCCGTGCGGTTGCTGACGGAGTCACCGTTACCGACCTCAAGGATCGTTTTGACTTCGCAATACGGATTCGTGATCGAGTCTCGGATGCCAACGAAGCTGTCTTGAGAATGCGTTCCATCAAAGCACAGATAAATGATCGCATACAGGAAAATGAAAACGCCCAGCTCGCTCAGTTGGGCGAAGCAGTCAGTGACCGACTGAGTGAGGTTGAGGGTGAGGTGTACCAGGTTCAGAATCGTTCGAACCAAGACCCGCTTAACTATCCAATAAAGCTCAACAACAAGATCGCTGCCCTTCAAAGTTTGGTCGAAGGTGCAGAGACTAGGCCGACTGAGCAGTCTTATGCTGTGTTCGAGAATCTTTCTGGACAGCTTGAGGGTGAGCTCGGACAGATGAATCTCGTCATCCAGCAGGACCTTGCACGTCTGAATGAGCTTCTGCGGGAGCTCGGGCTGGAGCCAATCGACTCGGAACGACTGATAACCTGATACTGAGCTGGAGACTTGGCGTGCTTTCTTGGCTGATCACGAAGCTGGTCGGACAGGCCGTTGCTGTCTTCTATGATGTAGAACGCATCGGGGCTGGTGTGGTGGATGGGCCGGTTTTGGTGACTGCGAACCACCCGAACGCTCTGGTGGATCCATTGGTGATTTTTCATACAGGTGGACGTAAGGTCCGACCATTAGCGAAAGCACCGCTCTTCGAGCACTTCATAGTAGGCCCGGCGTTGAAGGCTCTTGGCGGCCTTCCAGTGTATCGGAAAGAGGAATCCCCGGGTCAGATGCACATGAACGCTCGGACGTTCGATGCGGTGATAGATGCTCTGCGATCCGGCGAAGCTGTGCAGATTTATCCGGAAGGAAAGAGTCACTCGGAGCCGAGTATGGCCCCGCTGCGAACGGGCGCCGCGCGGATGGCCCTGTTAGCGGAGGCTCGGTCCGATTGGTCTCTCGGCTTGAGGTTGCAGCCAGTGGGGCTGACATACGAGCGAAAGCCCTTTTTTCGGAGCAGGGCGGTTGCTGTATACGGAGAGCCGATAATTGTGGCGGATTATCGGGACCGCTATGAGGATGACGGTTGGAATGCGGCTCGCACTTTGACAGGTGATATCCGACGAGCCCTTCTCGAGGTAACGCTACAGTTCGAAACAAGCGAGGATCGTGATCTTGTGGGTCTTGCAGAGAGAATCTGGACCAGGGAAAAGGGTGAGGCCCAACCGCGCGAGCGGCAGCATCTCTCAAAGAGACTTCCAAGGTTGCGGACGTTTGCCCGCGCATACGCCCGTTTGCGGTCCGAAGATCCAGATAGAGCAGACCGACTCCGCTCAGTTGTTCGGCGCTACCAGAGGACAGTTACTGCGCTCGGCGTTCGCGAAGGGGACGTTCCTTCTCGATATCGGCCGAGTAGGGTGGTGCTCTATGCATTGGGCCAGCTTGCGATGCTTCTCTTCGTCTTTCCGGCAGCGATCGTCGGGATTTTATTCTGGGCTATGCCGTATCAAGTCACCCGATATGTGACCATGCGGATCAGGCCAAAGCACAACGAGATCGCCACTTACAAACTGACACTAGGTCTCTTGGCATTCCCGGTATGGCTTGTTTTTGCGTCCTCCCTAATTTCCTTATTGATGGGCCTAGATATAGGCTTACTTATCGCCAGGGGGGGGGCGATAGTCGGCTTGGCGGCCATCGTGTGGAGGGCTAGGGAAGAAGAGATCCGCGAGGATGCTAGAGTCTTTTTCAGGGCTCGGAGGGGGCAAAAGACTCTTGATCGCCTTCATGTACTGCGGAAAGACCTTGTTCGCGAGTTTGAGGAGGTGGCTAAGGGTTGGTCTGGTCTCGACCCTACTGAAACAAAGACGGTCGAGTCGTGATTGTCCAACCAAAAGCGTCCGTTTGGCTAAGAGGTGCGGAGGCTTTCAAG
>DLTN01000024.1:26617-26997 GCA_002500925.1 Gemmatimonadales bacterium UBA7835 | reverse complement strand
AAGTGTGTATTCGCTTCGGGTGCTGGGTTCAGCGGCGGATCGGTGGGAGTAACGGATGCACCGGTTGTGAGTCTCGACGCCCATTATCGTTGTCGCTAAAATCCGTGCCGTCCTCGGCATGCTGAGTTGAGGGGGCGGAGGGGGACTGGTGTCCTCGGCGGTCTTCAAAACCGTGCAGTCCGGCTAGAACCCGGGCGGGTGGGTTCGATTCCCACACGTTCCCGCCAGCCAGTAGAAAGCTTCCGGTCAGTGAAGATCGACTAGCTGAGTGAATCGCTCACGCGACATCAAAGTTAATTAGGCAGTTGGAGCCTGATCCCAATGTCGACCGCTCCGTCCGTGGAGAGCTGCGTCTCGATATCAAGTGGAGCAGGGAAGCG
>DLTN01000024.1:4708-26230 GCA_002500925.1 Gemmatimonadales bacterium UBA7835 | reverse complement strand
GCAAGATCTTCGTGTTGCTCTTTTCTTGAGTCCAACAAGCCGCGGACATCTCTCAGGCGTCCGTCACTGTTCAGCGCTTGCTGAATCGCATCTGGATCAGTCACTCCGACTACGGCGAGCTCGTTAATCAGGGCCCCCTCCGTCAGTTGCACACGATCTTGGGCGGTGCCAATTCGAACTCTGGTGCGCAGGAGGGTGTATACGGTTGCCGCCTGCGCGGCGAAATAGAACCCTCCCCGCGCGTAGGAACCGATCGAAGCGTGCCCCCAGCCTGGAACGATGACGGCTCTCAGAAACGCTCCTCCCGGAGAAACATTGCTCAGTTTGGCAGTGTCCAGGGCCTCAATATAGTCTGCAACTTCAGAAGTGACTTCCTGAGCAGAAAGTGCTGAAGACGAGGTGCCCAGCAGGGCTAGCACAGACGAGTGGATTAGGAATACATGGCAGAAAGCTGCCATGATTCTAAAAATAGAGCAGCTGTTTGATCTGAGAGAGATGAGGGGGATCACTGTTTTCTCCAGTCGAGCAATTGAGGCGGTTCCCCTTCTTTCAGGATCACATAGCTCTGATGGACCACCCAATCCCCCGAGTTCACGTACCAACGACCCGGCTCGGGCTCTCGCACGAGGGGCCGGTGAGTATGACCCAAGAGGACTAGATCGAGTTCCCGATTGGACTGAAGCGTCTCCACTGCCCAAGCTTCTAGAATGTTTGATCGAGTGACCTGGTCGGCCCCTCGATCATCCCAGCGTTCTCTTGTGTTCGAGACACCGTTCGCGATGCGGTCTCCGATCCGGACTGGAAGCATGCTGAATGCGAAGCGAGCGTATGGTGATCGCAGGATTGCTCTGAAAGCACGATAACCAGTATCACCGGTACCAAGCCCGTCTCCGTGCGCGACTCGTGTGCAGTGCCCTGCTAGATAGCGTGTAACGGGATGGTCCAGGAATTCGATGCCGACTTCTTCCCTTAGGTAACGGCCACCCCACCAGTCATGGTTTCCTCCCACTAGGGTGATTTGAATCCCGCTGTCTACTACGCTCCGCATTTGTTCGAGTAGAGGCTCGTTACCTCTGGTCGTGCCCCATTGATACTCGAACCAGAAGTCAAATAGGTCTCCGTTGATGATTATCCCGGAGGCTACCGACGCGGCATGTTCGAGCCAACGGAGGAAGGCCTCCTGATGGGTCGGAGGTGCGGCGCCGTAGTGGACATCCGAAGCTACGTATACGGGCTTAGTCATAGTCACGAGTCTAAATGAACGTGAACTGTCGACACCTAAAAGGGGTACCGTTGATATGCGACTTCAAGACAACCTTACATCTTGGCATCTCACCAAGAGGGGTGCAGCGGTCCTCACGCTCGCCTTGGTCGGCTGCGGAACGGGGAGGGCTCTGGTATTGGGCCCACTGCCTGACCCGATAGGTGCCGCTCGGGAAGCTGCCAGAAGAACGAGTTTGACTGAGCCGGCAAGGGTGGAGTTTCGTTGGGTGCTGAACGAAGCAGGGTCGCGCGTTGATGGCGTAGGTGTTGTTCGTATCGAGCCTCCCTCAAAGGCCCGTCTAGATCTCTTCTTGGATAATGGCGAGGGAGTTTTGTCGGCTGCATTGGTAGGTGACGAACTAAGACTTCCCCAAGGAGCTCCCGATGACATACTCCCTCCAGTTGAGCTTATGTGGGGGACGCTCGGCGTCTTTCGACCCATGATTTCGGCTGAACTTATAGGGGGTGATGAGCTTGAAGGCGCGGGTCACCGATACCGTTACACGTCAGGAGACGGGCGCGCGATCCACTATGAAGTGAAGCACGATTTAGTTCGAGTTGTTGAGATGTTAGATGGCGCATCAGTTCTACAGTCGGTTCATCTTGTGACTGCTGAGGGAGATGGATATCCCGCTGAAGCTACGTATCGAAATCGGGTTGAATTTCGCGAGCTCAAGATTACTCGCACTGGCATCGTCCCGGCCGATTCCTTCGACCCCTCCATTTGGGACCCTCGGGAGTAGTAGATTTAGTTATGAGGAGCAGGCTAGACAGAGAGAGAGACCACGAGGGTCTCAGTGCGGCTGGCCCGGTTGGGCCGGGCTTCAGAGCGGTTCGAAGGTTTTTGGTTCAGTGGACGGGTGTGCTTCTATCACTAGCGTTCGCGGGCTGTAACTATTCCTTCGTAGCCGGTTCCTTCCCGCCTCCGCATGTGCAGTCTGTTGCGATTGAGCCATTTGAGAACGAGACGACACGCTTCGAGCTCACAGGAGAGTTGTACGATCAACTTCTTCGCCGGCTCCCTAGTGCCCTTGGTGTCCGTACAGCAGGTGCTGATGTTGCAGACGCGATTGTCCGGGGTTCAATCACCCGGTACGACGTAGTGGCACCCAACTATCGAGCTGGTCAACCAGGGCAGGCGGCAGCGGTTTTGCAGCGACAGGTGAATATCTCGGTTAGGGTTGAGATCGTGGATCTAGTTGAGAACGTGATTCTTTGGGAATCCACGAACGTCACTGCGAGAGGAGAGTATGCCGAGGGCTCGCCGGAGGATGGTGGTAGGTTGAGAGCCATTGAACTTCTTGTTCAGGAGATAGTGGACGGGGCCCAGTCCAACTGGTAGTTTCGGCTCCGACTTTTCTGGAAGGGCCCGCCGCCCTCGCGCTTTCCAACGAAATTAGGGTTAGGAGTCAGAGTGCTCCGAGCATTCGGATTGGGACTTACACTTTTTGCGTTCTGGCTGGCATTGTCCGGTCACTACACGCCGTTACTGCTCACGCTTGGAGTGGTCTCGTGTGTGCTCGTCGTGTACCTAGCTCATCGGATGGAAGCGATCGACGAGGAGGGGGTACCGTTACAGGTATCACTGCGCCTGCTAGCTTATCTTCCTTGGCTTCTGAAAGAAATCTTCGTCGCTAACATTGTCGTTGCGAAGGTGATTCTCGCCCGAGAGCTAAAGATCAGCCCGCGAATTGTATTCTTTCACGGGACGCAGAAGACAGACCTGGGTAGGGCCATCTATGCCAACTCCATAACTCTCACGCCCGGCACGATCACCACGGGCGTAAACGAAAACGAGTTTGAGATCCACGCGCTGCGTGCTTCTGATCTCGAGACCGGTGAAGAGCAGGCGATGGATCTGCGCTGCTCGAGGGTAGAGGGTAGCTGATCGCATGTTCATTGCCGCCACCTTAGGTATCTTGGCCGCCATGTCGATGGCTTTGGTCCGTGCACTCATTGGCCCCACTGTTTACGATAGGGTTCTGGCAGTGAACACGTTCGGAACGAAGACAGTGCTGCTTATAGCCGCTCTAGGTTTCCTGACCGAGCGCCCGGAATTTCTCGACCTCGCGCTTGTCTACGCGCTGATCAACTTCATTGGCACAATCGCCGTTTTGAAGTTCTTCGAGTTCGGAGACTTGGGGTTGACCCGAAGGTTGAATCGGGAGGCTGAATGATGGATATGGCACTTGATGCACTCAGTTGGATATCGATCATGGCCGGCGTGTTCTTCATGCTAGTTGGGACGCTCGGGGTCCTCAGGATGCCAGACGTCTACACACGACTGCATGCCGCGGGTATGACGGATACGATGGGTGCGGGTTTCCTGATTCTTGGAATGCTATTTCAGACCATCGAGGCCATCGCTCATGGTGAGTCCTCCTGGTGGTTCATTCTTTTTCGGCTGGTGCTGATATATCTGTTTTTGCTCTTCACCAGTCCGATTGCAACGCACGCTCTTGCGCGGGCTGGACTCGCGGGTGGCTTGAAGCCATGGTCTGCCGCGGGAGATGCTGAAGAATGACCGAGGCCATGGTGCAGATTGTCGATGTGGTGCTGCTGGTACTTTTGGCGATAACGGGCATAGCCGTGATCCGGACTCGTAATCTGTTTGTCGCTGTGATGCTGGCGGGTATATACAGTCTAGTTTCAGCCGGGCTCTTCGTAGTGATGGATGCCGTCGATGTGGCGTTCACTGAGGCAGCGGTCGGCGCGGGAATCTCGACGGTACTTTTGTTATGTACGCTGGCTCTTGTGGGCTACAAGGAGTCAAAGCCGCAACACACACCGATCTTGCCGCTCTTTGTCGTGATAGTCACGGGTGGTGCGCTGGTATACGGTACGGCGGAGATCCCCCCGTTTGGCGAGGCAGACAATCCGGCTCACCAGAATGTAGCCGCTCACTATATACATGATTCAGAAGATGAGATTGGCCATATCCCTAATGTCGTTACGTCGGTCCTAGCCTCGTACCGCGGCTACGACACGATGGGTGAAACGGCCGTAATCTTTACGGCCATGGTGGGGGTTTTGCTCCTACTATCCCGAGGGCCACTCCCCAAGCGGGTGTATCATGCGGGCCACTGGCATAAGGTAAAGCGGGGTGTGACTCGCGAAGACCTGATTGCGGAAATGGAAGACGAGGAAGTCCACGACAGCACCGTCGTGGGAGGGGAGGACGAAGATGGATGATCGAGTAATCCTTCGGGTAGGGACGAAGGTGCTGAGTCCTTTCATCCTCCTATTCGCTCTTTACGTGCAATTCCACGGCGACTACGGACCGGGAGGGGGCTTTCAGGCGGGTGTGATATTCGCTGCAGTGTTCGTGCTGTACGCGCTGGTGTTTGGGCTTGAGAGGGCCATGGAGGTGATGCCAGCAAAGGTTGCTTATGCATGTGGAGCTCTGGGTGTAGCGCTGTATCTCGGGGTAGGCTACCTGTCGATGTTCCGCGGTGGTGAGTTCCTTAATTACAGTTATCTCTTCGATCCTGAGCACGATCCCACGCACGGTCAGCACTATGGAATTATCGGAGTAGAGCTTGGCGTTCTGGTAACCGTGTTTGGCGTCATGGTAGCACTCTTCTACGCATTTGCCGGCCGGAGGAGAATCGATACGTGATCTCCTTTGCCTTATTCAACTACTGGGCGGTGATTGTCCTAATGATGGTTGGCTTTTATGCGCTGATCTCGAGGGACAACCTGGTTAAGAAGCTCATAGGGCTGAATATCTTCCAAACGTCCGTGATCATGATGTATGTCTCATTTGGCAAGATCAGCGGTGGGACTGCCCCTATCCTCATTGAGTCAGGAGGCCATGGCGGTGACGGTCACGGAGTCCAAGTCGCTGGGGATGCCGCACATGCTATGCGGGATAATGCTGAAATCCTCTACTCGAATCCTATTCCTCACGTGCTGATGCTTACTGCCATCGTTGTGGGAGTGGCGACGCTGGCCCTAGGTCTCAGTCTTGTCGTGCGCATCAAGGAAGCATATGGCACGATTGAGGAAGACGAGATCACGAGAATGGATAACGCCGCGTGAGCCAGAATCTTCCAGCGCTTCTAGTCGTTGTTCCGATGATGCTTGCGCCAATCGCAGCGCTTATCAATCGATCAGGTCCTGCTTGGGTCATCGCTACATCCGGAGCGTGGTTCGCATTCGGCGCCGCAGTCCAACTGCTTCGCAGGGTAATGACCGAGGGGATGATTGTTTACTCTCTTGGCGGATGGGTTGCGCCGATTGGAATCGAATACCGCATAGATCAGCTGGCGGCCTTCGTCACACTCATAGTTTCCGCAATCGCAGCGGTAGGTGTGCTGTACGCTCGTACTAGCGTTGCATCCGAGATTGAGGAAGATCGACACGCACTTTTTTATGCGGCATTCCTCCTGAACGTGTGCGGCCTTCTCGGGATCGCGATAACGGGAGACGTCTTCAACGTCTTCGTCTTTCTAGAGATTTCGTCTCTATCAGCCTACTCGATGATTGCGCTTGGCCAGGATCGGCGAGCTTTGACCTCCGCATTCCAGTACCTAATCATGGGCTCGGTTGGGGCGACCTTCATCGTTATAGGCATAGGTCTGCTTTTTGTTATGACCGGCACGCTTGGGATGGCGGACCTTGCGGAACGCATACCGGCTATCTGGGCATCAGGTGACGGCGATCGGACTATCGCAGTGGCATTCACTTTCCTCACAGTAGGGGTCACGCTAAAGCTGGCGCTCTTCCCACTCCATTTGTGGTTGCCAAATGCCTACACGTATGCCCCGTCGGCCGTAACCGGGTATATGGCGGCGACTTCGACGAAGGTGAGTATCTACCTGCTGTTAAGATTCTTCTTTTCTGTCTTTGGTGTGGAGTTTTCGTTTGAACAGATGAGACTAGATGCGATCCTGATGCCTCTGGCTCTGGTCGCCATTCTCGCGATGTCTTCAGTCGCTATCTATCAGTCGAACGTCAAAAGATTGTTGGCGTTCTCGTCGGTGGCCCAAATCGGATACATGATTCTGGGAATCAGCTTCGGGTCCGTAATCGGAGTGGCAGCAGGAATTATCCATCTGTTCAACCACGCCCTTATGAAGGGGGCACTTTTCATGGCGATGGGCTGCGTCATGTATCGGATCGGTTCGGTCAGGATCGAAGACATGAAGGGTTTGGGTAAGTCGATGCCGTGGACGATGGCGGCGTTTGTCGGCGGTGGTCTGAGTATGATCGGTGTTCCTATGACCGTGGGTTTTGTTAGTAAGTGGTACTTGCTTCAGGCTGCGATCAAAGGGGGGAATTGGTTGGCTGCAGTGGTCGTTGTGGTAGGATCGCTAATGGCACTGGTGTACATCTGGAAGGTGATTGAGGTCGCCTATTTCAAACGTCGAGAAAATGACGATCCGATAGAAGAGGCTCCTCTTAGCTTGCTGATCCCAACGTGGACTCTGGTCGCGGCCAGCTTTTGGTTTGGAATAGATGCCGGAACCACTTCGGACGTTGCAATGTCGGCGGCCGAGTCGCTTCTGGGGATGATGCAATGATGAGCGATCCGGGAATGATTGTCCTGCTCACCGTTCTCCTTCCGGTTATTGGAGCAGGCCTAGTTTTGCTTCTGCGGAAGAACGAGAATGCTCGGGAAGCGGCAACGCTCCTCACGGGAGCCTTAACGTTTGCGCATGTACTAGCCCTGCTTCGACTGGTCAGAGCAGGTGAGAGCCCGGGCCTAGATATACTTGAGGTCGTGCCGAACGTTTGGCTTTCATTTGAAGTTGAGCCTCTTGGGATGGTGTTCGCACTCGTAGCGGGCTTTCTCTGGCCTGTGACGTCTTTGTATGCGATCGGCTACATGCGAGGACATCACGAAGAGAATCAGACTCGCTTCTTCTTTTTCTTCGCAATTGCAATTGCTGGTGCAATGGGTGTGGCGTTCAGTGCGAACCTCTTCACGCTCTTCGTGTTCTACGAATTTCTTACGTTCTGCACCGTACCTCTGGTTACACACCATCAGTCTGATGAGGCAAAGAAGTCCGGCCGGATTTACCTCGGAATTTTACTAACGACTTCAGTCGGCCTTCAGCTGGTTGCGATCATCTGGACTTGGGTGCTAGCGGGGACCCTTGATTTTCAAGCTGGTGGAATTCTGGCGGGAACCGCTTCCGCTGGCATTCTCAGCGCGATCTTGGTCCTGTACGTCTATGGCGTAGGGAAGGCCGCGCTCATGCCATTCCATCGGTGGCTTCCGGCAGCTATGGTGGCACCGACCCCGGTGTCTGCGTTGTTACATGCTGTAGCAGTTGTTAAGGCGGGTGTGTTCACCGTATTGAAGATTTCCGTCTACGTCTTCGGTGTCGATTTACTTCAGACGTTGACTACAACAACGTGGTTGGCTTGGGCTGCTGCAGTGACAATAATCCTTGGTTCACTGGTCGCGTTCAGAAAAGACAATCTGAAGGCCAGGCTTGCTTACTCAACGATCAGCCAGCTGTCCTACATCGTGCTTGGTGCGATGCTTGCCAATGAGCTCGGAATCATCGGCGGTGGGATGCACATAGCCATGCATGCTTTTGGGAAGATCACACTCTTCTTTGCTGCAGGCGCGATCATGGTTGCGGCGCACGAAAAAAAGATCAGTCGAATGCACGGGTTAGGACGGACGATGCCGATAACGTTCGGCGCGTTCTTTGTCGGTTCGTTGTCGATAATCGGACTTCCACCCGCTGGAGGTGCATGGTCGAAGTGGTTTTTGGGTATGGGAACGCTGGAGGCCAGCCAGTTCGGGCTGCTCGCGGTCTTGATGCTCAGCTCGTTACTTGGCCTTTATTACCTGCTCGAAGTTCCGGTGAAAGCCTTTTTCTTCGAACGACCTAAAGACGCTCACCAGCAGGATGGGGTCCATGAGGCGCCAACTCCGTCCCTGATAGCGATGTGCATCACGGCGACGGCGACTGTCGGATTGTTCGTATGGCCGGACCTGTTCCACGAACTCATGCAGATGGTTGTCTCAGGAGGTGTTCGATGAGCGAACACGGGCATCATCAGGTAAAGAGTCCGGTAGGATGGACGGATAGACCCGCAAAAGTGAAACGGCTTTTTATGTTGTTTTACGTTATCTGCGCTGCGCTTTTCCTCTCAGAGTTTGTGTTGATGGGGACCGAGAATCTTCATCCGCATCCGCTGGAAGAGCGCATGGGCTTCTTTGTGTATCCCGTCTACGGCTTCATTTCGTTTTGGTTTTTGGTGCTCCTCGCACGCCCTATGCGAAGACTCCTAATACGCTCAGAAGATTATTATGAGGGCGGCGGTGCTTACGATCCATCTGGCGATCCCGGGCACGTATCGACCCACAGTCAGGGGTCTGATGATAGAATGAGTCACCCCGGAATCGGGGAAGCTGGGTCGGAGGTGACCGATGCTCGGTAGCGTGCCTCCCTTTGTTCTCTTCTTCGTGGGTGCGGTGGTCGTAGCCTTCACGAAGGGCGCACTCCGGAAGAGCATCTTACTCTCCGTTCCACTTCTAGGTCTGGTCAACCTGTTCATCACTGCGGGGGCGGATGTCGGCGCTCCCTCTGCAATAGGTGAGTCGGTAAAGCATGTCTACCTAACGCTAGAGCTTCTAGGTTACGAACTGCAGATCTATCGAGCTGACAAACTCAGCCTGCTATTCGGATACCTGTTTCATATCGCGGCGTTTTTGGGCTTTATATATGCCCTGCACCTAGGCGATGGGATACCGGATGGATCAGTAGCGAACGAAGTGGGAGAGGAAGATGTAATCGGCAATAGCAGCGCGGGAATGCAACATGTTTCGGCGATGCTGTATGCTGGGAGTGCGCTCGGGGCTGTTTTTGCGGGTGACTTTATCACGCTCTTCGTTTTCTGGGAGCTGCTGGCCATTACCTCAGCGTTTCTCGTGTGGGCGAGAAACTCTGATCAGTCTTATGAGACTGGATTTCGCTACCTGATCATCCACGTAGTTTCGGGAGTGCTCCTGTTGTCGGGGGCTATGATGCTTGCGCACCAGACCGGTTCGATCGAGTTCGGTCACGTGGCTGGTGAACTTCATGGGGATGAAGGCGGGGGCTTGGCAGCAGCAGGCTTGCCCGCGTTGCTGCTTCTGATCGCATTTGGGATCAAGGCGGGCTTCCCGCTGGCGCATAACTGGATCACTGAAGCCTATCCTGCCAGTACGCCGACAGGAACGGTCTTTCTCAGCGCCTTTACTACGAAGGTGGCGGTTTACGCACTAGCTCGGAGCTTCGGTGGCCTGGACGAGCTCATCTGGATCGGGACGGCGATGACTTTCTTCCCGATCTTCTACGCCGTGCTGGAGAATGATCTTCGCCGAGTTTTGGGCTACTCGATGGTCAACCAGATCGGGTTTATGGTTGCCGGAATTGGGATTGGGAGCGCTTTGGCCATGAACGGCGCTGTAGCGCATGCTTTCGCGGACGTGATCTTTAAGGGGCTACTGTTCATGTCTATGGGCGCAGTCATGACGATGACGGGCCGAACAAAGGGCACTGATCTGGGTGGTCTGTATAAGACGATGCCTCTAACTGCTACGCTCTGTATTGTCGGGGCGGCAGCGATTTCGGCGTTTCCACTCTTCAGCGCTTTCGTCACGAAGTCGATGATCATGGTCGCAGCGATTGAGGAGCATCACTACATCGTCTGGTTATTCATGTTGTTTGCTTCGGCTGGCGTTTTAGAGCATGCAGGGATCAAGATCCCATTCTTCGCTTTCTTCGCACACGATTCTGGGATTCGTACGAAGGAGCCTCCGAAGAACATGCTCACCGCCATGACACTGGGGGCAGTGCTCTGCGTTCTGATTGGTGTCTTTCCCGGTGCGTTGTACTCGCTCCTTCCATTCGAGATGGATTACCATCCCTACGATACGCGGCATGTGCTGACACAGTTGCAGCTTCTGTGCTTCGGTGCGCTTGGGTTCATTACGCTAATGAAGACTGGTGTTTATCCTGACGAAAAGCGCGCGGTTCACGTCGATGCGGAAGTCTTGTATCGAAAACTTGGTCCTTTGGTCGTCAAGTCTGTGGGCGAACTCGTCGGGCGTGCGGACCATGCTGTGCGATCGAGGATGATGGGCTTGTTAGGGTTTGCTCTGGCAGGCCTTGGCCGAACTCATGGGCAGGTTGGCCCGTTGGCTCGATCCTGGCCGTCTGGAAGTATGGTTTTCTGGGTGTCGCTGTCGTTGGCGGTCTATCTTCTGTTTTATCTCTTCTTCTGATCACCGTACCCGGAAATACGCTACGAGCTGGCCGGGAGGGGGCGTGACCAAGTGACGGCTAGGTTGGCTACACACCCAGATATTGCCCGGCTTACGCGGCGCGTACTGCGCCAACTCCGCGACGTTGGAATGGATGTAGACTTTGTAGGGGAGTTCGACGCAGAAGATCCATTTGCCTCACTACGAGCCCACGAGATCGACATGGCGCTTGTCGGACTCAATGGGATAGCATCCATCGTAAGGGGAGAATTCACTGCCGTAGCTGTTCTTCCACGCATGGAGGCGCGAGATGTCCTCGTGTCTCTTGAGGCTCGGGTAAAGTCTCTCTCAGAGCTGTCTCCAGGCACGGCTGTAGGGGTGGCGGGCCCGCGTCGCCGTGCACTGTTGGCTGCCCATCGTCCGGATCTCGTGCCGCATGAGCTGGGTGCAGAGTTTTTTCGAGATATGACAGAACGAGAGAGGGTGTTGGAGCATAGCTTGGCAGCAGCAGGCGTAGAAATACCGGAAATGCTCATCCTGAGTGCTTTGGACGCTCAGGAGATTGGTCTTCGAGATGAGGCTGTGGAGGCGCTAGACCCTAAATTCTGGTTTCCGGAACCCGGTCAGGGAGCTCTGGCTTTGGTCGCACGCCATCCAATAGCAGAAGCCACCGCTCTCGATCATCTGCCGACGCGGACGGCATTGAGAACTGAGCTCGCATTGATCGACGCAATGGCGCATCACGGGACACATACACTCGGTTGCCTCGCGCAGCCTTCAGGGCGATGGATTCGTTTGTGGGCTGGAGCTGTCAGTGTAGCAGGAGATCGGATAGTCAGATCGAATAGGACTGGACCTTTGGATGAGCCTGAGGGTCTGGGCGTTGCGGTAGCTGACGAGTTGTTGGCGCGTGGGTATGAGCGTCTCACCCCTGCAGGTCAGTCATGACATTTGACCGAAAGGTCCTCTCTGCGAGCGACGTGAGAGACCGACTTGGGAAGCCGAGGTCCGAGGTTGTGGTCTTCACTAACGGAGTTTTTGATCTCGTACATCGCGGTCACATCCAAACCCTCACTGTTGCTAGGGGGATGGGAGACCTACTGGTAGTCGGAGTTAATTCCGATGCTTCGGTCCGGAGACTCGAGAAGGGAACTGGTCGCCCATTCGTAGGTCAGGCGGATAGGGCGTTTTTAGTGGCCGCGCTAGAATGTGTCGACTACGTGTGCTTATTTGATGAGACTACTCCGACGAAGCTCATTGGAGAACTGATTCCCGATGTTCTCGTTAAGGGCTCGGATTATGATATTACTGATGTCGCCGGTCGAGAGATCGTTCAGAGCAATGGTGGCCGTGTTGAAGTAGTTCCATTCGCTAAAGGCTATTCAACCACCGGGCTCGTTCGTCGGATCCGCGGTTATCAGGGTTAACCCTCCAACTGATTCGAGATAATGATGTCAGATCGCCACGACGGACGCCGGCCGGACCAGGGACGGAAGGTTCGAATCGAAGTCTCACCGGCCCCTTACGCCGAAGGATCATGTCTGATCTCTACCGGCGACACTCGTGTGCTATGCACTGCGAGTGTGTCCGAGGGAGTGCCGCCGTGGCGTGAGAGGAGTGGGTCAGGGTGGGTGACGGCGGAGTACGCGATGCTTCCACGAGCAACTCACACGCGGAGTCGGCGGGAGCGCAGTGGTCCTAAAGGCCGAACCCAGGAGATCCAGAGACTGATCGGACGCTCCCTGCGCTCCGTCGTAGATATGGAGGTGATGGGGCAGCATACGATTACAATTGATTGCGATGTCATGCAGGCGGACGGAGGTACCCGGACTGCGTCGATTACAGGAGCCTGCGTAGCTCTCGAACTCGCAACTAGGTGGATGATTTCGGAGGGCCTGGTCGAACGGTCGCCGATTAGGGAGCGAGTAGCGGCTGTGAGTGTCGGTATTGTGGATGGTTTGCCGTGTCTGGATCTCGATTACCGGGAGGATTCTAAAGCTCAAGTAGACATGAATTTGGTGGGAACTGAGAGTGGTGCTCTTGTGGAGATTCAGGGCACAGCCGAGGGGGATCCATTTCCGAGGCCGCAGCTTGATCAAATGATCGATCTTGGGATGGCTGGTATCGAAACGCTTCTGGCAGCTCAGGAACGGGCGCTGAGTGGAGGCTGATTGTGGAGCTGCTTGTGGCGACTCGCAACCTTGGAAAGATGAAGGAGATTCGCAGGATTCTAGCTTCATTTCCTGATTGCGAAGTCCTCGGCCTTGAGGACGTTGGAATTGAGTATCACTCGAGAGAAGAGGGTCTGGAAAGCTTTGAGACATTTAAAGAAAATGCTCTTTCAAAGGCAAATTATTTCTCGGGTCTCTCAGGCTTGCTTACGGTCGCTGACGACTCTGGTATCTCTGTTGATGCCTTGGCAGGGGAACCCGGTGTACGGTCGAGGCGGTTCGCCCTGGATGGTGGATCTGCTTCGTTCGACTTGGCTGGGCAGGCCTTGGACGATGCGAACAACCGGCACCTGATCGAAAGTCTCCGGGGTATTCCAAGCAAAGGTCGCACAGCGCGATATGTGTGTCTGGCAGCGTTAGTCGGGAACCAGAACTCAAAGCCGCTTTTCTTTCGGGGTGAAGCCCTAGGATTGATAGTAGATATCCCTGCTGGGTCAGGTGGATTCGGTTACGATCCTCACGTCTTTTGTGAAGAACTTGGACGTACGTACGCGCAGATGACTCCCGAGGAGAAGGATGCCCGGAGTCACCGTGGGACAGCTTTCCGAAAAGTAGCTTCATACCTAGCAAAGAGGGCTTGAGAATGGTCCCAGATCCACGGGTCTACCCCTCAGAGATCGGACCCTCGGATGATGAGAGGAATCTGAGGGTAGTATGGGGTGACGGTGTGGTCTCAGAGTACGATCCCAGGAATCTCAGGGTTCTGTGCCCCTGTGCTGGATGCGTGGATGAGATGACGGGACAGCGGACGCTTAAGCCAGAAACGGTGGAGGGGGGAGTATACCCGACGGCCATCCACTATGTCGGTCAGTATGCACTTCAGTTCGTATGGAGCGACGGACATTCGACAGGTCTGTACACGTTCGAGTACCTGCGCGAAATCTGGGATCGCATTGTTCAAGAGGCGTAGATAGCGGAAGCACTCACCGTGATTCTCTGCGTCTGCCCCCCGCTCACATACAGTTAGCGGAGAGGGCTTAGCCGACCCCTGACTTGTTGATGGATTAGCGACATTCGTTTACAGTCGCACCGAATTCGAATTCGTGGACGGGCAGGCCGCTTGGAACGGTCGCCGGAACTAGGTGCCGCAGTTCATCAGGGTGAGCTTCGGGGTCCGAGAGCGAGACGGCGACAAACTCAAGAAGGTCTGAGAACATATCCACCGTCAGACGTCCACGTGGTATTTGGGAGAGGTGATGAGCCATCGACTGCATAGGCTGGTCTGGACCTCGCTTTGCCCTAAGTCCGAATTCAAGATGTTCCCCCGTATATGTCGCCAGCGATTGCTGCATTTCGAGGTGGTGCTGGATTGAATTGTCTAGGCAAAAAAACGCCCCGTTGTGCATGAAAGATGGCTGGTAGGCCACATTTCGGAGCGGAGTTGAGCGGAATTTGTACCGATCCCCGGGGTCACCAGTAGTTCTTGCTAGCCCAAAGTCCTCGTCACGTCCGGGCCCGTCGAATACCGCATTCGTTTCCGAAGGTGCGATCTGAGGGACACCAATAGCCCGTGGCGCGAAGTCACTGAACATCTGGTTTGCGTATCCCAAGGTGATGTGGCATTCGAAGCAGGCGGCCGGATCACGAAAAAAAAGCAGGCCTCCCCGTTTCTCGGCGGGAGACATCGCCGCGGTGTCTCCGCGTGCATACTGATCTAGTGGAGCATCTGCGCGGATCATAGTGAACTCAAACTCAGCTATGGCCCTAGCGATGTGTTCGTATTGCAAGGCTGCTCCATCTGCGAGCTCCCTGAAGCTCTCTTCGAATCTCGTCCGATATTCGCCGATGTCATCGACTCGTTGAGCTATTTCGGCCCGGATGGCGTCGTTATCACCCTCGAATTCAAAGCCCGCCATTTCCATCCTGTCGGAGATAGGCGTGAAGGCTTGAGCCATTAGAAGATGGTCTAGATGGGAAAGGCTGGTGCCCTCGGGTTCCGGCATTCGGAACCCCATAGAATTGTCGAAGCCATCGAGTGATTCGGCGGCAAAACGGCCATCCCACATGAGGTTGGGATAAAAAGCCGCATTAATGATTGTCGGTGCACGTCTGAGGTTGAACGGCCCGCTACGATTAGGTCCTACGACGCCATTGTTGTCGACACCGACGGATATAGACTTTGCGTCATTGAAGCTGGCATTCGGCGCATGGCATCCAGCACAACTGTTGTCTTTAGTGATTGAAAGAATCGGATCGAAGAAAAGCAGGCGCCCGGTCTCTGCTAGCTCTGGATCTATCGGTCGACCAAGCATCTCAGTAAAGCGTTCCTCGATGCGGCCGTCTACCCCCATCAGAGAGAGCTGTAACTGGAGCTCTTGATCAAGTTTGAATCCTTCCGTTTCACCGGCGTCAGCGGACATGGGCACGATTGGCTGATCGGAGCAGGCTGCTAGCCATATACCAACCGCTAACAGCATAGCGGTAAGCCAAGTCGTGTCGGCTGAGGACCTTGCGGTAGGCGTTCTTGACATGCTGGGTAAGCGTTTAGAGCGATCAGGGGACACATTCTGCATCCTATGGACACTAGGTGCGGACGAGAGTCTGATCAAGCGATTTCTTGCGTGGTTAACCATGGCGCAGGACCCTGTTGCGCGTACCTTGCCAACGCCCTCGGTGACTATCCTTGAATTCGTTAGTAGTCATGCCGCTTACCACACCATTTCACCCCCGGATCCAAGCCTTGAACGAGGCCGGGCTTTGGAAGCACTGGGCTGGTTATCTGATTCCACCTCAGTATCAATATTCTCTTACAGCTGAGTATTACGCGATTCGTAATTCCGTATCGCTACTGGATACCTCGCCACTGTTCAAGTATCGCATTTCCGGTCCAGACGCTGAGCGATTTCTAAGGCGGGTGCTTGCAAGGGACATTGCCGGCTGCCCACCAGGTAGGGCTCAGTATACGTGTTGGTGTGACGAAGAGGGATTCGTGCTTCAAGACGGGGTTGTTCTGCAGGTCAGGGAGGGGGTCTACTGGCTTACAGCTGCAGAGCCGACGTTGCGCTACTTTCGTGTTGTAGCCAGACAGATCGGTGCGGAAGTCGAAATTGAGGACGTCTCCAAATCATATGGTATACTCGCCCTGCAGGGCCCACGAGCTCATGAAGTCATTCGACAACTAACTGATGCAGCTACATGCCTTAGGTATTTCGGGGCAACTGATGCGGAGATTGAGGGTCACCCTGTCATCATCACGAGGACCGGCTATACCGGAGACCTAGGTTATGAGCTCTGGATAGAATCAGGAGACGCGTGCTCAGTGTGGGATGCACTGATGGAAGCTGGAAGTGGGCATAACATCACCCCGATAGGGACCACGGCGCTAAAAATGGCGCGTGTTGAAGCTGGCCTCTTGTTAATGGGAACGGATTTTCATTCTGCGCGGTTCGCCTGGGTGGATGCCCAGCGGGAAACACCTTCTGAACTAGGCTGGTCTTGGATGTTTAAGGGGATTAGTCAGGATGATCGCCCATTCATTGGCCGCTCAGCCATCGAACTAGAGATACAAGAGCGTGCCAGCCGTTGGACGACGGTTGGCTTGGCGGTTGACTGGCATGATTACGAGCGAGTCTATACGGAGGCCGGTGTGGTGCCTCCGCGACACGAGATCTACTCCGAGTCGACGATGAGCGTGTATCGTCGCAGTGGGGTGGATTGGGACTATGCTGGTTACGTGAGCAGTTTCACTTCCTCGTCGCTTCTGAGGACTCCATTAGCAATTGCAAAACTCCCACTGGACCTTGCAGGGCCAGGATCTGAGGTTGACCTAGAAGTCAACGTGATCCGGCGTCCGCAAAACGTATTAGCGCAAGTTAAACAAATGCCTTTCTTCAACCCCGCTCGGAAGTCAGCGGATATGGGCGAGGAGAAGTCGGCTTGAGCAGTGACGAAAGGTATGACGCGATCGTAGTCGGGGCGGGGCACAATGGTCTTGTCCATGCCTGCTACTTGGCAAAGGCGGGGCTAAATACGCTGCTGCTCGAGCGGCGGGATCTGGTGGGAGGTGCCGCCATTACGGAGGAGGTCGTCCCAGGTTTCAAGTTCACGACGTTCTCTTACGCGATGAGTCTCGTGAGACCCGAGATTGTGCATGACCTTGATCTAGTCCGGCACGGTATGATGGTTCTACCAATGGTCAAAACCTTCCAGCCGGGACTGAATGGGGAATACTTGCTGCTCGGGTCTGATGCCGATGCGAACTATCATGAGATCGCTCGGCACTCTTCAGCCGATGCTGAGGCTGCTCGGGATCTCGATCACATCATAGCTCGGTTAGTAAGGGCCCTGAAGCCGTGGGTAGATCGGATTCCACCTAACAGCTTGAGCAAAGACCCTGCGGACATAGCCGAGATGGCGGAATTACGAGGATGGTTCCGGGAGTTGGATGAAGATGTGCGAGGGATGTTGGAAACGTTTCGGACGAAGAGCGCGGCTGAAATTCTCGATGAGTATTTCGAGAACGAGCTCGTCAAATCGCTCTATGTCTCAAGCGGCATCATCGGAAGCCGGTGTAGCGTGCGAGATCGGGAGTCGGGTCTTGTATGGCTCTTTCATAAGTTGGGCGAATACGACGGCGAGCCCGCGCACTGGGGATTCCACAAGGGTGGGAATGGAGGGTTCACCCAGGTACTGGCGAGGGCCTTCGAGGCCTTTGGGGGCAAAGTTCGTTTGAACGCCGGAGTTTCTGAGCTTCTGTATGAGGATGCTAGAGCCCACGGAGTTAAGTTAGAAGACGGAACCCTGCTCGAATCAGATCTCGTGGTGAGTGCCTTGGACCCACGGCAGACCTTTCTGGGCTTAGTCGATCCTGGAGATTTGCCGGACGATCTTGCAGGGCGCATTGAGGATTTCAAGTTCCAAGGCACCGCAGCTAAGGTGAATTTCGCACTAAAGGATGTCCCAAGCTTTCCTGGGCTTGAGGGGAGGGAAGATATCTTCACGGGATTCACCAACCTCGGCCCCTCGATCGACTACTACATGGATGCTTGGGCCGACTGCGAGGCCGGTCGCATCAGTGCGCGCCCGTTTTTGGACTGCTGTATCCAGTCAACCCTGGATCCTGACATGGCGCCGCCCGGAAAGCATGTCATGTCTTGTTTTGTTATGTATGCTCCGTACCATTTGGCCGAGGGTGATTGGGATTCAGAAAGGGATCGTCTTGGAGACACGGTTCAGGAGACGATCGAAGAATTCTTCCCCGGGTTTGGTGAACTGATTCTTCACAGAGAGATTGTCACTCCTCTGGATATTGAGAACCTGATTGGACTAAGCGAAGGGAATATCTTCGCCGGTGAACTCTTCGAAGATCAACTCTTTTTAAATAGACCCGCACCGGGCTGGAACCAGTACAGGACGCCCATAGAAGGATACTATCAGTGCGGTTCCGGCACGCACCCGGGCGGATGTGTGACTGGTGCGCCAGGCTGGCTCGCCGCACGACAGGTTCTCAAAGATCGGGGATGAGATGTCGGTGTCTCAATCAGAAAAAGAGTGAGCACCAGGACGCTCCCTTATTCTTGGTATGTCGACCCTCATATCTATGATCGAGAGCAGGCTAGAGTCTTTGCCAGGTACTGGCAGTACGTGGGCCATACGGGTCAGCTGCCTATTGAAGGTGGTGTTAATGCCCTCGCTCCAACTCGGGCCGGTAATGTGCCGGTGCTGCTTGTTCGCACTGATTCGGGCGAGCTGAGGGGCTTTCTTAACGTTTGCCGACATCGCGGTTCCGAATTGATCTCAGCTGAGATGTGTCGCTCGACTATACAGTGTCCCTATCACGCATGGACGTATGGTCTTGATGGACGCTTACTGAGTGCTCCTCGGTCAGATACTGAAGAAAAGTTCGACCACGATTCGCTAGGCCTGATACCAGTAGCCGTAGACTGTTGGGGTCCGTTTATATTCGCGAATCTCGATGCAGGCGGTACTCCACTACAGGAAGCGCTCGGGATACTGCCCGAGTGGGTCGCGTCTGCGGGCGTGAATGTGGACGAGCTTCTCTTTCATTCTAGGGCTGAGAGTTCTTATTCAGCCAACTGGAAAATTTGCAGTGAAAACTACTTGGAGTGTTATCACTGCCAGGTAGCTCATCCCGGCGTCGTGGACGTAATTGACACGTCGGAGGAATCGTATCGGCTGGAGTCGAGGGGACTGTGTTCTGCCCAGTTTGGGCCGGTCCGGGAGGGATGGAAGGGGTCATTCGATCCTACGGGACCCGTCGGATACGGGCAGTTCCACTTTATGTATCCAAACCTCACTCTAAATATTTCACCGGGCTTTCCGAACATCTCGATCGGCCCTGTTCTTCCGGATGCCCCGGATCGCTCGAGTCGCTATCTCGATTACTTCTTCGGGCCTGAGGTAGACTCTGGATGGATAGAAGACATGTTGGCTTGGGATGACCAGATTGGCATAGAAGATCGGGCTCTAGTCGAGGGCGTACAGCGTGGTGTTCAGGCGGGTGCCCTGGATGACGGAGTACTCTTGGCTGCTGAGCAGCTGATCGTACACTTCGATGAGTTGCTTAGAGACGATCTCGCCTGAGATGTGACACGGGCCGCAATCGGCGCAGCGCCTGACTTGGGCCTCTTTACGATCGGACGTTTAGGATTCCATGTCCCTTGTTTATATGGTGTAACTGGCGCTAGCGGTCGCTGGTCATCCTGGGGTGGACTGGTCTCAAGTAAGTCTCCCACCAGCGCAGCTCGTTCATCATCCTGTGCACATTATTCCAATGCCCGCGGATACCGTGAGCTTGGCCTTCATAGATGAGAAGTTCCGCCGGGACGCCTTGCTTCTTGAGCGACGTGTAGAGCTGAATCGCGCCTTCCAAAGGAACTCTATAGTCGACCTCTCCATGGACGAAAAGTGTAGCCGCCTGCACACCACCGGAATTAAGGTATGCGGACTGGCGGATCATGATGTCGCGGGCCTCTGGCTCCCAAGGACGACCCAAGAACTCAAGTTCCTTAGTTCGCGACACATCAGAGTGTGCGTAGTTACTCGTCCAATTTGACGCCCCAGCTCCACTCACAGCTGCTCGGAATCGATCGGGGTATCTCGTAATAAGCCAATTGGTAAGGATTCCACCATACGAATGGCCCGTTGAACCAACACGCGCGGAATCTATTGGGTACCGCTCAATGAGATGGTCGACCCCGGAGAGTGCATCTTCGCCGTCTTTAGTTCCCCATGCACCCCATGTACCCCACTTGAAGTCATCTCCGTAACCTGTTGAGCTTCTGAAGTTTGGAAGAAATACAAAATAGCCGTTAGCAGCGAAGAATTGATTCTTGAAATTGAAGCCATATCCGGAAGCCGAATGGGGCCCCCCGTGGTTGACTACGATTAGGGGATACTCGGTACTTGACTGTTCATTGTAGCCATGTGGGTAGAGCAGAAAGCCTTCGATTGCTGTTCCGTCGTAACTCTCGTAAAGGATCCGTTCCCAGCCGCTCGTGGACACCTTGGCGAGGAAGTCGGCGTGCACTGTGGTTAATTGGCGCTCGTCACTTCCATCGATATTTGCGCTCCAGATCTCAGGGGGTTTATCGAATTGCCCAACGGTGTACGCTATTCGCTTGAAGTCCATATCGATGCTGAGCCCACGGATCCTTCGGAGCCCAGTCGTGATTTGTTCGACTGCGCCGTCCTCAGGTGAGACACGGAAGAGGTGTGTGGCACCACCAATTCCTGTTGTGAAGTACATGTGATTACTCTCTGGATCCCACCGCGGCGTTCCTGCGTCCAGGTCAAAGTCAGCGGTGAGGTTCACCTGATTTCCACCTGAGGTTGGACGTACATAGAGGTCTCTTGGCCCCCCGTGTTCGAGCTTCCTTTCTATTATGTAATCAGTACCGAATGATCTGACGTATGAGATCCAGTTGCCATCGGGTGAGAACTGCACGCCGGAGTATGTGAAGCCGTCGTCGGTCACGCGTGTGATTTCTCCGGATAGATCCACTGTGAAGATGTCTGAGCGGGAGTAAAGCAATTCACTGAAGGCATTGGGGTCCGCAGTAAATAGGATTGTGCGGCCATCAGGACTCCAAGAGACATTGTCGGGACGGAGTCCAAGGTCAGTGAGTTGTATCGACTCAGCCGAGCCGTCCTCTCGCTCGAGGAAGATCTCTGTTGGATTTGCTGCGCTACGATCTGGGATAGGGAACGCTTGGCCGTCTCGGACAAACGGATACCAGTCGAATTGCACACCGTTAAACCGATCGGTATGCCTTTGCTCGAAGTCGCTCAGGTCTGGGGTTGGCTGAGCAGGACGAGCGATGTCACGCACCACGGCGCGCCACTGTCCGTCTGGGCTCAGGGCGCCTTGCTCTTCTTCCTGGCCGAGGGTCGGGATGGCGTCGAGGCGGTTTTGGTCGATTAGCCACGGGGTGCCTTCTTCATCCTCAACTCTAAGCCTGTTCCCGACCCAAGCTGGAGACGATACGTGCTGCCCATCTCTCTCCACGACTTCCGGTGATCCTGATCCGTTTGACCGAACAACCCAGGTGGCGACCTCGGTTGAGTTATCGTGCTCGACCCGGCTCGAAACTGTGTAGGCAACCCATTGGCCATCCGGGGAGATTGATGGGGAACTGACCGATTTCAATGCATAGTAATCTTCAAGCTGGAGCGGACGTTCGGTCTGAGCCAGAGCTTGCTCGGCTAGGATCGCAATTATGACTGGGGCGATTAGCAAGAAAATTAAGCGACGCATGAGACCCTCTTGGTTGACCTGAGTAATCAAGAACCGAAATTCCGCTGGCTGAGACAGGCTGGCAAGGTATCGAGTGTTGTCTAGGTTGGGTCGAGGCTTTC
>DLTN01000024.1:0-4324 GCA_002500925.1 Gemmatimonadales bacterium UBA7835 | reverse complement strand
TTCGCGGGCTACGTTGCAACTGTTTGGGAGGTCTTTTGACTACACGACGTGAGTTTATAAGCACGACCTCGAGGGGTGCATTGGGTGCGAGCGCTCTGTCGGCCTTTGGGCTTGGCTGCACGGTTTCATCGCGAGCGGCCTCAGGGACGGGGCTGGTCTATGATAAAAGATACTTGGATCACGTCCTTCCCGATCGGCAGGGGACGCCCCACCCAGAGCGTCCCTTACGACTAGTTCGAATGATGGAGGCTTTCGCTGAACGTGGTCTCGACCAGGAAGTGACTGATCTGGGCTTACTGGACGACCCTTTGCGCCACCTTGGGTATGCACATACTACTGAGCACATCGAGTCGGTTCGCCAGATAGAGAACACAGGGCGGATAGCAGAGCTCGCGGTTTCTGGTGCTCTAGGAGCCGTAGAAGCGGTTGCCACTGGATCTGTGAAGAACGCGTTTTGCGCGAGTCGGCCGCCAGGACACCATGCTAACAACACGGGTGCGGAAGAAGGCTTCTGTTTCTATAGCAATGCTGCAATAGCAGGACGTTACGCTCAGCGTGTCCATGGCTTCGAGCGGGTATTGATTATCGATTGGGATTACCATCACGGAAATGCAACTCAGAACGCATTCTATGAGGATCCGAGTGTGCTTTTCTTTTCGACCCATGACTGGGAGGCTTATCCCGGAACTGGAGACCCAACTCTCACGGGAGAGGGAGACGGCACTGGTTTCAACATCAACCGCCATCTAGAGTGCGGCTCTCGGGACGTCGATATTTTACGGCACTGGGATGATTCTTTGTTACCTGCAGTCAGTCGGTTTCAACCTGACTTCGTGATAATCTCAGCCGGGTTCGATAGCCGTCGGGACGATTTGTTGGGTTGCTTCGAGATAACGGACGACGCCTTTCGTCGTATGACACGTATCGCGATGGACCTAGCGGACGAATTTGCGGATGGTCGACTGGTATCTCTGCTTGAGGGCGGCTACAACGTCGAAGGGAACGCACTCGCGGCATCTTCCCACCTTGAGACTCTGATTGAGGGTTCGTGATTGAGGTTGTTCTTAACTACCCCCGGCTCGGTCTGGGGGCACCCTGGCGTGCGATGCCTGCTCGTAATCGTATGCAAAACCAATAAGTTGGGCTTCGGCCCAGGCTGGACCTGCGAACGTGATGCCCACGGGAAGGCCACCTGAGAGCCCCATCGGAACTGTGATTAGAGGGTAGCCGGCTACCGCAGCTACAACGGTCAACCCTGGTGGACGTGTTCCACGGGGGCCTTCTGGTATTGGGCCGGCCCGAGGTGTGCCATCCGGTTCGATCTTCGAAGCAGGTACCCCCGTCGGGGAGACGAGCACATCTGCGCCGTATTGCAGAAGAAGGCGATCGATCCCTTCGTCACGTGTTAGCCTTCTTCCAGACTCTAGTGCAGCAAGGTAGGAGTCATCGGAGCGACCACCGGTGGTGGCCTCAGACTCGTCCCAGTAGTCCATGGTATGCATATTCTCGCGAGGATCTTCGCGGCTGAACTCGATCAGATCAGCGAGTGTGCGAACGTCTACCGAGCTCGGTGTAGTCTTGAGATAGGCGTTGAGGTCGACTTTAAAGTCTTGGAGAAGTATGGCGCGCATCTCTGGCCGGGGATCGACAAGCTCATCTGCTGGTATCGCGACCAGCTGGGCACCTTCTGCTGTTATTACGTCTAGGGCGGCTTCAAAC
This sequence comes from Gemmatimonadales bacterium UBA7835, assembly GCA_002500925.1. Taxonomy (GTDB): domain Bacteria; phylum Gemmatimonadota; class Gemmatimonadetes; order Longimicrobiales; family Gaopeijiaceae; genus UBA2589. The sequence continues at coordinate 2,605 of DLTN01000024.1, read as the reverse complement.
AGGTCTAGGACTTCATCGGTCTCAGATTCCGGTGGCCGGATTACCCCCACTCGCTTGCCCTGCAGTGCGTTACTATCGAGGGCTTCCGTGTAGGGTCGTAGGTATCGGTCTGCATCTTTTGACCACGGGTCCTCAGAATCCGTGCCCGCGATAACGTCGAGAATCATGGCAGCGTCTGCTACAGATCTCGTCATTGGGCCAGATGAGTCTTGGTTTAGGCTGATAGGTACGATTCCTCGACGGGACACAAGCGCTATGGTCGGCTTCATACCAACTATGCCGTTCACAGAGGATGGCCCGACAATCGAGCCACCGGTCTCCGTGCCGATAGTAGCTGCGGCGAAACTCATTGCCGTAGCGACACCTGATCCGCTACTCGAACCCGCTGGGCTTCTCGTCGTATCATATGGGTTCTTCGGACTCCCCCCAACAGTACTTCCGTTGAATGAAGCCGTATTACGAAATCCAGCAAACTGAGAAAGATTAGCCTTACCCAGGAGAACAACTCCGGCCTCGCGCAGCCTGCGTGCGACCTCAGAGTCCCGCTCTGGAAAATTATTTTCCAGCGCGAAAGAGCCAGCGGTGGTAGGCATTCCAACCATATCGAGGTTGTCCTTTAGCAAGATCGGGACGCCATCGAGAGGACCGAGACTCTCCCCTGCGGCTCGACGGGCGTCGGAAGCCGCAGCTTGTGCCATCGCATCGGGGGCTATAGCGATCACGGAGTGGAGGTCGCCGTCCATTGCCGTAATCCTTGCTATGTACCCGCCTGTGACAATCGCTGATCTCGTCCGTCCGGACGCTAGGTCGTCAGAAATCTGATGCAGTGAACGCTCAGTGACAGAATAGACAAGGTCGTCAGAGTACTCTGGGGTGGCTGGCTCGCAACCGATCCAGGTCGCGACTATTAGGACTGCGAGCGCAGGCGAGAGACGTTGTCGGAGGATGGTGCTCATAGTTGGTCTCCCAAAGATGAAGTGCCCCAAGGTCACGAGGGCAGGGTTGGCTTTATTTGATGCGAATGGCTTCCTAACTGTGCGGACACTCATTGTGGTTAATCAACTTATTGGCCTCGCTGCCGGGCCCTTAAGCCATCTCCCAGGTCTGTCGCCAGTTAATGCACCTTTGGTGATTACCGGAATTCCGTTGACGAGAAGGTGTTCGATTCCTACAGAGTATTGATGAGGTTCAGTATACGACGCCATGTCTTGAATTACGTTGGGGTCGAACACCGCGATATCTGCTAGCATCCCTGGCGCTAGAACGCCGCGCTCATCCTGCCCGAGCCACAGTGCAGGCATAGAAGTCATCTTTTTCACGGCCTCCTCCAAAGAGATTACTTCAAGCTCGCGGACGTATCGTGCCAAGACGCGGGCGAATGCTCCATAACTACGCGGGTGAGGAAAGCCTTCACCGAACCCAACGTTATCTCCGTCCGTTTCGATCATTGCGAGAGGATGCTGCATGATTCGTATAACATCGGCCTCATCCATGATGTGGTAGATGGCACTGAAGCCTCCACCTTCGTGCAGTTCGATGGCCAGGTCGATCCCGGCTTCTATGTCCATCCGATCAAAGCCGCGGTCAGCGGCGTAATCCGCCAGTGTCCTACCATTGTATGAAGGGTTCGACGGTAGGACTCGGAACTGCACTCGTGCTAAATCGTCACCTCCCCAGTCTGTGCGCCAGATTGTGCGCATCTCGTCCTCCATCTGAGCACGTGTTTCCGGGTCCTCTACACGTTCCCGAAACGCTTCCGGCCCACCTGCTAGTGCCCATTGTGGGAAGAGGACAGATGAGCCTGTGCTACCTGCAGTGTAGGGATAAAGATCATGTACGATGTTTAGGCCGTCCGCGTTAGCGGAATCAATCATGGCCAATGTGTGCTCACTCCATCCCCATTGACCTGCGCCGGCAGCTTTGTGGTGATTGATCTGAGCTGGAATGTCGGCCTCGTCAGCGATCCTGATAACTTCGGCCACGGACTCGATCAATCCGGCACCCTCGTTTCTCATGTGACTTACGTAGATCCCGCCGAGTTCTTGGGCCACCTTAGCGAGTTCGATCACTTCTTCTGTTTCCGCATAGTTTGCCGGAACGTAAAGAAGGCCAGTAGAGAGACCCATCGCTCCCTGTTTCATTGATTCTCTGACAAGATCTTTCATTTCCTCCAGTTCATCTGGTGTGGGATCTCGATTGGCATTGCCCATCACTTGTTGTCGAGACCACGTATGCCCTGCCCAGAAGACCATGTTTGGTGCCATTTCCAGAGAGGATGCGAAACTCTCCAGCGGCCAGGGCTGTCCGCCTGAGTGAAGTGATGATGAGAGCGTCGTGATTCCTTGGCGCAAAAAGTTCTCTGACAGGGGATAGCCAGCGATAGATATTTGCACGTGAGCATGATTATCAATGAACCCTGGTGTGACGACTCGCCCATTTGCTTCGATCACTGTGTGGGCTTGGCTCGGCTCGATCCCTTTACGAGACACGGAGACGATTCTGTCTCCGCGGATCGCTACGTCCGCTCGAAAACGCTCGCTGCCGGTGCCATCCACCACCTCTCCTCCGAGGATTAGGACGTCATACACCTGAGCATATACAGGAG
>DLTN01000014.1:12352-16602 GCA_002500925.1 Gemmatimonadales bacterium UBA7835 | reverse complement strand
GTCTCCTCAGCCTCCCAGGTGTTGCTGTACCCGCCCGTCGGCATTCCAATCGTGAATGCCAGGTCGTTATCGGCAAACATCGAGACAAATTGATCAAGATGTGAACCACCATTAGGTCCGCCGATGATAGCTATCGGACCAGTATAATGAACCGGCGCCGGCATGAGGATCCCATCCTCTGAGGTGTGCGGAAGGTGCGCGAGCTTAAAGGGTGTAGCGCGAGTGTAGGCCAGCGCGGCCTCGACGTCCTGCTTGGCTCTCGTTTGAGCCCACTCATGAAGCCATGAACGGCTTTCGTTGAGGCCGAAAATCTCCGGGACATCGCGATCGGGCTCTACCGCCCACTCCTCTATCATTTCTATAGCGGCGTCACTAATGCGAAGGTTCCCAAAGGTCGTCCGGAACGGCCTGTCGACGAGACGTTGAATAGCATATGCACCCCTCGATCCACCGCTCGAGGCTGTCACATCAATCACTAATGTGTGGTCCAGTAGATCTTGTGCCTCGCTGTATGCGATCAGGTCCATGACGTCTTGTATCAGCTCGTACTCAAAATCAAGCCATTGGAGCAGGACAACCCGTCGTCCGTCATCCGGGCGCAGGACATTAAAGTTGAAGCGCTCCATCACAACAGAAAATCCAGGGTAAAGCTCCGCTTCACCTAGCTCAATTGAAACCGTGTTCGGCTCAAGATACGGGAGCGTAGCGCTGTAGCGCTGTCCTTGCGCATCTTCCAGTTCCAGATCCAGTGCCTCTCTATACATCCACGGAGCTGTGGCAGGAGCTCTTATGGGTATATCTCGGGCGAGCCTCCAGTAGAGGCCCTGAGGAGCACTGTGCCGAGTCCACGCACGAAAGGTCTCTATAAACTCCGGAATCGAGAGCCCGTTCACTGACACGATCAGATCCCCGATCGCGACTCGGTCTACCCCCGGCAACTCAGAAGCATCCAGATGCTTCTGATCTAAGCCCGATACAAAGAAACTCGGGGTATGCATGTCACTGTAATCAGGGAGAATCTGAATCGGAGCACGTGCCTCAGTAAGGGATGGTCCTTTCAGCCCATCGGGAACCGGCGTCAGGTAGAGATGGGAGTCTCTCCTAGCATTACTTAGAAGGGTAAGTCCGTAGTAGAGATCATCTTCTGTGGTCGCGTTAACGATTCGGCTTCGCAAAGCCTCCATCTCAGTCAGTGGGTCGTAGCCCATGTGTGCCTCCTTGAACGGAGACCACGCCTCGCGCCGTCGGGTCATCTCAATGATTGAATCGAAAAGCTCTTCTCGAAGCTCCGGGGTCCCGACTGGGGTCAATTCAATTACCTGACCAGGCTTCTGGGCCTCAACCTCTCCGCCCGAAAAGACCGCCAGGCAAGTTATTAATAGGTAGCCAGACGACCTCACCCTTTTTCCATACACTAGACAGTCGGGCTGCAACGCTGCCCCCTGCGAATCAGCCATTAGGATCTCCTGTGCCGACCGCTCTCCAACTCTGATCTGCTGGCTCATCAGGATCAGAATTGAGAAACTCGATCAAGTCGGGATGAAATTCCTCCGGATTATCGAGATGAGGCGAGTGTCCAACTTCCGGATAAATAATCAACTGCGCATTCTGAAGCTGGGACGCTACGTTCCGAGCTAAACGCGGGTAATCGGAAACTAGCCGATCATCCGCTCCACCAATCACTAGGGCTTTAGTGGCAATATGCTGCCACTCATAGACCACGGGGTCTTCGAACAGGATCATCCTCTGTCCGGCGCGTACTTTTGCCATCCGGGGCCAATCGCCGCTCAACGTCAGTCCGTATTGGACCTTTACCCACCGCAGATATTCCGGCTTCCATCCACGCGGATAATAACGAACGTGTCCTCTAAGCACCGACTGATAAGTAGTGCTCAAGGCACTCCGGTAAGCGTCATGTGGATCAATCCAAGCACGACCGGGTCGGGAATCCGTCAAACCAATCTGATTGACCATAACGACATGAGTGGTCGTTGTCGGATATGTCGAAGCAAAACGAGTGGCAACCATTCCACCCATAGAATGCCCCACGACAGCGGCGCGCTCAATCCCAAGATGGTCTAGAAGCGCCCTGGTATTCCGAGCGGGGATATGAAGGTTGTAATGAATGTCTGGCTTTGAAGACCTACCGTAACCCAACCGATCAATCGCTATGGTTCTGAATCCTGCCTCAGTTAGGGCACGGATCATCGGTTCATATGGAGCGGCGAAGAAGTTCATTCCGTGAAAAACAACCACGGTCATGCCATTCGGCACACCGGCAGGCTCAACATCCATATATGCCATCCTCAAGTCGAGGCCAAAAAGCTCCACATCGAGGTATTCGACCGGCCATGGATAATGAACGTTGGAGTAGTCGATTGCCGTTGCGGTCCATTCCACAGGAGGCTCCGACGGGGGCTCCGTCTGTGCCCTCGCATCATTCGGAAGTACCAATGAGCCCATCACAGCCGTGATCGCAAGCGTCCTTTTCAGTCTAGAGACAAGCTGCATTCAGTCGATTTCTCCAATTTTTTGCGGAATCACAAAAGATCATTGTTGCGAGCGATTAAGTGTGTCGCCAAGCCGCGCAAACGAGTTGATCCCCTGAACCGATGGGAGAGGCGAGGTGTTGTCAAACAAGCACACATTGATGCAGCGAGCACTCACACATATTGACCGACCTCAGGTATGGCAGTTATGAACAGGTGTGTGATGGCTACAGCCCATAGACTAGGATACCCCATCGATGATTACCCGGCGTGACTGGCTTCGAATCAGCACCTCAGCGAGTGCAGCACTTGCAATGAAACCTGGGCTGCTCGCCGCACTTCAGGACGGTGCAATCTCAACCAAGGCTATACCATCGTCGGGGGAGGAAATCCCAGTAATCGGGCTTGGCGGCCGCTGGATCTCAAATCGGTCGACACCAGACGAACTCGCCGAACATAGAGCGGTCTTGCATGAGCTAGCCCAGGGTGGCGTGGGTAACGCTAAGTGCTGTTTCGACAGTGCCGCTGGTTACGGCGGAGGCGGATCCGAATCATACGCGGGCAAGTGGGCCGATGAAGATGGATTCGGAGATGACATGTTTTGGGCTACGAAGGTCAACGTCGCCGGTCGAGGAGGAGGGACAGTAGATCGCGCGGATGTGAGAGAACAGATCGAGCGTTCCTTCGATCGAATGAAACGTGACGTCATCGACCTGGATCAGGTTCATAACATGGGTGATCCCCCGACTCAGCTCGGAGTTGCTCAGGAGTACAAGGACGAGGGGCGGATCCGCTACATAGGGATCACGACAACAAGCAAACGTCAATATGATCACCTAGAAGAGGTAATGCGCGACGATCGATATTCCCTCGACTTCATCGGGATCGACTACGCAATCGACAACCGCTCGGCAGAAGATAGAATTCTTCCTCTGGCTCAGGATCGAGGCATCGCGGTCATGGTTTATCTCCCCTTCGGTCGTAGCCGGATGTGGCAACGGATCGGTGATCGCGAATTGCCCCACTGGGCTTCGGAATTCGATGCCCATACATGGGCTCAGTTCATGCTCAAGTTCACTGTCGCGCATCCTGCGGTAACTCTAGCGGCTCCAGGAACAGGGGACCCCGAACACATGATTGACAACCTAGGTGGCGGAAAGGGTCGCATGCCCACCGCACACCACTTAGGCCGCATGGTCGAGTTGGTCGAGGGCCTTCCAACTGCGAGCTAGAGAGCAGCGCATAGAGCACAAACACCCTCTATCTGTTTCTCACGACAAGCAGTCGACACCATCTAGGATCATGTGCACGACCAATCCGAGTCCCAGAAGAAAAACGACTCGTCTCTGGGAGTCTTCTTTCACCACTCCGGCTCGCCCCATGACAAATGGAAGGGTCATCATGAGTGCATAGACTCCGATCATCGGAACCGTATGTAGAGGGTGGAACCCAATAGAACATCGAGATGGGTCGTAGATCGGATCTGCCAAGAGGTGATCAAGATCAACAGCCATCGTTCCTACCAAAATGAGCCAGGTCTGGAACCGACGGTCCTTATCGATAACCAAGGCGAGAAGCCATGGAATCGCAAAATGAAGAGCGATATGCGCCATTGGTAGAACTTAGCCTACAAACTCGGTCAATGCTGGCCGGTTAGTGAGAGCCGCCTCATATTCGATCCATGAACGTCTCCGGCACAGCACTCGCTACGGTTGGGCTCATACTGCTCAGTCTGTCAGGGAACAGTACCCTGCAATCAAT
>DLTN01000014.1:0-11946 GCA_002500925.1 Gemmatimonadales bacterium UBA7835 | reverse complement strand
AACTTAACGAGCTGGTGGAGGAATATTGTGTGCGCTGCCACAACGAGAGGCGCCTCCGTGGAGACCTTTCTCTAGAAAACTTCGATGCGGCAGTACCTGAGCAGAACGCTCCAGTCGCAGAACGAATGATCCACAAACTGCGGGCAGGAATGATGCCTCCAGCGGGCGTGCGCCGTCCTCCGGAAGACTCACTAGCATTGTTAGCCGCGACCTTGGAAGCGCGACTCGACGACGTGGCCCGCACTAACCCGAATCCCGGCCGAAGAACATTCCAGCGCCTTAATCGAACCGAATATGAAGCCTCGGTTTTCGACCTCTTTAACATCCAAATTGATGCTTCTGCCTTTCTTCCAACAGAAACGATCAGCGACAACTTCGACAATATAGCTGACACGCAAATTCTATCGGCGACATTACTCGAGAGTTATATGCGAGCCGCAGCTCAAGTCAGCCGAGACGCAGTGGGCGATGTAAATGCCGCTCCATCAACCACCGTCTACAAAGTACCGAAGACCACTGCACAGGTTGGACATGTCGCAGGCACTCCGTTAGGAACAAGGGGTGGTATATCCATAACCCACAATTTTCCCGCCGACGGCGACTACATATTCGAACTGGACCTTCACCCTAGTCCAGATGGACAACTCTTTGGCCTAACCTCCGGAACCCATCGGATTGAAGTCGCAGTCAACGGAGCGCGCGTCGCGCTACTAGAGCTAGACCGGTGGATGAGCGAAGGTGACCCGTCAGGCCTGCGCGTAGAGACACCGGAGATCCACGTCCGTGCCGGACCACAGCATATCACTGCTGCGTTCATTCTAGAACGAGAAGGGCCGATCACAGACCTAATCACCCCGATTGACTTCACGCTAGCCGACCCCAACATGGGAGTCGGGTATGGCGTCACAACCCTGCCCCACCTGCGTGATCTTTCAATAAGTGGGCCATTCGCGATCACGGGGGTCTCGGAAACACCCGCTCGTCAAAGGATTTTCGCCTGCCGTCCGACCGCACGAGACGAAGAAGAGCCCTGCGCAAGAGAGATCATCAGTAGTATCGCCACACAAGCGTTTCGTCGACCTATCGAGAACAGCGAAGTCGATGAACTGATGCTCTTCTTTGAAGAAGGTCGAGAGGAGGGCGGATTCGAGATCGGAATCCGAAACTCGATCTGGGCGGTACTATCTAGTCCACGATTCATTTTTAGGCTTGAGCGAACGCCTGAACAGGTAGAACCGGGTGAAGTGTATGAGCTCGATGATCCAGATCTTGCATCCCGACTCGCCTTCTTTCTCTGGGCTGCTCCACCGGACGAAGAACTGGTTCAGCTAGCGGAAGCGGGAAAGCTATCGAATGACAGAGAGCTGGAACGTCAGGTCTATCGAATGCTGAAAGAGCCTCGGGCGGCATCGCTTGCGACCCGCTTCGCCTCGCAATGGCTGCGACTCCAAGACCTAGAGAAGATCAATCCAGACGCGCAACTCTACCCCTACTTCAATCAGCAATTGAAAACTGCGATGGATCGTGAAACCGAGTTGCTCTTTCATACTATCGTTCAAGAAGATCGAAGCATCCTAGAACTTTTGACCGCTGATTGGACGTTTGTAGACGAACAACTCGCAGCGCACTATGGGCTTCAAGGGGTGTCGGGTACAGACTTTGTAAGAGTTCAACTAACCGATGAAAATCGACGTGGCCTACTAGGACACGGGAGTATCCTTATGCTAACGTCGGAGGGAGATCGGACTTCGCCCGTGCTTCGAGGCAAGTGGGTGATGGAAGTTCTCCTAGGCAGCCCACCGCCTCCGCCACCACCCGCAGTACCAACGCTAGAAGAGACAGAGGAGTCGAATGGCTCAAGACAATTCACTACTCGAGAACGTCTAGAAATACACCGGGACAATCCGGCCTGTATGTCTTGTCACCGTGTCATCGATCCCATAGGACTCGCTCTTGATAATTTCGACGTAACGGGTGCTTGGCGAATAAGGGAGAATCTCAACCAAATTGACTCAAGTGGTGAGTTATACGACGGAAGTCCAATAAGCGGCCCATCCGGTCTCCGCGAAGTGATCTTAAAGCGACCAACGGTCTTCCGAAGGACCCTCGCCAAAAACCTGATGGCCTACGCCTTGGGCCGTCGGATTGAGTACTATGACATGCCAACCATTCGTGAGATGGAGAACACAGCAGGTCAGTACGGGGATCGCATTTCACACTATATATTGGGCATTGTGAAGAGTCCTGCGTTCCGGATGAGCCGGGGCGTAGCCATGACCGGCGCAACACCAGACAACTGAGGCTAATATGCACCTGACGCACAGGAGTCTCGAGCGACGCACCTTTCTCAAGGGTATGGGCGCCACCGTTGCCTTGCCTTTCCTGGACGCGATGGTTCCGGCCGGACGCATGTCAGCCGCGGCGAGAGAAACAGATGTTACACGCTTCGTTGCCATTGAGATGGTTCATGGAGCTGCGGGCTGCAACGAGTGGGGTGCCACTCAGCACCTGTGGGCACCACAGGAAGAGGGATCTGACTTCGATTTAACTCCGAGCGCACTATCGCACCTTGACCCGTGGAGGGAATACCTGACGATAGTCAGCAACACGGACGTAGGTGGAGCGGAAGCTGAACTCCCTCGTGAAATCGGTGGAGATCATTTCCGCTCAAGTGCGGTCTTCCTTACACAATCTCATCCTAAGCAGACGGAAGGCTCTGACGTCTTTGTCGGAGCGTCGATGGATCAGCTCTACGCGCAGCGTTTCGGGCAGGATACGCCAATTCCATCGATGCAGCTCTGCATCGAAAATGTTGACCAAGCAGGAGGATGCGCATACGGCTACGCCTGCGTCTACACCGATACAGTCAGCTGGGCGAGTCCCACAGAGCCACTTCCTATGATCCGCGATCCGCGCGTCGCATTCGACCAGTTATTCGGAGCCGGAGGTACCGCCGCGGAACGCGCCCAAAGAAGACGGACCGAGCGAAGTATTCTGGACTGGGTGCTTCGGGATCTCGACAGTCTAAACCGCCAATTAGGAGCCGATGACCAGCAGCGGATCGACCGATATGTCACCAACATCAGGGAAATCGAACGTCGGATACAGCGCATCGAAGCGCACAATCTAAGCGGAGAGCAACGTGAGCTAGCCGAGGCACCGGCCGGAGTCCCAGACGATTATGGCGATCACGTCCGTCTGATGTTCGACTTGCAGGCGCTCGCATTCGCGTCTGACCTAACCCGGGTAATAACCTTCAAGACCAGTCGCGACGTATCCGGCAGGGTCTTCCCAGAGACCGGTGTGACCTCAGGCTTCCACGCTGCTTCGCATCACGGAGGTAATGAGGAGCGGGTATTAGAGTTCAACAAGATCAATAAATACCACATGAGTCTGATCCCGTACTTCCTTGAAAAACTGGCTGATACAATGGAGGGAGACACTCATCTCCTCGACAAGACACTCATAGTCTGCGGGTCTCCCATGGGAGACCCGAACCTGCACAACCACAAGCGGTGTCCACTTTTCTTAGCCGGCGGGGCAAACGGACGACTACCAAAAGGTGGTCTTCATGTGAAAGCTCCGGACGGAACGCCGATGGCAAACGTTCTTCTGAGCTCCATGCACATGCTCGGAATGGATGACGTCGGATCCCTTGGCGACAGCACGGAAGCGTTTCCCCTAGGGGTGGGACGGTCGTCTGCCACAACAGGCTCAACAAGATGATAAGAATGTCGGGAGTACTTTTCGCTCTCCTTCTTTCCGGTCCTCAAAGCGAATCACCAGTCGCAGATGCTGCGCAGCGTGGAGACCTCGACACCGTTCGGGTGCTTCTCCGAAGTGGTGCCGACGTCAACGCTGCTCAGAACAGTGGTATGAGCGCCCTTCATTGGGCTGCGCAGCAAAATGACGCTCCGGTGATCGAAATCTTGCTGTATGCAGGAGCAAACACCGAGGCAACAACCCGACTTGGTGGCTACACCCCGTTGCATCTAGCCGGACGCGCGGGTAACGCACTCGCACTCGATGCGCTCCTATCCGGGGGTGCTGAAGCTGAAGTGTTCACAACGACTGGGGCCACAGCGCTCCACTTCGCGGCATCATCGGGGCGTGCCGCTGCAGTCGAAACCCTGATACGACACGGCGCTAGCATCAACGTCACCACTCAGAGTGATGCCCAGACTCCACTGATGTGGGCTACTGCATCAAACCGGCTTGATGCCATCCAAATTCTATTGGAGGCTGGTGCGGACCCATCACTAACGACTTCCGTCGTCGATTACGTGCAGATCTCGGCTGAGGATATGCCACAACGCCGACTCCGAGCCCAACTAGCATCTGTTCGGCGAAATGCGGAGAACGATGTGGAAAGTCTTCCTTCGACGGGCCGTTCATCCGGTGGCCAGCTCCAGGCACCAGTGGAGGACGAAAGCGAGGACTCTCCCACTTCGAAGACTGAAGAGGCTGCAGCAGAAGATGATGCTAAGCCTGAAAAACGAGAAGTGGAATCCCCCTCAGAGGAGGAGACCACAAACTCGTCCGAGGTAGAAAGTCCGGAGCCACCGTCAGAAGATGAAAATGAGCGCGCGCTCGGATATAACGACCTCATTGGAAAAGAAGGTGGTTTTACCGCTCTGCACTTCGCTGCGCGAGACGGCTTCATACATGCTGCCGAGCGTCTTTTGAAGTACGGCAGCGACCTGGATCAGCCAACGGCCGGCGACGGGACCACCCCAATGCTGTTGGCAACCATCAACGGTAATTTCGATCTAGCCCTACTCCTTCTGAACAAGGGAGCTGATCCGAACGCGACAGCTGAGGACGGTGCTCCAGCCTTGTTCACTGTGCTGAACCGTCGTTGGGGACCCAAAGCGGCCTACCCCCAGCCGCAAGCGTTTCAGCAACAACAGGTCAACTATCTAGAATTCATGGAAGCACTGATGCAGGCCGGCGCTGATGTGAACCATAGAACAGGTCGGCACATCTGGTACACATCATTCAACTTCGACATGCTCGGAGTGAAGTTTGCTGGCGCCACCCCGTTCTGGCGCGCGGCGTATGCTACAGACCTCGAAGCCATGCGTCTTCTTGTGGCTTGGGGTGCTGACCCAACGATTGCGACAAGGAAGGTTCCGTCACGTCGTTTTGGACGTCGTGGGAACGACCAAGACAAATCGGGCCTTCCTTTGGTTCCCACAGGCGGCCCAAGTGTCTACCCCATTCATGCTGCGTCAGGAGTTGGATATGGAGAGGGATTCGCGGCCAACCAACATTCTCACGCCCCGGACAGCTGGGTTGCTGCCGTCCGCTACCTAGTGGAAGAGCATGCCGCCGATGTAAACGTCCGTGATCTCAACGGCTACTCCGCAGTCCATCATGCTGCGAGCAGAGGTGACAACGAGCTAATTGAGTACCTGGTGCAGCAAGGTGCGGACGTTAGCGTTGTCAGTCGACGGGGTGAGACTACCGTCGACATGGCCAACGGCCCCCGCCAACGTGTGCAGCCCTTTCCCTCCACGATCGCGTTACTGGAAAGTCTGGGAGCTGTGAATAATCACAACTGCCAAAGCTGTGAATAGGCTAGAGCTTTAGCGGTACTAAAAGTCCACCAGTGGTGTATCAGTTGCTGTCGATGGCAATTGACGGAAAACAACTGGGGCCCAAGTAAGCTCTAGGCGGACTCAGATCTTCCAAAGATCCCATACCCGTGCGGCCGTGCAGGCGCCCCTCAACACTGAGAGCAGATCGCTCGAACTACATTCTCCAGGGATAACACAAACAACCAAGGTCAAAACAGTATGACAGTCCAAAACCGTATCCTGGCCGTTGCAGCCCTAGCTGCGGCATTCTGGCCAGGGAGCCTAACCGCTCAAGATCAATGGCTAAGCGAAACCAGCTGTTCGGATGCAGCCCATACCATAGTGAACGAAGGAATCACTGCGTGGGGCAATGTGGAGAATGGCAGGGCGAAAGGCATGTACCAGGCCGCCCTAGTCGTAGATCCCACCTGTCTAGCCGCAAAGATCGCCCTAGCTGATATGGCGAACGGAGCGGAGTGGGGCACACGCTCATCACAGATGGAAGCGCTCGCCGACGTCTCAGGCACACCATCAGAGATGGCTTGGCTAGACATCATGCACTCATCCAACGGCCCCAATACTGCCTATGAAAAGGCTCAGGACCTGCCAGATGACGCCCTATTTCATTACTGGGCATCATGGAGTGAGCACTCTGAGCTAACGGTCGCAGAGGGACATATGGCCTTCGCCGAGCGCTTCCCCTCACTCGCAGCCGGATCGCTGAACACGCTGGCATACACCTACGCTCAAGGCGATGGAGTAGAAGTCGACGAAGTTAAAGCCAGGGACTTTCTCCGTTCTTATCTGAGACTATACAACGAAGCGAACGCGCACGACTCCTTTGCTGAAATCTCAGCAATGTTTGGTGATTACGAAGGCGCTGTGCGTCATCAACAGCACGCAGTCGACCGCGGGGGTGCCACCGTTTACGGTGAGCGTGTCGCTATGTACTGGCGACTCGCCAACAAGGAGGACTACCGGGAAGCAGTGGTGGACGCAGTCAATGTCCTCGCTAACCCTGACGCACCAGAAGACGAAACCGCTGCGGTCCTGTCTGATCAGTCGGTCATGTGTTTATCGAGCATGGTGCCCTGCTCAGTGATGACCGCTGCGGAATACATGGCGACCGCCAGCGGAACGGACTGGCTATCCATGTCAGCGAATGACGTCGAAGTGATGTTCGACGACATGATGACCAGAGCAGTAGCGACCCATCACAATACTGGGCAATACATGCTCGATGGCCAGACCGTGGATTACTCGGTTCGAGTATCGTCCGTTTGGGAGGTTACGAATCAGGGTGTAAATCTGATCACGGCCAACTGGGCTCCGATGGGTGGTGCCGGGCTTCCAGGAAGCTGACTGAGGATAAGTGCTCAGCCAACTTTTGTAGCTGACTCGAACCCTACAAATAGGGCCCGCGTCCACACCGGATGTGGGCCCTTCTTGTATCTACGCATCGTCTAATCCGTCTCTCTCATTGAATTCAACGGCTACTCCCCCGATTTTCATGAAGGCCGGGTGCACAACACCCAGCTGGAGGGGTGGCAGAGCGGTTCAATGCACCGGTCTTGAAAACCGGCGGGCGCAAGCCCTCGTGGGTTCGAATCCCACCCCCTCCGTGAACAGGGCTTGGTACGGTGACCAGATCTATGAATGAAAGTCCGGTCACCGTGCCACATCCCTTCTTCACCCGTAAGGCTTGACCGACATCCCGACCACTCGGTAGCTGCTGCTACCGTAAATGCTGTTCACGTCCTCTACATGAAGGATCCCTTCAAGCCACACTGGGTTCCACCCGTCCATTGTTGCTCGCCTACCTTCATCCATCTCAACGTAGACAAGCTGATTTGGCGGAGGGGGCGGAGTGTGGACGCAAGCCCCTACGTAAGGCACCAATAAAAACTCAGTAGCAGACGACGCAAAATCCTCTAGAGGTACTGTGAATCCAGGGATCTTGACCGGCTTACCGACAAGATCTCGGAGCTCGTCTGACATTTCTCCCGTTCGATAATCAAGCGCAGCCAGTGCCCTCCACGAGAGTTCCACGGGGTCGTCATGTACTGTTTCGTTTGCTGCTACCGCGACACCAATCACCGGCGCAGTTCTTGCCTCGAGGTCAAGAACTGCAGGCGAAGCAACTAAAACAACCAACGCACATAACACGCCCGACAATCTGTACCTAAGCCAGACTCTTTTCATCCGGGCAGCTCCGTAAAACTCATTGGTCAGCGTGGCGATTCCGGCGCATCGGGCAAGGAGATCGGTCTCGTCAGCGTAGGATAGGTGATACCCAGCTGCTCCAGATACGTGTCGAATCGTGTCTCATCATAATAATACTGCTCAAGCAAAGGCCGATATGTATCCATTATCTCCTTATTGAGATCAATTGGCGGAGGATCATTCGGCCCGATGAATGACACATACTCCATATCCGCCGTCTGTACATCATTGAAATATGACCACGCCTCATCGACCAACTCTGGCATCATGAACAACTGAAGTGCAGTCCTTGCCATAACTCGCGCTCCTGCAACGGCACCCTTGTGAGCAATCGGCGTGGCCATGGCCATTGCGCTCGACCAGTGGTGCCCGGGGAGCCCCGGGACATTAGACGGAAAACGCATCGTCACCGTTGGCATTGTCCATGCAATATCACCGATGTCGTCGGAGCCACCGCTTCGGCGAGGCCCTGGCACACCTATAGGACCTAGGGACATGGGCATTCCAGACGGAATACTTCCCACCGACTGCTGCACGGCTTCAGCGAACGCGTGATCGTCTTCCGTCCACTCCGGGAGACCAACCTCCTCAATATGTTCATACATCGTCTCTGCGACTGTTCGATTGAAGTGACGAGGCCACGCCGCTCCGCGCACGCGGTAACTCATCTCGGTGTCGGTCATCATCGCCGCGCCTTCGGCTATTCTAACGGCTGTATCGTAGTTTCTCTGGATGTCCTCGTAATCCATCTCCCGGAAGTAGTACCAGACCGACGCTGAAACCGGTACGACATTGGGTTGATCGCCTCCGTCAGTAATGACGTAATGCGACCTCTGATCCGGGCGCAGGTGCTCGCGTTTGAAATTCCAAGCAACGTTCATTAGTTCGACAGCATCCAAGGCACTCCGGCCTCGCCATGGTGCGCCTGCCCCGTGCGCAGCCTCACCCTCAAAACTGAACTCGACCGAGACCAGCCCCGTTCCACCAGCTTGACCCCAACTCACGCCCAAGTTCGAGCTCACATGGGTAAACAGCGTCACATCCACGTCATCAAGGACGCCGTCTCTTACGTACCAAGCCTTACTAGCTAACTGCTCCTCAGCAACGCCAGGCCACAAAACTAGCGTTCCTTGGATACCCTCAGATTCCATCAATTCCTTTAGGGAAAGTGCAGCTACCACGTTTACAGCTTGTCCTGAGTTGTGCCCTTCACCGTGTCCAGGCGCACCAGAGATAAGAGGGTCGGCATAAGCAACACCCGGTTTCTGGTTCGCTTTTGGAATCCCGTCTATGTCTGAACCGAAAGAAATGACAGGCCGGCCCGAGCCCCACCGAGCAACCCAAGCAGTAGGGATACCCGCAACCCCGCGCTCAATGGAAAACCCATTCTCTTCCAACATTCCAGTTACGTACGCAGATGTTTCGATCTCTTGCTGACCTAGTTCAGAAAACGAAAAGATCTTGTCCACCATTACCTGGGCGAGCTTAGCTCGACTTTGGACACTCTCATCTACCCGGGCTGTGAGTTCGTCCAGAGTCTGAGCAGACGCTGAAAGAGGGATAAAGGCGATGGCGGCGATGGCGGCGCAGAGGGTTGACCGGCGCATAAATCATCCTCGCAGGGGTCTCAGTGAATCTGACGGTAAAGACCGACCTTAGCTGTTCGAGGGCGAACCTGCAATCGCGTTCAGTCTTGCTTTGTGGTGACTCAAGGCGGTAGCCTCTGAATGTCTGATCACCAAATATTCTGACCTGACCCATGCCGACTCCCTCTAGAATCGATGGATGCCTGCTGACCATAATCGCAGCTATCTCGCTCCTGAGCAGCGCCTTACCTCTATATGCTCAGGCCGGCCAAGACCCGTATGTCGGGTTTACCGCTGCTAGGGCACTCGAACAGAGTCGTTGTGAAGCCCGGTTTCTCGAACTCCCTTCAAGCCAAGCATTCAGAGAGCACCTCAGGATTATCACATCGGCTCCCCACCCGGCAGGGTCCCAAGCACAGGTTGAGGTCGGCAACTACCTGACCAGAGTCATGAAGGCGGCGGGACTACAAGTCGAACGTCACACATACGACGTCTACCTACCCCAACTTACGGACGACGTCGAAGCATGGATTGCATCACCGGAACGTATACGTCTCTCCAATCGAGAACCGGCTCTTACGGAAGACCGATTCTCACATCACCCCGGCTTACTTAATGGATGGAATGCATTCTCCGGCAGCGGAGATGTAACCGGGGAGGTCGTGTACGCAAACTTTGGTCGCCGAGAGGACTACGAGGCCCTCGATTCAATGGGGATCGAACTGACGGGTCGCATCGTGATTGCCCGTTACGGGGGTAATTTCCGCGGCTACAAGGTCAAGTTCGCGGAAGAGCGTGGCGCGGCCGGTGTCATCATGTTCAACGACCCCGGTTTCTCACGAGAGGGTGCCTACCCTGCAGGACCAATGATGAACGGAGAGACAATCCAGCGCGGATCCGTGCTGACTTTACCATGGACCGGGGACCCACTGACTCCATTCGAGCCCGCCCTGCCAGTGACAGGAGAACGGGGCCACGTGACCCGTCTAGACCCTGACGATGTGGCGATGCCGACCATCCCGGTTTTGCCTCTAGGGTACTTAGCCGCAGAGGAGATCCTTTCCCGCATGAACGGTACACCTGCGCCTGAGGGTTGGGCTGGCGGTGTAGAGGTGGATTACCGGATCACTGGTGGTTCGGAACTCACAGTTCGTGTAAGAGTCAATCAACCAAGGGCCCTAACTCGTGCAGTCAATGTTGTAGGAACTGTCGTGGGCACAGAATTCCCGAATGAGTGGGTTATCCTGGGTGCTCACTATGACCCCTGGGGATTCGGAGCGATTGACCCCAACGGTGGCACTGCGATGCTCGTTGCGCTTGCCGAAGCTCTGGGTCAGTTGGCGGACGAGGGATGTAGCCCGCGGCGCTCGATCCTTATTGCCCACTGGGATGCTGAAGAAGCTGGAATAATCGGGTCTACTGAATGGGTCGAGGAGTTCATGGATCCTCTCACAGTCGACGCCATCGCATACATCAACGCCGATGGAGCGGTCTCCGGACCCAACTTCGGTGGTTCATCCTCACCCTCCTTAAAGGCGACGATTTTAGATGTCCTCGATGACGTCATGTACCCGGGACTAGATATGACAGTCCACGACTGGTGGACAACTGAGGTAGGTGAACCCGAGCTCGGAAACCTAGGTGGCGGGTCAGACCACGTAGCATTCTATACCCATGCAGGTGTTCCCTCCGCAGGCCTCTCTACGGGGGCTCCGAGTGGTGTCTATCACTCAAACTACGACAACTTCGCATGGTTTGAGCGATTTGGTGACACAGAATTTGTGTTCGGGCCTATGCTAGCCCAAGTAGATGGCCTAGTAGCACTCCGTCTCGCTAACGCAGACGTAGTTCCGTATGACGTAAAACGATACGCGACTGATACTCGTGTACACGTCCAAACCCTACTCGATGTAGCAGAGGCTAGAGCAGTAGACGTAGACCTAACGCGTCTGGTTGAAGCGACCACAGAACTTGAGGATGCCGCAGACCGATTCGTCATAGCGCGAGATCACAGTCTAGAGGGAGACGCGGGGGCTCTCGTCATTCCAGTCGCACAGAGGACCAATCGCATTCTCAGGCAACTCGAAAAGGCATGGCTCGACGACGAGGGGCTTCAAGATCGTCCCTGGAGCCGCAACCTATATGTCTCACCGGATCCGTTTAGCGGGTATGCATCGTGGATGCTCCCTGGGGTGCGCTATGAGATTGAGACCGACGATCCGGATGAAGTACCACAATGGGAAGAGCGTTACCTGAGGGCGATCACGCGCCTGACGGACTATTTAGATCAAGCGACCGCTGAACTCACTCGATAACCCATCTTTTCCTGACCCCTTCTAGCGCTGCAGAATGCGACGCCAGACTGTCAAACTCAGAAGCTAAAAGAAGCATCCGCGGCCACTCGCCCAGCTGCCTGACCCATGGATGTGATCACCGTCAGATCCACAAGTTCTGCATCAGGCCAGAGTGAGCTCAGGCTCAGGGTCGCATCGGTCCCCTCGACTGATTGCGCGCAGAACCAAGAAACAGAAACTCGGACTTCCGAATGAGCGTCCTCG
>DLTN01000057.1 GCA_002500925.1 Gemmatimonadales bacterium UBA7835 | reverse complement strand
AATAGCTTCGACTTATCGCTATAGTACGCATCGATTGAACTGTATCGATCTAGGTGATCTGCTGAGAGGTTCGTTATCACTCCGATATCGGGATGGAACGTTTCCACCCCTGACAGCTGAAACGAGCTCATCTCGAGCACGATCCACTCTGGTCTCTCCTTGAGCCGGGCAAGATCTGACGCAGCAGGAGCGAGCCCACCACCGACGTTGCCCCCAGCGGCTGACCTAACACCGGACGCATGAAGCAGATGGTTCACGAGCAATGTTGTTGTGGTCTTTCCATTTGTGCCGGTGATCCCAATCAGTGATGCATCAAGGAACCGTGAGGCAAATTCAGGCTCTGAGATCCACTTAACTCCTCGTTTTTTGAGACCTTGGAGCACTGGGGCACTCGGAAGGATACCTGGGCTCGTAACGACGAAGTCGGCATCGACCATTCGTTCGATATCGTGCCTTCCCAAGTCGACCTCGATTCCATCTCCGAGGTCGGCTCCACTAGCTGCAACTGCATCCTCCGTGCGAGAATCCGAGACATATACTTCTCCTCCTTTTTCAGCGGCTAAGCGTGCGGCGGCGACTCCGCTCACACCCAGGCCAATGACAGCCACACTCATTCCAGACAAATCCATCAAACCACATCTCCCAATCGCACCACTCGAGCAGGTGTACTCACCGGATCTTCAGGGTGCTGAACGCAAGCATCGCGAAAAGGACGCCTACGATCCAAAAGCGGATAACAACCGTGGTTTCAGACCAACCAAGTTTCTCGAAGTGGTGATGGACGGGAGCCATCCTGAACACGCGCCTACCCGAACCGAACCGCCACTTCGTGTACTTGAACCACCCCCTCTGCACAATCACCGACAGGGTCTCCAGCACGAATACGCCACCGACGATTACCAGTAGGAATTCAGCCTTTAGGAGAATGGCCATAACCCCGAGTGCTCCTCCAAGTGCGAGAGATCCAGTATCCCCCATAAAGACCTCTGCGGGAGGAGCATTAAACCACAAGAAGCCCAGTGCCGCTCCAGATAGTGCGAGGGCGAAAATGGTCAACTCTCCCGCACCGGGCAGATAGAAGAATCCGAGGTACTGCGAGGTGTCTACCCGACCCGCGACGTAAGCAAAAATGCCGATCGTCGCTGACGCGATCGCGATTAGGCCAGCGGCTAAACCGTCTAGCCCATCAGTCAGATTCACAGCGTTCGACGATCCTGATACTACAACACCAGTAAACACGATGAATACAGGAACTGAGAAGACTGCTGCCACATCCGCAAAAAATGGAACGGCGGTCCACGTGGTCGGGTGTCCCGAGATCGGATTCCAAATAAGATAGGTGCCGAGCGCTAGCCCGAAGCTCCATTGGCCGATCATCTTGTATTGGGCTATTAAGCCTCGAGTCTGACCTTGGACGACTTTGAGGTAGTCGTCAAGAAATCCTATCGCACCCATCCAGAGCAGTGAGACAAGAGCAAGAATCGTGTACGCGTTGTCTAAACGAGCCCAGAGAAGGGTTGAGATGGTGGTGGCGAGGATGATGATAACTCCACCCATCGTGGGAGTACCCGACTTCGCCAGATGAGTCTCCGGCCCTATCTCCCGCACAACCTGACCAACATTCATCAGCTTTAGGTGACGAATCACTACTGGACCTAGCAAGAAGGCTAGAACTAGAGACGTAACTACAGCACCCGCCGTCCGAAAAGAGATATACACGAACACATTGAACGGGCCGAATAGCTCTGAGAGTCCTGGAAGCAAGTGGGCAAGCATTAGGTCCCAACCTTCCGGGCGCCTTCTCGACCGAAGTCTTCCTCAAGTCGGGTCAACATCCGCTCCAGTGCGATGCCCCGCGAAGCCTTGAGTAAGATGATCTCACCTCCATTCAGGCGATCGACAAGTCCTGAGTAAACCGCCTCCCAGTTTTCACCTGAAACAACGCGCTCTTCGCTGAATCCCAACTCAGCCGCTACTTCAGCAAAGTGACCCGTGGCGATGACCAGATCGACATCCCGAGCTACTGCATCTTTCAGTACCTCAGCATGCAGTTCAGTCGCCGCATTTCCGAGCTCCAGCATCGAGCCCAAAACAGCCACCTTGTCTCCCGTGACAGCCTGACTTTCAAGCACTTCCAAAGATGCACGCACACTCTGTGGATTAGCGTTATAACAGTCGACGATGACCGTGAGATCTCCAATCCGCTGAAACTCACCTCGCATCGAACCAATTTCAGAAGAACCGAGTCCACGAACTGCATCCCTCACCGGCACGTTAAGGAGACTGGCCACCGCAAGCGCTATGAGAGCATTTGAGGCAGCATGCTTGCCAGCTGTGGGCGCTGTAACCTTCTGTCCTCGCCATTCGAAGCTGTAGCGTCCGAATACATCTACTTCAGCGTTCTCCGGACGGACGTGCTGATCATCATTCTGACTCCACCCAACTACCTGAACGGTCGAGCAAATGGCGCGGGCACGTTCAGAAAGGACCGGGGGATCATCCCCCACTACGCACCGGCCACCTTCAGCCATTCCGCGCAGGATCTGCAACTTTTCTGCTAGGACACCATCGAAAGTCTCCAGCTTCTCTAGGTGGCTCTTACCGACAGTTGTAATTACGGCAATATCAGGGCGAGCCACCTGAGCCAGTGCCTCAATCTCACCTGGCTGATTGGTGCCTAGCTCTAGCACCAGCGCTTCCACATCGTCGGGCATTGAGAGAATCGTCAGCGGCATCCCAATACGATTGTTCTGATTTCCAGGCGTTGCATGGACCCGATAGGTCTCAGCTAGCGCGGCCCTCGTCATTTCCTTTGTGGTTGTCTTTCCAGACGAACCCGTAATCGCAACTACGGGGACATCGATCCGCTGTCTGCGCCATGCAGCAAGACGCCCCAAGGCATCAAGGGTATCGTCTACTGGATAAAACGTCCCAGCCGGATCACCTGCTGCCGGTCTGGATACCACAGCTCCAGCGGCTCCCCTTGCAAACGCATCCGCAACAAAGTCGTGACCGTCGAATCGCTCTCCTACTAGGGCCACATATAGATCACCTTCTGATATCGTGCGGGAATCCGTAGACACTCCCTCATACGCTACATCTTCCTGAGCCAGATCAGTCCGCATCCCAAGGGCCTTACGAACGGTCAAGTCACTCCAGTCGAAAGCCATCAGAGGACCCCCAGTTCGCGAAGGGCATCTCTGGCAATGTCGGCCTCTAGAAA
This sequence comes from Gemmatimonadales bacterium UBA7835, assembly GCA_002500925.1. GTDB lineage: Bacteria > Gemmatimonadota > Gemmatimonadetes > Longimicrobiales > Gaopeijiaceae > UBA2589. The sequence goes on along the minus strand of DLTN01000057.1, from coordinate 1,247 downwards.
GGGCTGTTTTTCTTTTCCGACAACCTGGTATGTCTCATGCCCCTTCCCTGCTAGCACGACCGTGTCGCCTGGACGTGCCACCTCGAGGGCTTTTCTGATAGCATCTCGCCGATCAGTCATCCGGATGAAGTCCGTGGAACCTATTCCCTCAACGAGGTCGTCTATGATCCGATCCGGATCTTCGGTGCGCGGATTATCCGACGTTAGAACTGCAACGTCTGCTAAACGAGCGACCGCTTGGGCCATCAGCCTGCGTTTGGAACGGTCTCGATCACCACCGGCTCCAAACAAAACGATCAGGCGGCCTTCGGTAAGTGGGCGGACAGCCTCTAGTGCACCTTCTAGAGCAGCAGGCGTATGTGCAAAGTCGATCAAGACACCGAATGGCTCAGCAACCACCGCTTCCAACCGACCCGCCACCTGTGGCGCAACTTCGAGCCTCTGAGCGACACACTCAAGCGAGACCCCAACCGCGATGGCCGCAGCGGATGCAGCGAGGGCGTTCTCGACGTTATAACGTCCGATCAGAGGGAGGCTGATGTTTAAATCTTGGCCGGCTACAGTCATACGAAAACTCGTCCCTGTGGAGCTCAACCGTATGTCTCGGGCCCGCACGTCGGCTTTCCTTACTAGCGAATACGATACGACCTTGCGCCCACCCCCTTCGAGGCCCTCCCATGCATCGTCATCCGCGTTGACGATCAGAGTTCCATCTTTAGAAACGAGCCTAGCGAGTCCGAGCTTTGCAGCGCGATACGCCTCCATATCTCCATGATAGTCTAGGTGATCCTGAGAAAGGTTCGTAAAGACCGCGACATCAAAGGAGATCCCGTCCAGGCGATGCTGCTCTATCGCGTGTGAAGAAGCTTCGATGACTACCGTTTCGTAACTCTTGGCTGAAAGATCACGCATCCACTCGGTAAGCTGGACTGGCCCCGGTGTCGTAAGGTCTTCAGTCGCTGCCCGAACGCCATCTTTGAGGGTCAAGCCAAGCGTCCCTATCACAGCCGACCGCCTTTCAGGAGCGACTAGATGTCGAACAAGGAGTGACGTCGTCGTCTTTCCGTTCGTGCCCGTAACACCAACAACAGCCATCCTTGCGCTCGGTGAGCCAAGCACGACATCGGCCGCCAAGGCAGCCGCTCGACGTCCGTCTCGAACTACCAGCTGGGGCACATCAACTTGCAGTGGGCGTTCCACAATCGCGGCCGAAGCGCCACGTCCAACCGCACCTGGCACGAAGTCAT
>DLTN01000020.1:3677-11032 GCA_002500925.1 Gemmatimonadales bacterium UBA7835 | reverse complement strand
ACGAAGCTTGGAAAAGTTCAGTTCCGCTCCGCAACCGAACAGCAAGTCGAGAACTACAGAAAGATGCTGCTCTCCATGGCGAGCGATGCACGAGTCATTCTAGTCAAACTCGCCGACCGACTGCACAACATGCGGACGCTTGAGCACCTATCGGAAAACAAGCAGAGGCGGATAGCACTCGAAACGAGAGAGATATACGCACCCCTAGCCCATCGCCTAGGCATGGCGGCTATTAGATGGGAGCTGGAGGACTTAGCCTTCAAGTTCCTAGAGCCTAGGGATTACGCAGCGCTTGTTAAGAAGCTTCGCCAGCGACGTCGAGCTCGTGAGCGGCAGATCCTAGATATGAAAGGTCCTCTTGAGGAGGCACTGAACGAGGCCGAGATCAGCGCCGAAGTCGAAGGGCGCCCAAAGCACCTATGGTCGATACACAGGAAGATTGAGAGCCAAGGACGGCCGTTCGAGGATATCTACGATCTGATGGCCATGCGGATCACTACGGACTCACTGCAAGACTGCTACGCTGCACTCGGTGTCATCCACAGCCGCTGGACTCCGATTCCCGAACGCTTCCACGACTATGTAGCGACCCCCAAATCCAACATGTACCGGTCCCTGCATACGACTGTGCTCGGCCCCGGAGGTCTGCGGTATGAAATTCAGATTCGCACTGAGGAGATGCACCGCACGGCAGAATATGGGATAGCCGCACACTGGAGATATAAAGAGGATGGAAAATCTCATTCCGACGAGGTAGATGAGGCCCTGACATGGTTCCGTCAGGTTCTAGAGTGGCAGCAAGACACTGCTGAGCCGGAGGAGTTCATGGAATTTCTTCGGATGGACCTCTTTCGCGGAGAGATCTTCGTCTTTACTCCGGACGGCGACGTAAAAGCACTCCCGATCGGCGCGACACCGATCGACTTCGCTTACTCAGTTCACACCGAGGTAGGGCACAACTGCGCGGGTGCTAAGGTTAACGGCCGTATCGCGCCGCTTTCTCGTGAACTTAGAAACGGAGACGCAGTCGAAATCCTCACGAACACTAAACAAAAACCGACTAGAGACTGGCTGGCTTTCGTTAAAACATCGCGAGCTCGGCAGAGCATCCGGCAATGGATCCGAAGAGAGGAGTTCGAGTCAGCTCATAAGCTCGGTAAGGACCTGCTCGATCGAGAGCTTAAGAAAGCCCGGTTAGCCCTCCCGACAGATTCTAACATCCAGTTCGACGCAGCAAGTGCACTGGGATATCCAACCCTAGGCCACATATACGCAGCGCTTGGCCGCGGGGACATCGGCCCTACCGCGGTGATCAAACAGTTCCATAGCGAACATGATCCTACTGAAGTGGCCCAGCGGTCGCCCTCCGCTTTGTCGAGGCTCGCGGCCCGCCTTCGGATCTCTGGTCGCGGTGTCCGGATCCAAGGAATGGATAACCTCATGGTCCGATACTCAAGCTGCTGCCAGCCGGTACCGGGAGACCCCGTGACTGGATACGTCACCCGGGGCCGTGGGGTCTCGATCCATCGTAAAGACTGTCCAAACGTGCTCGCTCTTTCGCGAGATCCCGAACGCCGTATCGAAATCGAGTGGGCAGCAGAAAAGGGCGACCGCTTCTTCGTGAAGCTCTTTATGCGCGGCTCTGATCGCAGAGGTTTACTTTCCGACGTGGCGAAGGCGATCACTAGCACGGGCACAGACATCTCCCACGCCGACATGAAAACAACACAAGGTGGTATGACAGGTGAGTTCGTAGTCGAAGTCCGTGATCTGACCCACCTTGAGAAAGTCCGTCGGTCGATCAGTCGAGTAAAAGGGGTGATCGACGTCGAGCGTCGAGAGCACCTCGAAGAGGACGATCTTGGCTGGGCCTGACCTGTGAGACCTGATTTCATATTGATCTGCATCAACGTCCCGAATGCTGACCAAATCTTGAGAAGAACAGCTCTGGCGCGCTGCAGGGGCATGGCAGTGACACCGCATCGCAACATGGTCGAGTGCGCAGGATGAGCGCATTCCAGATCGTGTCTTCACATGAGCCAGCTGGAGATCAGCCCGAAGCAATCACCGAGTTGACCGCTGGTCTCCAACGAGGTGACAGCAACCAGGTTCTTCTCGGCGCGACCGGTACGGGTAAGACCTTCACCATCGCACATATGATCGCGAACTACGGACGCCCCACGCTGGTCATGTCACACAACAAGACTCTAGCGGCACAGCTTTACGGTGAGCTCAAGGCCCTCTTCCCTCATAATGCGGTCGAGTACTTCATCTCGTACTACGACTATTACCAACCCGAAGCGTACGTCGCAGCAACAGATACATTTATTGAGAAAGACGCCTCAATCAACGAAGACATTGAGCGACTCCGGCTACGCACCACGTCTTCACTGATGGAACGAGAAGACGTGATCGTGGTTGCGTCAGTCTCCTCCATCTTCGGTCTAGGAAACCCAAAGGATTACCGGAGCCTGATGCTTCACATTACCAAGGATGAGGAGCACTCTAGAAAAGACATACTCCGAGGCCTAGTCGATATTCAATACAGGAGGAACGACTACCTCTTCGAACGCGGCACTTTCCGAGTTAGAGGAGACACAGTTGAAGTCTTCCCTGCCTACGAAGAACAAGCGGTTCGGATAGAATTGTGGGGGGACGAGGTCGAGCGGATCAGCCGTTTCGACCCACTGACCGGAGAAATCATTACAACCCTAGACCGGACGGCGATCTATCCCGCCAGCCACTATGTAACACGTCGCACGACAATCGAGAGCATGGTCCCAGCCATTCGTACCGAGTTGGATCATCAACTCAGATCTTTCCGCATGGCGAACAAACTACTCGAAGCACAACGCCTAGAGCAGCGAACCAAGTTTGACATCGAGATGATGCTTGAGATTGGGACCTGTCCGGGAATTGAGAACTACTCTCTTTACACCAGTGGGCGCAGCACCGGTGAGCGGCCTGCCTGCCTGATCGACTATTTCCCCGCGGACTTCCTAACGGTTTTGGACGAGTCCCACGTGTCGATCCCTCAGATCAATGGCATGCATAAAGGAGACCGGTCACGCAAAGAAGTTCTGATAGAACACGGCTTCCGACTGCCGTCCGCGCTAGACAATCGGCCACTCACATTCGATGAATGGCAGGAAGTCGTTCCAAAAGCAGTTTTCGTGTCTGCAACCCCAGGCGACTGGGAGATCGAGAGAACCGGGGGAGTGATCGTGGAGCAGATCATCCGCCCAACCGGACTGATCGATCCCGAAATCTCTGTTCGGCCAGTGAAAGGTCAGGTCGATGATTTGCTCGCGGAGATCCGTGAACGGGAGCAACTCGGCGAGCGAGTACTCGTCACAACGCTCACTAAACGAATGGCAGAGGATCTATCAGAGTACCTCCAGTCAGTCGGAGTACGAGTGCGCTATATGCACTCTGAAGTCGACACGATTGAACGCATGGCGATCCTTCGAAGCCTTCGACTTGGAAAAATCGACGTCCTGGTGGGAATCAACCTTCTTAGGGAAGGCCTCGACCTTCCTGAAGTGTCACTTGTAGCCATCCTAGACGCGGACAAGGAGGGGTTCCTTCGTAATGCGAGGTCGTTGATACAAACCGTAGGTCGCGCTGCTAGGAACGCAAGCGGAAAAGCAATTTTGTATGCAGACAAAATCACCGCCTCGATGAAGGAATGCTTAGACGAAACCAACCGAAGAAGGGCGATCCAGATCTTGCACAACGAAGAGCATGGGATAACGCCGGAAACGATTCAGAAGTCCGTGGAAGAAATCGAATTCGCGACGCGAGTGGCCGACGCCCGTCAAGCTCCGACGGCCGCGGCTGTGAAAGCATCCGAATCGTATCAGGACGAAGTCAATCTCGAGGAGTACTTGAAGATCCTCGAGCAGGAAATGGCCGAAGCGGCCGAGGCTCTCGACTTCGAGCGTGCAGCTCTGCTCCGAGATCAGTTTTTCGAAGCTAAAGCGGCACAATAAGGCCACAAGGATGACTTGAGCGGCTAAGCCCGATCAAACCCGCCCGTAACAACACTTCTTGTACTTCTTTCCCGACCCGCACGGACACGGATCATTCCGCCCTGGCTCTTTTTCGACAGATACTGGCGCACGCCTCCTCTGTTCCTCACCACGGTTCGTGGACAGCTGCTTGGGATCAGGCCCCGGAGAGACCGCAGACCTAGACTGACCAGCCGCAGCCCTCACCGACATTCCCAAAGGATCCTCTTTAGGTTGCCTTCTAGGAATCGCGGACCCACGTCGGGCAGCAGCCCTCGCGGCTTCATCGGCCCCACTCGAGTGGGGACCTCCTAGGGGCCCAGACAGAACCATCTGTTGCGGAGCCCGCCTCTGCTGAGGCTGCCCGAATTGCGCTCGGAAAAAGTAACTCGACAAGGTTTGTCGCAAATCCGTCATCAGGTCCACGAACATCTCGTAGGCCTCTTTCTTGTACTCGACTAGTGGATCTTTCTGACCCCAGCCGCGGAACCCGATCGAAGCCTTAAGGTGATCAAGGTCGTAGAGATGGTCTTTCCACTTTTCATCGATAACCGAGAGCATTATGAAGCTCATAATCTGCTCAACGTGCTCCCCTAGCGTATCGATCTTTTTGTAGAAGGAGTTGCGGAGCCCTGTAAGGACCCACTCCTCTACCTCATGCAATTCGATCTCGTGCTCAACATCGTTTTCTTCTGGCAGTTCTTGGACCATCAGGAAGAAATCGAGTACAAGCCGGCGTCGGAGTCCCGCCAGATCCCAGTGCTCAGGATTATCCTCTTCCGACGCATACTCTTCGATAGCGTCCCGAGCCGCGTGCTCGATCATCTCCCACACCTCACCCTTAAGATCCTCACCACCCTCAAGAGCAAACAAGCGGAGGTCATAAATGACCTCGCGCTGCTGGTTCATAACGTCATCGTAGTCGAGCAATCTCTTACGAGACTCAAAGTTGTTGGTCTCCACTCGTTTTTGAGCACGCTCAATCGACTTGGTAACAAGGCCGTGGGTGATCACCTCTCCTTCTTCCGCGCCCCACTTGTCCATCACATTTGCAATGCGCTCGGACCCGAAGAGCCTCATGAGATCATCTTCGAGCGAGAGGTAGAATTGCGAAGCACCAGGGTCTCCTTGGCGCCCGGAGCGGCCCCTTAACTGTCGATCTATCCGCCTAGAGTCATGGCGCTCTGACCCTATTATCTGCAGGCCACCCTCTTCAAGGATATCGTCCTCTTTCTCGATCTTAAGCTTTTCTGCCCTAACTGGATCAATGGGCAGAACGTCTTCAAGAGCAACTCCTTTCCCTTGGACCCACGAAAGCGTTCGAGGCTCTTTTATACTGTCATGGAGCTTAATGTCCGTGCCTCGGCCAGCCATATTGGTCGCGACAGTGACCGCACCGGGCTGGCCCGCATCACGGACAATCTCTGACTCAGATTTGTGATGTTTAGCGTTCAGAACCTGATGCGCGATACCACGTCGCTTGAGCATCCTTGCCAGAGTTTCGGACACGTCCACGTTTGTCGTCCCGACGAGTACTGGAAGATCCAACCGGTTTAGCCGTTCGATCTCATCCATGATCGCGACGTACTTTTCCCGCTTCGTGCGGAAAATCAGATCATCACGATCATCCCGAGCAATCGGTCGATTGGTCGGAATCACCAAAACGTCGAGACCGTATATCTGGTGGAACTCGCTCTCTTCTGTCTCCGCCGTACCCGTCATCCCGGCGAGCTTGTCGTACATGCGGAAATAATTCTGGATCGTGATCGTGGCGAGCGTCTGCGTCTCTCCACGAATCTCGACTCCTTCCTTGGCCTCTACGGCTTGATGGAGGCCATCACTCCAACGTCGACCCGCCATCTGCCGACCGGTGAACTCGTCTACGATGACTACCTGCCCATCCTCGCCGATTATGTATCGCTCATCTTTGTGGAAGAGCGTGTAGGCCTTCAAGAGCTGATGCAGCACATGCATCTTTTGACTCTTAGCCGCGTACTCGGCTTCTAGTTCTTGAATCCGGTCACGTTTCTCATCGACGGATAAAGTCTCAGACTCCTCTATCTCACCGACCTCTGCCGAAAGATCCGGGATCGTGAACGCCTCAGGATCGTTCGGCGACAGCTCATCAAGTCCTCGATCCGAGAGATGAGTGTTGTGCCCCTTCTCATCCATGGCGAAGTAGAGCATCTCATCGACCTCGAAGAGACGCTTCTCACGCATGAAGTCAGCCTCCACCTTGTTCACGAGCGTCTGCAAGGATGGATCATCAGCAAACAGCTTCATGAGTTTCCGATGCCTCGGAGACCCCCGCTTCACGGCCAGCAACTTCTCACCAGCCTCAAACTCTTCTCCAACTTCGAGATGGGCTTCCGCCTCACTCACTAGCTGAGTTGTAAGCCTGTGTTGCTTCTTATAGATCGAGGCAACTAAAGGGTTGAACTGCTTAAAAGGCGTCGACGTATCCCTACCTACGGGTCCCGATATGATGAGGGGCGTCCGCGCTTCGTCAATCAGGATCGAGTCGATTTCATCCACAATCGCATACGCGTACTCGTGCTGAACTTTTTGTGCTAGCTGGTGAACCATATTGTCACGCAGGTAGTCGAATCCAAACTCGTTGTTGGTCCCATAGGTGACATCCGCCTTATATGCCGCCTGACGCTCGGGTGAGCCAGGGTCATGGCGGTCGATCACATCTACTGTAAGTCCTAGGAAGCCGAAGAGATGCCCCATCCATTCGGCGTCGCGCTGAGCAAGATATGAGTTGACCGTCACCAAGTGAGAACCTCGGCCAGCTAATGCATTCAGGTAGAGGGGCATCGTCGCTACCAGGGTCTTCCCTTCCCCAGTCGCCATCTCGGCAACCTTGCCACGATGCAGGGTTATCGCACCAATCAGCTGGACATCGTAAGGAATCATGTCCCACTCAAGCATCTGACCGGTCACCTTAACTTCAGTGCCCACAAGTCGACGACATGCGTCTTTAACGACGGCAAAAGCCTCAGGGAGAAGGTCCTCGAGGCATTCTTCGAGTTCCTCATGCAAGTTCGTTTCGAGTTCGCCGATCTGGAGCGATAGTCGCTCTCGATCTGATGGATCCTCCGAGTGCCTCTTTTCCTCTCGTCGTTCTAAAATCTCAGCTTTCAGCTGAGCAGTACGCTCAGCTATATAACCCCTGAACTCGGCAGTCTTCGACTTGAGTTCTTCGTCTGTGAGCGTAGACAATCCCTCAAAGAACGAGTTGATCTCGCTCACCAGGGGTTGAAGCTTCTTCGCCTCACGCTTATGACGTGAGCCTGCGAAGGTCTTTAGGGCAGTTTTGAGCATTTAGCGACAGTCTCGACT
>DLTN01000020.1:3112-3353 GCA_002500925.1 Gemmatimonadales bacterium UBA7835 | reverse complement strand
CGCTAACGTAGCGAACTCGGAAGACTTAAGTGCACGGATTATGGGTAAAACAGGGAAGTTTTTCTATTAATAGGCCAAGCGGCCTGAAACCGTTATCGGCAATAAAAGAATTGAAGTTTTAGCTTTCATGTCTGATACCTATTCTCAGAAGTCACAAAATTCGTGGAGAAGAGCTTTAGACGCTACGGGCACGGCCTTAAAGCGACGTTCTTAGGTTCACCTGACTCGGCTACCGCGCATA
>DLTN01000020.1:0-2783 GCA_002500925.1 Gemmatimonadales bacterium UBA7835 | reverse complement strand
GAAATGCGCTCAGATGTGAAGCCGCCCAAGCCTCGAACCCCAAAACCAACACCCAGATTCCAAACATCAGGTCCTTCGAACCACCTATTGCGTTGCCGAGTTAAGTCTGCAAAAACCGAAAGTTCCCGCGCTCCTACAAAACGCATTACTTCTGCACCCACTTCAAACGAGACGTCGTGCTTGCAGAACTTGCAAACAGTCTCGGGAGCTTGCTCCGCCCAATAGTAGAAGGCGTCGTTATCCTTCACTCGTCGTTCGACCCACAATGAAACCAGGCCTTGGGCCGAATAACTGGCTATGCCGACATGCTGCTGGATACCCCCAGGGCCCGCACGAGCACCTAGCAACTGACCACGGTGAGTATACCCCTCCAGCACATAACCGTGAGCGTAAAACGTTGGGTTGTCCCTCACACGTGACGTGCCTTCAGCCTCCAGGTGGGTTAGCTCCGCTGAAAAGACAAGCGTACCCTCTGACTCTGCGCCGAACGTCTTTTGAAGGCCAAGGGTATATCCTTGTCCATGCTCAGGCTCCAAAAGAAGGTCCGAAACTCCCGCCCACCGATCATTGCGGGCGAGCTCTGCGTATAACTCAAAGCCCGACCGAGGAAGAACCCAACGGAAGAAAATTGATCCGAGTTGGTCACTTTGATCTCCGGACCCAGCACGAAAGACATCAGAAACCATCTCCCAATTATGCTCCAACCAAGGCCCATACTTCATAAGCGCTGCCCCCATGTGTAAACCCTCGAGCCCACTGGGCGGCGACCAAACGACAGTCACACCTGTTATATAGCGACCACGGTCCTTCTCTCCTGGCAGGAAGACAGGGCTGCGTGATAGACGACCGAATAGCCACTGCGCCTCGAAACCTCCGAGAGAGGTGCTAAGAGGTCCTGAGGTTGAGAGGAATACATGTGGGAACCCTCCCGCTGATCGCCCCAGCACAATGGAGTTTTCGAGTCCTGGGCCCCAGCTTCGATTGCGTGACGACAGGCCTGCCATCCAGCCACCTAAGCGCACCGACAGCTCCGATTCACCTGGGCCTATTGACCAGAACGAGCCATCGTCCATCCTCTGGGGCCAATCTATCCATCGGAAAGGATATGCCTCCTCCGGCTGCCCATTAAAGAAAACCGGCCATAGAGAAAAATCTCTATTCTCAGCCCAAAATATCGTTGGGTGTAGCGCTATACTGACACGACCCAATGAAACCCCCGAGCCTAGATAAAAGGCCGCCGTGACTCCTTTCCCTTGCCAGAGAGCGCCATCATTCCGATCGGAAGGATATCCTGTCCGGTAGCCAACACGGCCCTTAAATGACCACCAACCCTTAGAAGAGTCTTCTACTCGGCCTGGCCTAAGGAGCGGAGATGCAGAGGCCCAAGATCCAAATCCTAGTTCTTCAGCTTCCACTATCGGCAGTAATAGGAAGGATGTCTTAGATGGCGATTTTCCCGCCACTTGCAATGCTCTTACATACGGCTGAAGCGGATCGATAGCCGCATGTGGTACGCTTTGCGAGTGCACTGTAGCTGATGGAATCAATAGGGAGAGAGTGAGTAGAACCGAGTAACCGATCGAGACAAATAAACGGTGACGATGCCGAAAGGTGGCCCCGCCAATGTTTGCTAAAATGGGTCTAAGCATGCCTCGCCTTCGCCTCGGTCGTAGCTTTTGTTTCAACACGACAACAATTATTGGGAAAAGATGTCCGGCTCACTCAACGATTACGCGACTGAACGTCTCAGCGACACAGAAAGTTCTACCCAAGCTGTAATCACACACGAGTGGTTAGTGAACTGGGGTGGCTCCGAAAGCGTTCTACAGTCGTTGAAGAAAGTACTTCCGAATGCAGACATCCACACGCTTGTCTACCAACCCGACGAACGGACAGCTCTCGCTTTCTCACGGGCACAGGTTATTCCATCGGTGCTGAACCGCCTACCACTGGCCGGACGACTCTACCCATACACCCTTCCATTTATGCCACGGCTCTGGCTCCGAAAAGACATCGGTCAACCAGAACTCATCGTGTCAAGCAGTCACTCCTTTTCAAAAACTGCTCAGGCACCAGGTGCCTTCCACCTCTGCTACTGCCATACGCCTCCACGCTACCTCTGGGATCTATCGGACGAATACACCCCAGGACTTTTCGGAAGGCTAACACACCGTATACGCGACCGGCTCCGGTTAGCCGACCTTCGAAGTGCACGCCTCGTAGACCATTTTGTGGCGAACTCAAGGTTCGTGGCTGATAGGATCTTCCGCACATATGGCCGAACAGCCGAAGTGATTTACCCGCCTGTCGACACAGATCAATTTACTCCTGCACCCGCGAAGAAAGCTCACTTTCTTGCAGGTGGCAGGCTCGTGCGCTACAAGCGCATCGACTACGCCATCCGCGCGGCCAACCATTTGAAGGTTCCTCTCGTTGTCTTCGGAGACGGTCCTGACCGTCGCAGACTCGAATCTCTCGCAGGACCGACTGTAAACTTCACTGGATCTGTCGATCACCCAGCCTTGATTGCACTGATCCGATCGGCTTGGGCCTTTCTATACCCAGGCATAGAAGACTTCGGAATTTTGCCGGTAGAGGTCCAAGCCACGGGCACTCCAGTGATAGCTAGAGGTGCCGGAGGTGCACTTGAGTCTATAAAGCACGGAAAAACTGGCCTGTTATACGACTCCTCACCAAAAGACCCAACGTCTCAGGTCAAGCTATTGAGCGAGACTATGCTCGAATCCAAGTCTCGCTTTTGGTCACCAACCGCTTGTCGCCAT
>DLTN01000016.1:3369-5441 GCA_002500925.1 Gemmatimonadales bacterium UBA7835 | reverse complement strand
GGGTCTGAGATCCGGTAGTTTTCTCCGAGATCGACTCCCGAGGGAGCCTCTTCCATACGGAAAACAAAGTCGGGGCTAGCTAACATCGCTTCGATGGCCGTACGAACTCCAACCTCGAAGCCACCCTCCTCTTCCCCTAGCGCGTAGAAGCCTAGCAAGGCTGACCGGTCATCGTCAGTTAATGCTCGCCGGAATGCACGGGGGGCAAGCGCCTCTATGATCTCGGCAGCGCAATCCGCTGCTTCCTCTAACTTGGTGGGACGGCATGTAAAGATCCTCTTTCTAGACGGAGTCTCTGACACGCCAGTGGCGCTAGTCGGACCAGCAACTACTAGATCCTTCAGGTGCGCGAGCGAGGTGATCCCATATCCACTCACGCCAATCTGTCGATCCGATAGAGACCAGTCATGAGGAGAAAGTACGTCTTGGACGGGGCCTTCAGTCTGCTTCAGGAAGGCGGCTGTTACACGATGAGGTCCGGCTCGAACGAAGACAGGCTCAGTTCTCATGTTGACCCCGTTGGGATCCGCGACGCTCATCCATCGATCCATCTCGAGGAGTTGAACGCGCTTTCCATCTATTGAAACTTCGATCTGCTCGCCACGGGTTACGCCACCGAAATACCCACCTGTCGTCGTATGCTCAAAGGCCAGCCTGAATTCGTACTGTCCGTCAGAGACGAAGTTGTGGACCACAGATATACCGCCACGGGTTCCGTATGGAGCACCATCTACCCTCTCCCACTGAGAAGCGTAGCCAGGATTGGTATAGGTCGATGAACTTGGAGCTGCTTCAGGATCACCAACGGCAAGGCGCGCGATCGTGGCAGCCGCATTTAGGTAGGAATCAAGCAGGGTCGCCGAAATCATCTGTGCGTCGGCAATATTGTCGAAATTTGCACTCTTCGTGTCTAGCGGAAGAAACCCTGACGGGTCGATTTCCAAACCGAGTAAGTCCCTTACAGAGCGAGCGTATTCACTCTGATTGAGCCGTTGGAACGTTCGACCCCCAGGATTAGGGTTACGCTCAGCCTCTTCGTCGAGCCGCTCTTCGAGTGAGGACGCCAGCGCCTGCAACGAGTCTCCGGCAGGCCTGGACACCCCCGGCGGGGGCATCATACCAGCCCGGAGCTTCAGGACTATCTTCTCCGCTACATCACCCTGGAGATGCGGCTCAGCGGCGTTGAATCCCTCGAGCGAGAGGTTCCCGCGAAGTCTCCGGTCACTGTGACAACGCACGCAGTACTGGTCAATGATCTCTTGGTCGGCCTCAGGAGTCCAAACGATCACCGACTCATCAAAAGTCGGGACGGCCGCATGTGCGATCGGCTTGAGGTCCACGTCTTGCGCCCCAAAAAAGAGCAACATTGCTCCTGCACCCGCAAGCGTGACGCTGATGGTCTTCATTCTAAGTCAGACCCCATCCGAGGGCTTTGGTTTCCATATGCCAACCTGATCACCAGTTGATCGTCTCATCAACTTACAAAAAGACTCGCTTTCCCCCAGAATCGTTGAAGGATCGAGTCGGATGAGCAGCCTGTATTATATGCATCTAATCATCCAACTGCCAGCATTACAGGACGCGCTCTATACACCCACAAACGGATCTCAATGGTCGTCGTGATTCAGTTCGTATTCCCGCTGCGCATGCATCCGCTCGGCACCCTGACGCTGGTCACGAGTCCTGGCAGCCCGCATTGCCATTCCACGTGTAGTGGAGGTGCGCGCCGAAGGGAGAGAGAATTGGCGCTCTAGGGAACTGCTCTGACACTCGGGGCAAGCAGGAGTCTGCTCGCCCCGAACTAGAGCTTCGAAATGGTGGCCGCAGTCTTGGCAGGAGTATTCGTAGATCGGTATGATGTTATCCCCGGTCGGGAGTTCGTCTCCGTGTGATTGTTGACGGTACGTTAAATGACCTAGGCTGGGCAACCTTAAAGCCTGCACCGTCCAGGAGACCCGCTAGCGTGAATCGTAATGGAAGTGAGAGAGATTAGCATGAGGATGCCCCGACGAGCATTATTAAAAGCGCTGGCCCTAACCGCCGTGGCGACATTAGCGGGAGTGGCCACCCCC
>DLTN01000016.1:0-3002 GCA_002500925.1 Gemmatimonadales bacterium UBA7835 | reverse complement strand
GAGTTCGCGTTGGCGCACGTAGCCGTCAATGACGCACGGGATGAGTTCCATGGAGCGGTAGCTCGGGTTCATGACCCCGAGGGCCGCCTACGCGCCCGAGAAGAAGTCGAAGAAGCTATAACGACCATTCTCGAAGAGGCGGGAATGACTCGTGAAGAGTACGATCAGATCACACTGCTTATCAGTCTCGACGGCGAGCTTCGAACGATGTTTGAAGAAGTGATGGCCGAACTGGAGGAAGGAACCGGGGGCTGATCTTTACTGACAGGCCACGCAATTGTGATTGTTCATCGCACCAAGGCCCTCCAAAAGCGAAATCGTAGACGGGAACGGAATGATTCGTTGGACAGGCCCATTGGCCATGTCGACCGTCGTCTGCCCTCTCCTACTAACAACCATTACGTCGCCGCCTTTCGACACTAGGTAGCGCACCAGATCGTCGTCACCTCGCGCTGCGGCATGATGCATGGCCGTATACCCATTGTGGTCTCTCTGATTGACGTCTGCACCAAGCTCCTCAACAAGGTACTGAACCGCGGGCAACCAACCGCTTGGAACCACCCTGTGTATGTTCGCGGCGAACCCCTCCCCGTACCCGACGCCCGACGCTGCATGAATGGCATAAACTCCTGGGCCACCCGCAGGCACTGGAGGAAGACCAGACGGGTCGCTGGCACCAGTCTCAATATTCTCGATAGAACCTGCCCCAAATCGAGGACGCACTGTCTTTTTCGTCGGGATGTCCGGGTCAGCTCCGTGCTCTACGAGAAGTCGCATCAACGGAAGATCTAAAGCGTAGGCGGCACGCCAAAACGGTGTGGCTCCCATTCGGTCTGTGCGCAGGTAGTCGTCACCGAAGGTCGTAAACCAGAGCTGCTTGTTTAGTCGAACATTGACCTCGACCCCAGCTTCCAGGAAAGCGCGTACGAGATCCATGTACGTGACCTGCTGCTGCTTGTAGTCGGCTGGCTGGGGATGCCTAGACTTGGGAATCCACTGCGTGTTGATGACGGTGTAAAGCGGCGTTGCGTTCGCTTCGTTGGCAACATTCGCATCTGCCCCTCGTTCGATCAGACGCATAGCCAAATCGAAGTGCCCATTAATAGTCGCCATTAGCAGCGGCTCGGTGCCGTCACCTTCAGTCTCTTGATTAATGTCGGCACCAGCGTCAATGAGGGCCTCTACGGTCGACATGTGACCCTCACGAACAGCGAGATGCAGGGCAGCCAGGCCGCCGTACCCTCCCACTAGTTGCGCATGTGAGAACCGTGACGAAGGCACCCTGTCACGCTGCTGATTGTTGATGTCCTCACGAGACGGGCCTGCCACTGCCTCCCGCGCATTTTGTATACTGTCTTCTCGCTCCGCCTGCCGCGCACCCGTCGGTTCACCGTAGCCCCCTCGGCGCTCTGGAGCCCGACCATCTCGCGCAGTCAGAATACGCCGCTCAAGCTCCTCCCGACGTCGCTGGTCTGCTCGGTCCTGCCTCTCACGCGCATCCATGTCCATAACACGTGCTGTAAGAGATGGGTCGGCCCCTGCAAACATCAGAGTCGTCACGACATCTGCGCGCCCCGCAGCCGCAGCAAACATTAGCGGCGTCTGGTGCCACACACTCTCCTGAACATCTACATCCGCACCATTTTGGAGCAGCACACGAACAGCATCCGCGCCACCTGAAGCCGACGCATAATGAAGCGGAGTGACCCCCCCGGCCGACGTCCTAGCATTGACGTTCGCTCCTGCGCCCGCAAGCACACGCACTACCGAGCCCTCTCCACCTCTAGCGGCTATATGCAACGCCGTGAAATCCCCCAGGCGGGTGACAGCATCGAGATAAGCGCCAGCCGCAATCAACGTCTCCGTAAGGTCGGCACTTCCAAGCTCCGCCGCCCAGTGCAAAGCCGTCATGCCATCACCTTGGGCAGCGTTCACGTCCTCACCCGAGCGCAGGAGAGCTTGCACCTCAAGAACGTCTCCACGCATAGCAGCATCGGCGACTGGTGCTTCAGGCACCTCAAGACCAGAGAGTGATACCGCGGCTAACAATCCCCACAGAGCGTGCGTGCGTAGCTTCATTGGTCCGGCGAAGCTGCAGAGCCCCAGTTCAGGGAGAACTCTCCAGTGCTATCGCCAAAACTCTCCAATTCGTCATGTCCAAGCGTGTGCATCATCGACAGCATCGCGTTTGCCATCGGCGTCCCATCAGGGGCCTTAAGGTGGACATTACCTTGGAGTTTTCCATTAGCCTTCCCTAAAACGACTAAGGGTGCCCGCCGGTGATTGTGGACATTTCCATCTGCCATGGGAGACCCAAAGATGATCATCGTCTTTTCGAGCAGGTTCGTCCCACCCTCGTCAATGTCACGAAGCTTTTGAAGGAAATAAGGCAACATGCTGACGTGATACTTGTTGATCACCGCGAAATCCAGGATCGCGTCTTCACGCCCACCATGATGGGATGCTGGGTGAAATGGCGTCTCGGTTCCGCTCTCAGGATATACCCTAGACGAGGCATCTCTTCCGGTTTTAAAGGAGAAGACCCGTGTCATGTCGGATGCGAACGCAAGCGCCTGCAGGTCGAACATGAGTTGCATGTGCTCCGTGAAGGAGTCGGGAACACCCGCTGGAGCTCCTGGCAGAGCACGCTCCTGTCCCGAACTGTTCTGTGCCTCAACTCCTTGGATACGACGTTCGATCTCTCGAACGTTGTCTAAGTATCGATCTAGGCGAGCATAGTCATTAGGGCCCAGTGTTCGCCTCATCCGCGCTATGTCGTCGGTTATCCAGTCTAGAATGCTGCTGCTCGTGCGACGTCGACGAGCACGCTCTTCTGGTGAACCTCCAGCACCGAACAAAAGATCAAATGCCACCCTCGGATCTCGGATCATTGGGAGAGGTTCAGTAGGTGACTTCCACGAGATCGAATCTGTGTAAACACAAGAGTAGCCGTAGGCACACCCACCGGCCTGATCCACGTTCTCGATGCAGAGCTGCATCGA
>DLTN01000089.1 GCA_002500925.1 Gemmatimonadales bacterium UBA7835 | reverse complement strand
GATCCCCGTCTGTCATTTACTGGCCGGTTACACGCTGATGGAGATCTGATATGAAGAAGATGCTGATGCTGCTAGTAGCAGTGACGGTTGTGGGGTGTTCTGGGACTCAAGGTGAAGATGCAACCGACATTGATGGCGATGTCGCAGCGGCGATAGCCGACATTAACCGTCAGTTCATGGACTGCGTTTCTCAGGGAGACGCAGATCTGTGCGCTAGTCTGTTTACGGATGACGCACTTTACGGCGCTCCCAATCTTCCTTTTGCTCAAGGCAGAGCTGCTATCCGGGATGCATGGGAAAAGGAAATAGAAGCTGGTATGAAATCCCTAAGGTTGATGACCGATGAGGTGGGAAGCTTCGGAGACACAGCTCACGAGGTCGGGCGCTACGTAGTTGAGGGGTCGGACGATGTCCACTTGGACCACGGGAAGTACATAGTTCTCTGGAAGCGAACATCGGAGGGATGGAGGGCACATAGGGAAGTGTTTAACAGTGATATGGCCTCAGGACCTCAAGACTGATGTCAGGTTACATGCTGACGGAGATCTGACATGAAGCGAATCATGTTGTGCGTGCTCGCCATCGTCGCGGTATCCTGCCAACAGGATGCGAGCGAGTCAGAGATGGATTCACGCACAGGGGCGCAAGAATGGACCGAACTGTTCAATGGCCGTGATCTTTCAGGCTGGGTGCCCAAAATCCGTGGCGAACCGCTGGGCAGTGATGTCCGGGAGACTTTTCGCGTGGAAAATGATCTGCTCACGGTCAGGTACGATGCTTACGATGTAGATAAGGGATTTGAAGACACGTTTGGGCATCTCTTCTACGAAGCACCCCTCGGGGCGTACGAACTCGTTATCGAATACCGATTTATCGGCTCTCAGTTTAAAGGCGGACCGGACTGGGCGCGGTCGAATTCGGGCGTCATGTTCCACGGTCAGGACCCTGAAACCATGGGTCTAGATCAGGATTTTCCGATCTCTCTCGAAGTTCAGTTCCTGGGAGGTGAGGCGGGTGAGATTCGACCGACCGCGAACCTCTGCACGCCGGGCACCCACGTAGAGATCGAGGGTGTGCAGATCACGCAGCACTGCATCGATGCCTCCGCGCCAACGATACCTGATAGCACCTGGGTGTCGGTCACCATCTTTGCTGGAGCGGATGGCTCCGTTCAGCACATCATCGGAGGTGAAACTGTGCTAGCGTACAAACGACCTGTAGTTGGCGGTGGCGAGGTCAGTGAAGTTGCCGATGGAGCGCCCGAGTCTGGCTTTCTCCTGACCGATGGCTTCATAGCTCTCCAGAGCGAGAGTCACCCGATCCAGTTTCGACGTATTGCGATGCGTCCTCTTCTCGATGAATAGTCGGGGGGTGCGGACAGTGATGTCCGTGCCGTAGGTTTCGCGCTCACTCTTCCAGGAGCTTAGATGGACCGAAGAACGGCGATCCGCACCTTGGCTAGTGTGAGTGTGCTGCCCGTTCTGGACCCCGAACGCGCGACAGAGCTCCTAGACGCGAGACGCGTCATCGTTGCTGATAAGCATGCTTCGACGTCACTCAGCCAACCAGAACTTGATATCGTTGGACTAGTCGCGGACATCATTTTGCCTCGAACAGACTCACCCAGTGCAACCGATCTGGATGTCCCCGCCTTCATTGATCTGATAATGTCGGAGTGGATGGACGATAAAGACTCGGAAGATTTTCGTTTGGGTCTCAGAACGCTCGATACAGAGGCCGTGGTGCGGTTTGGGATCGGCTTTACAGAGTCTTCGGCTGATCAACAGCATATCCTAGTCAGTGAGCTGGATGCACAGATGCCAGAGCCAGGCTCTAGCGAAGGCGTGCCGGATGGCTTTTACCCGACTCTCAAGCGGCTGGTAGTAGTGGGCTACTTCACGACGGAAGAAGGTGCGAGCCAGACCGGATATCGCATCATGCCGGGATCTTATGCGGGTTGCTCGGTTCCGGGAGCCAATCAATGAGAACTGAGTACGATGCCGTAGTCATTGGGTCAGGCATCACAGGGGGGTGGGCTGCCAAGGAGCTTACGGAAGCTGGCCTGCATACTCTCGTTCTAGAGGCCGGACCCGAGATCATTCCCGAGCGAGACTATACCGAGCACGTCCCTGTTTGGGACATGAAGTACCGCGGAATGGCAGATAGGAAAAAGCTGGCCGAAAGGCAGTCCATCCAGCGCGAATGTTATGCATGCGACGAATTGGGTTCTGCGTTCTTTGTCGACGACGTGGAAAACCCATACACGACCCCCGACGACTCGCCGTTCCTGTTCCTACGAGGTCGACAGGTAGGTGGTCGCTCGATTATGTGGGGTCGTCAGGTCTATCGACTTAGCGACCTCGACTTCGAAGCTAACGCTAGGGAGGGGGTTGGTATCGACTGGCCGATCCGGTACGCTGACCTAGAGCCTTGGTACGATTATGTAGAGAGGTTCATCGGTGTTTCGGGTGAGGCTCTTGGATTACCTCACCTTCCGGATAGTCAATTCCTCCCCCCGATGACAATGATGTGTGCAGAAGCTCATGTCCGCGATGGGATCAAAAGGGCGTACGGTGACGAGCGGACTCTCACGATTGGGCGATGTGCAGTCCTGACCCGCGACCATAATGGTCGCCGGGCATGCCATTATTGTGGTCCGTGCGAACGAGGCTGTAGGACAGGCTCCTACTTCAGCAGCCTCAGCGCCACGCTTCCGGCGGCGCGTGCCACGGGTCTAATGACGCTGAGGCCTAACAGTGTTGTGCATTCGCTTGGGTACCGAGACGGAAAGATATCGTCAGTTAAAGTGATTGATAGAGAGAGCCACGAGGCGCTTGAGTTCAAAGGTCGGGTCGTCTTCTTGGGGGCATCTACAATTGAGTCGACACGTATCCTCCTCAACTCAACTTCTCCCGATTTCCCGAATGGGATAGCCAACTCGAGTGGAACCCTGGGACATTACTTGATGGACCACACAATGGGCCACGGTGCAGGGGGAGATGTTCCGGGGTTCGAAGATCAGGCAAATCAAGTGCGCCGCATCAATGGCATCTATCTGCCTCGCTTCCGAAACGTTACGAGTAAGCATCCTGATTTCTTAAGGGGATTCGCCTATCAGGGTGGAGGCTCGAGAAGTACATGGAGCCGTGGTAGCACGACTAGTGGATTGGGAGCTGGCTTTAAGCACCGTCTGACAGAAATGGGACCGTGGCAGATGTCTCTCTATGGCTTTGGAGAGTGTCTGCCTCACGAGTCGAACCGCGTCGAACTGGACTCGGATGTAGTTGATGCATGGGGCATCCCCGTACCCCGTATCTCATGTAGATGGCGAGAGAACGAACGCGCGATGTTCGACGATATGGCGGTCAGCGCCGCTGAAATGCTAGAGGCAGCGGGGGTTCGTAATGTGCAGGTCTTCCATGAGGATAATCCTCCCGGAAAGACGATCCATGAGATGGGAACCGCTCGAATGGGACGCGATCCAGAGACGTCAGTACTCAACGCGCACAACCAAGCGCACGACGTTCGGAACCTCTTCGTCATAGACGGCTCCTGTATGGTGTCGTCTGCCAATCAGAATCCGTCCCTTACATACATGGCTCTGACTGCACGTGCGTGCGCATACGCGGTCGATGCGCTGAATCGCATGGAGCTCTGAGACCCGCCGTGGGAAGCTAGGTTTTTGATTACACGAAGAGATCTTCTGGGTCTTCAAGTGCAACAGAAGCGCTCGGTTTCGGGACCGAGGGTCGAGTGGAGGCTCGCATCTAGCTTTCCTCCGAGTGCTGACCTGCTCCACGGTGCCGCTATACGCGTGAGCGAGCGAGTATCGGCGATGACGGGGGGACAGTTCACCATCCGCGTTTATGCGGCCGGAGAACTGGTGCCACCGCTTCAGGTTATGGACGCGGTTATGCAGGGTACAGTCCAAGCAGGTCTGTCACCCGGATATTTCTATATCGGTAAGCATCCTGCATTGGCGTTCGATACGGGTGTCCCTTTCGGACTCACTACGCGCCAGCAGCTGTCATGGCTGTGGCATGGTGGCGGACTTGATTTGCTGAATGAGGTGTGGGGGCAGTTTGGCCTTCGGTCGTTGACTGCGATCGCGTCTCCCGGTCAGATGGGGGGGTGGTTTCGTGAGCCAATCGAGGCACTCTCAGATTTAGCGGGGCTTCGTTTCCGGATTCCAGGTATTGGCGGGGAAATCATGACGAGGCTGGGGGTTACCGTGCAGGTTCTATCCGGAGCGGAGATCTATCCGGCTTTGGAGAGGGGAGCGATCGATGCGACTGAGTGGGTAGGCCCGTATGATGACGAGAAGCTCGGCCTTCACCAGATCGCTAAGAACTACTACTACCCAGGCTGGTGGGAGCCGGGTGTAACGATGGGTCTTCTGGTAAGTGACGACTCGTTTCGTGAATTACCGTTGTCATATCAGCGTATTTTAGAGGTTGCGTGCGGAGAGACGGCGATTGATCGACTCGCTATATACGATGTGGAAGAGCCACGTGCCTTACGCAGGCTGATAGAGAACCATGGGGTGATGTTGCGAAGGTATCCCGATGATGTCTTGGACGCAGCGTGGCGAGAGTCAAACGCCTATCTGAAAGACCAGTCGTCTCGAAACGCTGACTTCGCTCGCGTCTATGCTTCGTGGGATGCTTTTCGTACATCAGCATTTGGGTATGCTAGGGGAAATGAGCTTTCCTACCGGAGAGACGCATTCCCCAGAGTAGGATGATTTATTTAATGCGAGCCACCGAGGTTTTGGGGAAGGAGTGAACAACAGAGCCCGCAGTGCGGTATCTTCTATGCGCCTATAACTGCTTGTTAGCCCCCGTACCCTCTATCCGCGTTTTTGCATTGTTTGGTTCCGCCCGGTCGTCAGATGGCGGCTCGCTGAAGCATGACGGTCGTATGTCCCGCATGGTTCTGATCGTCGCGCTGGTTGTCTTTTGTGGTTTGCGTACTCAAGCGGTTTCTGCTCAGGCTGATACCGTCCAAGTAGACCTCGTCCGTCAGTCTTGTGATGCCGGGGTGATTACCGACATTGAGGTTATCCGTGGTTCTGTGTTTGACCCCGATTCGACGGACATCGGCGCGGTCGCATGGGTTTACCGGCTTATGGATGTGGTCCACATCCGGACTCAGGAATCGTTTATTCGACGGGAGGTTCTATTCGAGGAAGGTGACTGCTATGACGCGTTCCTAGCACAGGAATCGGAGCGCCTTCTAGAGTCATACGGCTTTCTGACTGAAGCGCGCGTGACATCTAAGCCTGATGGAGCTGGGGGCCGGCACGTCACAGTCAGTACACTCGACGAGTGGTCGACTCAGGTCGATTTGGGTGTGACCTACGATGAGGGTCTAAACCTCGAGAAAATTCAGGTCACTGAGGAGAATTTTCTTGGCCAAGGGGTCTTCGCTGAGTTCACGAACCGAAATCGCTTGGAGACGAGGACAAGAGCCGTGTCGGTATCCACACCTCGGTTGTTCGGACGAACTGACGCGAGCATTGAGGTTGGTCGAGATCGGCCGGGTGACTTCATCAATCAGCATGTCAGATATCCTTTCATCGGAGAGACAGGCCAATACTCGGTGCGTCAGGGATATAGTCGAGGTACGAGCTTCTACTCTTACAGCACTCCTCTCGGCGACGGACTTAGTCAGGTACTAGCCCCTCAATTCCGAGAGGTGATCGAGTTTTCGGCAGCTCAGCGGTTTGGTGAGAGAGGTCGGTCTATAATCGCCGGACTCACGCTCTCTCGTGATGTGACTCGTTTTGGAACGATCGAAGCCGCAGCGGACGACAACCTCGACGAACTAGTTCCTCTTCCAGGCGTTGTGCCCAGTCCGCTCTCACGTCAGATAAAAGAACGTGGGGCTAGTCGGGTCTGGTTACACCTAGGTGCAAGCCAGATGCGGTATCAGGAGTACTATGGCATAGACGGACTCCGCGACCGGCTTCTCGTCGGCCTGGGTTATTTCGTGGGGGCCTCAGCAGGGCGTGGCTTTGGGGTCCTAGTGCCGGATGGCGTGATCGGAATGAATGAGTTTTTTGGCCGCGCGAATGCCAGTTTTACCGCTCCGATTGGTTCTTCGATCCTACACGGTGGGGCGTACATCGAGTCCCGCCGGGCGAAGGATGGATGGCAAGACGTCCTAGCTGACGCTGAACTAGTAGCGTACCTAAGGAGCAGCAATCTTCCTGGGCAAACTTTCTTCTTTCGTGCCTCGATGGCCGGTGGTTGGAACACCACTATGCCATACCAACTCAGCCTAGGTGGACGAGACGGGCTTCGCTCGTTACCGGAGGATAGCTATCCGGGTGGGCGGACGATGCGGTTCCTAGTCGAAGATCGTATCGTGCTTCCGTGGCCGTCACGCAGGTTCGATCTCGGTATGACGGTTTTCGCCGACATGGGGCGCGTTTGGTCGGGTGATGCCCCCTTCGGGATCGATTCTGGTTGGCACAAAGGAGTGGGGGCTGGCCTTCGGTTCGCATTTCGGCGTGGTGCGCGCCACGTACTGCGCGCTGATGTGGCGTTTCCTGTTAATGGCCCTGACACTTCACCGATTTTTCGGGTCACCTTCGAACTCAACAGGCTAGCGCTCGGTTTCCTGACCCCAGATCACTTTCGGAGTCGCCGCTTCGACATAGGCGCTCATAGTTTCTAGCCCCTCAGATTGCTGCCTCAGTGTTTTGTGCTGAAGAATGTGGCTGGATTCGCACAGGACAGACCTTCAGTTCCGCAGTATCCGTAATTGGGTCGTACCCTCCTCCGGTTAGGACATTGACAGGCACATCGTTGAACGAGAATGAAGTGAAGACGGTACCTCGTGGTGAACGTGCTGTCGCCTTCACCTTAATTGTGACCGCTCCACGGCGACTCGCCATCTCCACCCAACTGCCGTCTTTAACACCCCAAGCCGCTACATCTTCAGGATGTACTTCAAGGACTTCTTCCGAGAGGAGGTAGTCGATTCCCTCTGAACGTCCGGTCTGGGTTCGGGAGTGATAGGATTCGAGTCGCCGCCCTGTCGTGAGCCACACCGGGTATTCATCGTCGACTGTTTCAGCTGGATCGCGGTATCTGATCAACTTGAAGATTCCGCGTCCATTGATGAAACCGTCCTCGTGCAGGCGTGGTGTGCCCGGGTGCCCTTCTTCGGGGACCGGCCATTGATATTCCCCGTGCTCGACACGATCCCAATCAAGGCCAGCGTATGTGGGTGAGAGAGAACAGAGCTCGTTGAAGACGTCTTTGGCCTCGCTGTAGTCGAAACCCTGAAAGCCCATCCTCTGAGCAAGTCGTGAAACAATCCACCAGTCAGGCTTAGCTTCGCCTGGCGGCGGTGTCGCACGTCGCAAACGCTGGACACGACGCTCGGTGTTCGTCTGTGTGCCGTCGGTTTCCGCAAAGCCCGAGGCCGGGAAGACGACATCAGCCAATTCCGCGGTTTCTGTCATGAAAAGGTCGCATACTACCAGGAAGTCGAGTGACTTCAACGCGTGCTCGCAGTGCTCTCTGTCCGGATCCGTAACCAGCGTATTCTCACCGTCGATTAGCATCGCTCGAATCTTGTCGCCGGCGAGCTCTAGCGCGCGCACTTTGGTGATACCCTTATCTATATCGATCTTCCGTCCCCACGCCTCCTCGAACTTGGCTTGGTTCGCGGGATCAGTGACCGGCTGGAAGCCTGGATAGTTGTTCGGGATCGCTCCTACATCACCTGCGCCCTGGATATTGTTTTGGCCTCGCATCGGATTGATACCCGTGCCCTCGCGACCGATGTTTCCTGTCATGAGTGCCAGGTTGCACAAGCTTTGAACATTGTCCACACCGCAGATGTGCTCGGTTATACCCAGCGTGTAATAGATCGCCCCCCGATCCGCCCGACCGTAGAGCAGAGCGGCTTGCTCAATTAGCTCGGGTGGGACGTCGCAGATGTTTGATGCCCACTCTGGCGTGAACTCTTTCACGTGTGCTAGGAATGCCTCAGCTTCGGTTGTCCTGTCTGCGAGGAACGCTTCGTCGATCAGCCCTTCTCGGGCGATTACATGGGCCATGCCAAGCAGGAGGGCCGCGTCTGAGCCTACTCGGAGTGGCAAGTGCATGTCGGCAAACTCGACGAGCCCGATTTCCCGGGGGTCTGCAACGATCATCTTCGCCCCGTTAGCGATTGCTTTTTTGAGGCGCGTCGCTGCGACGGGATGGCATTCCGTCATGTTTGTCCCGATGCAAAAGATTACATCAGGCTTTTCCATGTCGCGTAGTGGGTTCGACATGGCGCCACGCCCGATCGTTGCCGCCAGACCGGCGACTGTTGGAGAGTGTCAGGCACGGCTGCAATTGTCGATATAACTGGTCCCTAACCCAGCTCGGACGAACTTCTGCATAGTGAATCCGGCTTCATTCGGGGCTCTGCCAGAGGCGATCGCGTAGAGACTGTGGCGGCCGTGTTCGTTTACGGCTTCAAGAAGTCCGGCGGCCGCCTTATCGAGTGCCTCATCCCATGTAGCTGGTACGAGTTGTCCGTGATCATCCCTTATGAATGGTGTTTTTAGACGATCTGGGTGATGAACAAAGTCAAAGGCGAACTGACCTTTCACGCAGAGTGCGCCTTCGTTGGCTGGGCCGTCCATCGCTGGCTGGATGCCCACGACTTGTTCGCCTTTGGTCATAATGTCGAGGGCACAGCCGACACCACAGTATGTACAAACTGAGCGAGTCTTCTCGATAGGCTCCTCGACCTCTACATGTCGTAGCGCTTTGAGATCCCCCAGGGCGCCAGTCGGACATGTCTGGATGCATTGTCCGCAAAATGTGCAGGACGAGTCCTTCAGCAGGCCGCCAAACTCGGTCGTGATCTGTGTCTCGAAGCCCCGGTTCATGATCGAGATAGCGTAGTCGCCTTCCTGCTCGGCACAGACCCTGACGCATCGGTAGCATGAGATACAGTTCTCATAGTCCCGAAGGATGAACGGATTGGGGTCGTCCGGACGTGAAACGCCAGACTTATCGCCGGCGAAACGGCCGGTGCGTGCGCTGTAGCGGTCGACGAGAGTTTTCATCTCTTGCGATGCATAGCCCGAGAGTTCGTCGACGTCGACCTCGCGATTCTCGGAGACGACCATCTCAAGCAGAACGCGTCGGTGCATTTCGAGCGATCCACTCTTTGTTCTTATGCGCATCCCTGCCTCAGCCATCGTCGTGCAAGAAGCGACCGGAGTGCGCGCTCCTTCGACCTCCACGACGCAGAGTCGGCAGCCCCCAAATGCTTCGAGACGATCGTCGTAGCAGAGGGTGGGAATATCTTTGTGGTGTCGCTCGGCCACCTGGAAAATGGTCTCACCTCCATCGAACGGTACTTCCTCTCCGTCGAGGAAGATCGTGCGCCCGGTATTATCGCTCATGGTGTTGTTCCATTTTGTGATCAGTCGCCAATGACATGCGTCTGCACGGCTTGAGGAAAGTACTTGAGAAGGCTCTCCGTGATCAGTGGCGCGGCTTGACCGAGCCCACAGGCTGAGGTCTCCTTCATTGTCTTGTTGAGATCGCTGACTTCATCGAGCCACTGCTCAAGGTTGTCGGGTCCGGCGTTACCAACGAGTCGCTCAGTGAGCCGCTGCGTACCGATCCGGCACGGGAAGCATTTTCCGCATGATTCCTCTGCGAAGAACTCCATCGCCATGTGCGAGATCTCTATCATGTCGCGGGTGTCGTCGAATACCATGATCCCACCAGCTCCCAAGAAAGAACCTTTGGCTCGAATCGATGGCTCGTCGAGGGTGACATCTAGGTCGTGGCCGGCAAGAAATCCTCCCGAAAGCCCTGCCATGGTTACGGCCTGTACCGTGTGACCGTCAGGGACTCCTCCAGCCCATTCCTCAATCAGAGTGGATAATGGCAAGCCGAGTGGCACCTCGTAATTGCCCGGTCGTGCCACGTCTCCTGACAGAGAAATCACCTTTGTCCCTGCATGATCTCCTAGACCCAAACCTCGATACCAATCGGGTCCGTGTAGGACGATTGGGGGCACTGACGCAAGGGTCTCGACGTTGTTCACGGCTGTCGGTGTCCCTTCGTATCCGTGCGTGACCGGGTAGGGTGGTCGATTCCTTGGGAATGGATGACCACCCTCAAGCGAGTTCAGTAGCGAGGTCTCTTCTCCACAGATATAGGCACCCGCGCCTCGACGCAGATGGATCTTAATCTTGGTGCCCGTTCCGAACACGTCGTCCCCCAGAAATCCCGCGGCTTCGGCCTCCGAAATAGCATTGGCTAGGAGGTACTCAGTTTCTGGGTACTCGTACCGCAAGTAAAGGAAGGCCCTTGGTGACCCTGTGGCGTAGCATGCGAGAGCCATGCCTTCTAAAACTGCGTGGGGATCGTGGTCCATTAGGGCTCGGTCTTTGAAGCATCCGGGCTCACCCTCGTCGGCGTTACAGACTACAGTCTTTGGTCCTCCTGTAGCATCGGCTACCGCTTTCCATTTTCGTCCCGTCGGAAATCCCGCTCCGCCCCTGCCAGCAAGCCCACTTTGATCGATCATCTCGGTCAACTGTTCAGGGCTCATGGAGGTGACTGCCTTTTCAAGACCTTCATATCCCCCGGTTTGGCGATACCCCCTTATAGTCTTTCGGTCGCTATGCCTGATGTTAGCGAAGACACACTCCTCGTAATCTCCTGCTTTGGCAGGGGGGACTGGAGTGTCTCCTACGGTGAGCTGGTTGGCTGATAGACCGACGAATGTCTGACTTCCACGGATCACTGGGATCGGCTCATCACAGCGGCCACTGCACGGCATTCCGGTTGCACCGTCTAGTTCGGCTACCAAGTCGCGCGCACCTTTGAGGCAGCAGATTGGTCCTGTGCAGACTCGGGGTGCTTCGAAGCCACCTGGTTCACGTGCGAAGTGATGGTAGAACGTAATTGTTCCAAATAGATCCGCGATCGGAATTCTCAGCCCCTTTGACACTGACCGGAGTGCTTCTTCGCTCAGGTAGCCGTCCCGCTCGTGAATTCGATGCAACAGCGGTAGGAGTGGCGCTTCTTCGGTCATCGCTTCCGCGATGAGTTCATCGTTAGTTGGCGGCATGCCTTTTCTTCTCGGGCATTCACTGGATTCCTGAGCAGAATTACAGTCTGGACCGGTCGACACAACAGCTAATTTTTTCAGGACTTGGAATCGTTCTTCTTTATCGGGCCCTGCCAGCGCTCGTTTTCGGACAAGGAAGTTAGTCTAGCTCACTGCTGGCTTGGGCGTCGTACGCTTCGGGAATACCGGTACCGTCTGCACGTAGGCCCCACGCTAAGCCCAGGTGACCAGGAAGAAGGAGAGCGAAAAATGCTCCATTTTCGTGTCCGGATATGGGCGTGATTTGCCAGACCAGCCCGACCAACGCGATCGCGGCACAAACGGCAGAAAGTTTTTGGGCGCGAGTTTGCCAGGTTAGGTCGAGGCATGACATGAACAGCGCGACAGAAAGAACACCAAGAAGGGGGTTGGCGAGAAAGAGATTCTCATTCCAAGCCGAGAACGTATGGTCTGTGAACAGAAGGCCGAGGAGTATCATGCCTAAGACTCCGAAGATGCCCGACCATGCAGCTGCAGCGACGAAGATAAGTCGACGCCCAGCAGCCGACTTACTTACAAGCTTCGATCTGAGGGAAGCGAAGGCTAGGCCGAAGACCATCCCTAGAGTCAGGAAACGCATAAGCCAACTGGGCGGTGCAGTTGCTTCTTTGAGGCGAGTAGACGATACAGCAACCTCTTCCGATCCGACGAGATTTCTTACTGTCCCATCAGGTCGCACTACTTTGAAATCTCTGATCTCATCGCGAAGACTCAGAGGAAGAAACATCTCATCCCAGATTGTCAGCTCGGTGTCCGTTCGAGGTCCGAGCAGCGCGTCCATGCCTGCATAGATTAGCGGGTCGACCTTCGTCAGCCTTCTGGTGTGCCAACGATAGCTTTTACCTGTCGGGGTGTTACTAAAGGTCTCCTTGAATTCGCCTGCCAGAACCATGTCTAGAACGTCACGGACTCGAGTAGAACAATTGTCGCGAAAGTACTGATATGCATAATCCCGGTTCTCCGGTAATGCGTTGTTCTCAGCGAAGGCTTGCAGCTCGAGCTTTTCTGAAGCTGTAAGGTCCAGTTCTTGGAGCACTACCTCTCGGTTGTCTCTCGCGTACGCGTCAAGCATGATCTGAGTATCGAAGGGTGCCATCATGTAAAGCATGCGACCCTGAAGAAATCGTATAATGAACTCCACGGGCTGTCCGAAGCTGAAGATCCCCCAGTTGTAGGAGACGTCGTAGCCTGTGCTCGTGTTGAGCACTCTTATCGCGTTGTGACCGTAACGCTCCCAAACGGCACTGCCAGGGCCAGCAGTTACTAGCCATACGCGGAGTTCGTTGCCCGCTTCTGCACCTGTAGAGCCCATGTCGGTGTTTTGGGCGTGCAATGACACTGGTGCCGCGACCGATAGAATAAAGACGACGGTAGCGATATGCAGGGAGGTCGTCAGGACTTTCATGATCACAATTTGGCAAGAGCCGCTTAGCGCACCAACTCGGGCGACTCTCGCTAGGCTCGGATTGGGCAGAGTGTCGAGCTTTTTCATGGACTGCAGAAAAGCGAGCCGGCATATTTATTTCTGTCTGCTTCGATAAAGCGGGGTACCCAGTGGCAGTCAATTTGCTCGTTACTCAGGTGGCCCGATTGAGCGGCTGTATTGCACTCATCGGGAATCGGAGTAAAGACCCTTAGTCCTGTAAGCTGGAGATAAAGCGTGGCTGGTCTTAGACCGGGTTTTGCGGTGGCGGTCGGTTTCACCTTGTGGTTGGGTGGGCTCTTGGTGGCTTTGATGCTCGGTATGGGGTCAGCCTATACGGTTGTCTCAGGAATTTTTGTGTCTTCACGCATCTGGGCCCGTATACGTGAGAAGCGAGATGAACTCCTGCCGGGAGAAATCAGGATAGACCCCCCCGAGGCTTAAGCGATCGAGTCTCACGTAATATCATCTGGTTTTCGGGTTTTCTACCTGAAGTGGAAGAATGTCCGCCATATTTGCCGTGGCACCTAGTAAGTGCTCGACGAAGTATTCTGCTCGTAGCCAAAACCAGTAGTCACCCATGTCGCCGTAACCGTGTCGTTGACCGGGGAAGACAAAGTAGTCAAAGCGTTTGTTGGCGCGGATCAGAGCCTCTGCCATCCGGTGAGTTCCTGCATGGTGAACATTATTGTCCACGTTTCCGGTCGTTAGAAGTAGATGACCCTTGAGGTTGGCGGCGAGGTCCGAGTTCTTCTCAATATCGTACTCGAACGAGATTGAGCCGTCGTCCTCGACCACTTCCTGGACTCCGTGATGTATCTCCGACCACCATCGATTATAAACGTCATTGTTGTGGTTTCCGGACGATGATACGGCGACCTTGAAAAAGTCTGGGTAGACTAGCATCGCAGCAGTCGACATGAACCCACCTCCTGAATGACCGTAGATTCCGACTCGGTCGAGGTCGACGAATTCGTGCCGGTCGCCGAGCTGCTCTATAACAGCCTTCTTATCTGCTAGACCGTAATCTCGCAGGTCTCCATAACCGTAATTGTGGTACCACTTTGAGCGGTCTGGATTTCCACCCCTGTTTCCTAGCGTCACGACGATCACACCGAACTGTGCTAGCGCCTGCTCGTATTGGTTAGTCGACCAGAACTTAGATACCGACTCCGTCTGAGGGCCCGGGTACACATAAGCGACGATTGGATAGTTCTTCTCTGGATCAAAGTTGTATGGTTTGTACATGACACCGTAGATGTCGGTAACTCCGTCAGCTGCCTCAGCCACAAAAGGCTCAGGGAATGAATAGCCTGCGTTATCCAAAGCAGAGAAATCCGCAATCTCAAGGTCTAAAATCTTTGTCCCTTGGGCGTTGTACAGCGCGGATACCGGTTTTGTATTTACTCGGGAGTAACTGTCGACGAAGAAGCGTCGCGACTCACCCATAGAAAACCTATGGTCATAGTCACCCGGATTAAGAAGCGTTAACCCCGAACCATCTAGGTTCACACGGTAGAGGTGTTGGTAGTAAGGATCCTCGCCGTCTTCTCGTCCCTGACCTGTGAGGAAGGCATGTCCGCGTTCCTCGTCAATGCCGACGATCCCATCGACATGCCATGGCCCTGACGTAAGTCGATTTGTCAGATTTCCGTCCGAGGAATACCTGTATACGTGTGCCCAGCCATCTTGTTCGGACCACCAGAGCCAGCTTCCATCCGTCAAACGTTGAGGCTGCCGAGTCTCCATATATGTGTTTAGGCTGTCTACGAGAATGTCTCGAAACTCTCCGGTCGTGGTATTGGCGACACTCAGAGCTGCCCGGTGTCGATCTCTTGAGATTCGGAGGTAATAGAGCTCATCTGAATTTTCAGATATCCACTGAGATACTCGTGGCTCGTCCGAATCTGGATAGAAGAACTGCTGTGCGTTGACGATGCTTAGGTCTGGGTCCTTCTCCGTTTGGTCGGCGACGGTTACCTGGCTTCGGTTGTCGACGTCGTAGATAATTATCTCATGCTGGTCGACGTTCTCTTCGCCGGGCATCTCGTACGCGTAAGTCTCGAGTTCAGGCCTATCGTTTCCGGTCGTGTGGACCACCCAAAGCTTGCCTACTTCTCGATAGTCAGTTCGCACCAACGCGAAACGTTGGGAGTCCTGTGACCAAGTAAGATTGGCCCGCTTGCGATCGTCTTTGTTCTCATCTTGAGAGATGTTGGTTTCACCCCGCCCAGTGCCGTTTGCGGCATAGGAGTAGTACTCCTCCCCGTCGGTGGTGAGCTGAATCTCTTCGACGTCCGTTTCATTTTCAGCTTTTTCCGCGGCGTCGCCATCTTTGCCACGACGAGCGTCGAGGATTCGCTCATAATCCGAACCCGACATCATCCATAGGTTGTAGTTACGGACGAAGATGATTGTTTGGCCATCGGGAGAGACGCTCGCCCATGCAGGGTGATCATCGGGCTCCTCGAAGTCTTTTAGCTCTCGTAAAGTTTGCGTGGAGACCGTGAACTCAAAGTGATGGACACGCTTCTGTGTTCGCTCACGATCATCTTCATCATGTCGCTCCTCGTTATCCTGGCCGGACTCTTCCTGTGTCTCCTCGTCCTGAGATGACTCGACGTCAAATTGGAAGATATTGTCGTTGAGGAAGCGGATATTAGTGATAGGGAGATGCTGCCCATCCCAGGGGTCTCTCGTGATCCTGGTCAGCTCGGCGGCCATCACGTCATTGTCGAAGAGTTGGTTTCGGGTTCCACGTTCCGGGTTCACTAGATAGAAGAACGTCCCATCCGCGTTTTCCCATTCGTACCAAAAAGTCTCAGTATCCTTGATCCAGCGGGGTGAGACGGTCGTGCTGTGCACCATTTCACGGATCTTGTATGGCGCCCATCGAGCTGCTAGGTCGAAGTCGGCAACTGCGTCCGGACGCGCCCCGCTCGATTGAGCGGCTCCAGGTATAGGAACGCAGAGCAGAGGCAGGCATGCCAGGATAAAGACAGCTGCAAGCGAGTGAGCGAGATTGCCCTGAGACTTTGATGGGTGCGGAACGAACATGTGCGAGCTTCTCAGATGTGAGTGATGCCGGAATACGTTAGGCCCCGAGAAGAGGCGTCATGTTCGCAGCGCCGGCAAGCACTCTCAGAGTAATCGTTTGGCGGCGTTCGGGGGATCTGCATAGCTTGGCGAGTCATCACTACCACAGCGGTGGCCGCTATCGTATCAGATATGCGTGATGGATAGCCCTTAGTAGGCGAAGAGAATCCGGCTCCGAGAGAGAATTGGGAGAAATACTGATGGCAAAGGACCGACAAGTGGATGTTCCCGTGATGAGCCTCTCCAAGTCCTTCCTACTTTTCTGACTAAGTCATCGTGATTGGTCAGAGAGGGGGGACAAAGACGGCTCGGGTCGAGCGTTACCGGGATGGTTCGTCCCAGTCCCGGAAGGATGTTTTGGCTGTTGAAGAGCCACTTGAGATTCGGGTTTCATGGTTAGGAAAAGAAGGGCCTCGAGTCGAGTCGATAGCTATTACGATGCGAACGCCGGGGAATGACTTCGAACTCGTTGCTGGATTTCTTCGTAGCGAAGGTGTTCTGACATCGGCCTCCGATGTGCTTGAGCTATCGTATTGCCAGGGCCCGGATGAGCAGGAGTACAATGTCGTTGAAGCCAAGCTGGCCCCAGATGTTAGATTCGACCTTGAGCTTTTACGCCGTAATGTCTTCACGAATTCGAGTTGCGGTGTCTGTGGTAAGGCTTCTCTCGAAGCCGTCGAAGCTGCGGGGTGTCAGCTGCTACCGTCTGGTCTGACGGTTGATGTTGAGCTGATAACGGAGTTGCCTGACCGACTACTCCAACGGCAGGCGGTGTTCGAGCGTACCGGAGGACTTCATGCAGCAGGACTTTTCGACGCTAGCGGCAAGCGCCATGTCGTCATGGAGGACGTAGGCCGGCACAATGCAGTAGACAAGGTTGTGGGTCACGAGCTTCTGGCTCGTAGACTCCCCGCTAGCAATAAGATTCTCGTGGTCAGCGGGCGTGCTTCCTTCGAGCTGGTCCAGAAGGCTGTCATTGCTGGAATCCCGATGTTGGTGGCGGTGGGTGCACCCTCTAGCCTGGCTGTCGACCTAGCTCGACGATTTAAGCACACGCTTGTGGGTTTTACCCGCAAAGGAGGCTTTAACGTGTACACGGAACCCCAGCGCGTAGAGTGAACGGATATTTTTCATGACGGGGGAACAGATTCCACTCTCACTGAGGCCGATGATAGGTGCGGTCTTAGCTGGAGGGGAGAGCCGGCGCTTCGGGCGTGATAAGGCTGCCACAGAGATTGAGGGAGTTCCGATGGTGTTGCGTGCGTCCCATGCACTGGCTGCTGTGTGCGATGACGTAGTGATCGTTTCCTCTCGCTCGGTTTCTGAGTCGTGGGGTACGGTGCTAAAGGATCTGCGCCCTGGATTCGGACCATTAGCAGGTATCGAGTCGGCGCTCCACCATGCTTTCAATAATCAAGCAGCGACCGTCTTTGTCTTGGCGACTGACCTCCCCAACGTGGGTTCGGAGGTGATAGAGGCGGTGGCTTTGGGGGCGGTGGGATCTGACGCCAATCGTGTGCTCGCTGCGGCGGCAAGTAGGCGAGGTGATCCTGATTTTGAGCCACTCTGTGCCGTCTATCGGACGGAGTGTGTGGATGTTGTAACGGGGTTACTTGATAGAGGTGAGCGAGCTGCTCGATCACTATTTGAAGCGGTTGACGGAAAGAAGGTCGTGCTCGACTCTGGATCGGCGAGGGCCGTCTCCGTAAACGTTAACTTGCCTGCTGATCTGGATCGTGCCTTGTGAGAGATGCTCAGATACCCCCGAGGCGTCTTGTTTCGTTAGATGCATTCCGTGGATTGACGATTGCGGGGATGATTCTCGTAAATAATCCGGGAAGCTGGTCTTATATATACCCTCCGCTTCAGCACGCAGAGTGGCACGGCTGGACACCGACAGATCTGATCTTTCCTTACTTTCTCTTCATAGTCGGCGTGGCCATCCCATTCTCTTTTCAGCGTCGACTAGGAACCGTTGCGCAGGCTGGCCACCTGATGGGTCACGTGCTTCGTCGCTCGTTAATCCTGATTGCATTGGGGGTTGCTATGAGGGCGATTCCAACTTTCGATTGGGGAGAGATGCGGTTGTATGGAGTTCTTCAAAGGATTGGAATTGTCTACCTAATAGCTGGTGCTTCATACATTTATCTCGGCGCCCGCGGACGTGCAGTTACAGGAGGCGTTTTACTTCTCGGATACTGGGCATTGATGACGCTAGTGCCGGTGCCGGGCTACGGTGCCGGAGATCTGAGCCCAGAAGGCAATCTTGCGGCTTGGCTCGATCGGCTCTTGATGCCGGGTCGTCTTTGGCAGGGTACTTGGGATCCGGAGGGTCTGCTTTCGACGCTCCCCGCAGTAGTTACATCACTCTTGGGCATCGTGACAGGAGATTGGCTCCAAGCCGATAAGAGTGGGGAGGCCAAGACGCGTGGAATGCTGACCGCCGCTGCACTGTTGGCTGCACTGGGCCTTGTTTGGGGTCTGGCTTTTCCCATAAACAAGAATCTGTGGACCAGCTCTTTCACTTTGTTTACCTCAGGGACGGCGCTTCTGCTATTCGGGTCGATGTATTGGTTGATCGATGTTAAGCGACTTAGAGGTCCATGGTGCACTTGGATGGTAGTATTCGGCATGAATGCGATCGCCGTATATGTCGCCTCAGGCATGGCGAGTAAGATGTTAGGGTACATCCGCATTGGCGGTGAGGATGGTACTTCTATCTACAATTGGTTGTATGAGGTTGTTTTCAGGGGCTGGGCTGGTGACGTGAATGGCTCACTGGCCTTTGCTCTGTCTTACGTAGCGATCTGGCTTGGACTCATCTGGGTTCTTCACGCCAAAAGAGTCTATATCAAGATTTAGAAGGTTTCAGTTAGATGCTGGGCTCGAACCGGTTGCAGGCTTGCACGGGCTGGGCTCTTTTCATCAGCTACTTTGAACCAGGATCGACCCTCGATGAAACGCTATCAAAAAAACCTGATTGCCTCGCTTCTTTTCACTCTTACTGGCTGTGCTTCGTCAGGTAATGTGGCGCCTGCGGTTGCTCCTCAGAGTGAAGATCAGCCAGCTGAGGCTGCGACTGTAGCCGTAGCCGCCGAGAACGCTAATGGTTCGACTTCATTCACAGATGATCAGGCGGACGGCGGCCGAGAGGTGTTTCGCAGCCAATGCACCGAATGCCATGCCTCAAGTGAGTTCGCGGATTCGCAGTTCAAGTTCAAATGGAGCCGTCGTCATGCGGGTTCACTATATCAGATGATCCAGACACAGATGCCTGAAACTGCCCCGGGTAGCCTCACCGATGAAGAAACAGTTGGCCTTGTGGCGTATATTCTACGTATGAACGGCTTCGAGCCGGGAGAGACGGAACTCTCTGCTGACCCTGAGGTTTTGGACGGGATTAGCCTCTCTTCTATCCGCAACTAAAAAGTCCGAAGTGCTGTCTTGCTGTGACCTCACATCATTGTTTACGGATTGGCTATCATGAGCGTACTCTACCTGAAGTGTTGAGGGTTCTATTCCTAGGCGCATGTGAAGAGGACTTCGATTTCGACTGTTAGGGGAAGAATGGCGGACCGGAGATGACGGATAAAACGGGATGGCAGCCATTCTCACGAATCGAGCCCCAGGTGCCCCGCCCACCGTCAGCACGTGGGCTTTGGGCACTAGGTTTTGTCGCTCTGGCGTTGATCGCACTGGTTGCTGTGCCCTCATACTTCGGTTTTCGGGTTGCGGCTGTTCAGGGCATGATCATCAACGTAGGTGAGCCAGCAACGAGGCTAAGCGCGAAGCTGGGCCTTTTGAAGGCGAGACAGATGGCACGGGTAGAGGGCTTTCTGCTCTCTCGCGATGGCTCATTCCGCGAATATTATAGGGCTGCAATCGTCGAAGAGGATGCGGTACTAGACTCGTTGGCTGTGTTCGCGAGAGAGTTAGATCAAGATGTACTCGGGGAGCTTCAGTCAGACTCTTCTCCCGCTCCCATCTATTTAGATAGGACTGTTTTCGAGCGGGTAGCAGCACTGCGCAGCGAGTCATTCGATTGGCGCTTCAATAATATTCAGCTCTTCGAGCAAGGACCGACAGAGGATGCGAGAGCTCAACTGCGGCAGGGGTATGAGGACCTGCAAAGAGCAACACGAGATCTCGATCTCATCATTGCAGAGCATGTTAGTGCTAGTCGCAGTAGAGTAGTTACGGAGCAGCGATTACAGGCACGCATAATGCTAGCACTGGCTTTCGTCGCTCTCCTTGCCACTTTAATTGTTGGTCGGGTGGCGTACCGTTATCGCGCACTAACTGTGGAAAGGGAGACACGGCGGCGTGTCGCGGTTCAGCAGAGAAGAGAAGCCGACGCACTCCTGGAGGCCACCGATGATGGTGTGCTGGGTATGGACCTTGGTGGGCGATGTGTTTCGCTAAATCGGGCTGGTGCTCGCCTCCTCGGATACACTGTATCCGAAATCCGCGGACGGGATGTGCATGCAACGATTTTTCATTCCGATAGAGAAGGAAGAGCAGAGGACCGGTCTTCGTCATCGTTACTCTCTGCTGCCGCGAAAGGTAAAGCACTAGAGTCGGGAGATGGGGCTGTCCTTTGGCACCGGAGGGGTATCCCATTTCCAGCGCGTTGGTCTTTGTTGCCGATGATCGATGGAACGGATTTGATTGGTGCCGTTCTCACGTTTGCCGATATGACGGAAACTTTTGAACGCGAGGCCGAACTTCGGAGGGCGGTGCGTCAGCGCGAAGATGTTGTTTCCATCGTTTCGCATGACTTGCAAAATCCGTTGAGCGTTACGATTGCGGCGGCCGAAATCTTACTCGATCTCTCACTGGACGAGCAGGAACGCAGACGTCAGGCTGAGATGATTCACAGATCCGGAAAGCGCATGCAGGGCCTCATTGGAGACCTTCTCGACGCGTCCCGAATTGAAGCGGGGATCTTTGTTGTGCGGCCGTCTAAGGAAGATCTGGTGATGCTTTTGGATGAAGCCGTGTCACTGTTTGAAATGCGAGCATCATCGCGCTCTATCAATCTTAGCGTTGAGAATACTGGACCGGTTGTAGCTCGAGTGGACCGAGACCGCGTTATCCAAGCGGTATCCAACTTGCTGGACAACGCAATCCGCTTGACCCCCGAAGGCGGCAGTGTCACTGCGTCCAGCACCTATGACGGTTCGTGGGTTCGCGTCTCAGTAACGGATAGCGGACCAGGAGTCGCTCCGGATGTTGGAGGACGGATCTTTGATCGATTCTCTCAAGGTGGGAAGAGAGATGGGGGTTCAGCAGGTCTGGGTCTGGCGATCGTCAAAGGAGTGGCTTCTGCCCATGGTGGTAGCGCTGAAGTCGACTCGACCCTTGGTAAGGGAAGCACGTTCACGCTGAAATTGCCGGTAGACGGGCCGGTTACAGAAGGGGAACAGGTGGCCGATGATCTCAACTGAGTCGACTTGCAAAGGTGGTGGTTATAGACGTGCCTAAAGAGTGCTAGCCCACGCTAGCATCCGCCCCACTTGGTTGGTGGTAATGCGACGGACTCCGAACTCTAGGAGCACATCTGCGTCTCCTATGTTATCCACGGTCCATACGGCGATCTCCACTCCATTTCGTTTTGCGTAACGCGCTATGTCTGGATCCTTCAGGAGGATGCGTGCATCGAAGTCTATAAGGGCTCGGGGATCATTAGTTACACGAGTAAAGGCTTCGTGCGTCTGTTCCCGGCGCTCGACAATAGGACCTACGAGAGCTTCCGGGGCATGCCGCCGGAGTTCGTCAAGCAGCGACCAGTCTTTAGCGATAAATACGGTTTTGTCGAGGAGGCCAGCGGCTCGCGTTATCGAGACTACGTTTCGTAGGTTTTGGGTTGTACTTTCTCCCTTTAACTCTGCGAAAATGGTTTTGACCTGTACTTTTAGGCACTCAAGTGCCTCAGCGAGCGAAGGGACACGTTCCCCCTCGAAGGTTGAATTGAACCAAGAGCCTGCATCCAGCTTTGTAAGCTCTCGTAGGCTTAGCTCTTCCACTTTGCCGATACCATTTGTGGTTCGACTCAGTGTCTTGTCATGCATGAGTACCGGGTTGCCGTCACCCGAGGTACGAAGGTCGAATTCGACTGCCGTAGCCCCTTCTTCGAGGGCTAGAGTAAGTGCTGCGATCGTGTTTTCGGGCGCGCGAGCGCTAAACCCACGATGTGCGATGATTTCGACCGCGCCACTTAGAGAAAGAGGATCGTTAGCCATCACCTAAGTTTTCTGGAACTGAGGGGCACGATTCTGATCGTTCAGCGACGTGAAATGGGGAGGTCGAATGTTGCACGTTCCCAGGCGAACGTGATAAGGCCGCTCAGGCCTGATCCCCGAAAGCTGAATGTCATTGTTTCGACGTATTCGCTCGATTCGCTTGGGGCCACTTTCACACTCCCGAGATCCGATGAGCGCACGTCCGGACTTATAGGAATGCCCCAACGGTTGGTATTTGTGTTCACGATCACGGTCCACTCGGTTTCTGCCGGAATTGCGTATAGCGAGTATTGCCCGGGTGGCAGGTCTATTGAGCCTAAGCGAGCGGCGAATGGGAGATGGAGCGTTGTCGGCTCATTGGCACCCATGCGCCATGGCTGCCCTAGGGGATCCTCGCCTCCCACCATCGTTCGCCCCCGTGCTGACGGCCGGCCGTAACAAAGCTTGGCTTGCCCACCTCCAAGCGGGATGGCCACAGAATCCAGCGGACTCACACGTTCTGCTAGGGCTTCAGGGGCTCCCCTATAGTGGCATTGCTCATCTTGTCCGAGTACTGGTGTGGTACTCAGTGAAGTGAGCATGATGGCGATAGGGTTGAGCAGGGCTCGACTCTGTATCCTTAGCATAGTGAGATTGGGGTAGGTCTCCGATCTAGTGGATTTTTGTGTTTTGAACTGATCCGTTTCGGCACTTTTTCAGCGCTGTCTAGGAGACACTGTATGCGCTTATCCTTAAAATATTCATAGCAAGCTGGCTTGGAACCTGGGTTCTACACGGAGCACCCTTAAGCGTTCACCAAAAGTGCCGAGTTGCTGGCTAGAATGAAGCCCGTAGGAGTCTAATGAGTGAAAAAGTAAAGCACGACAGCGGCGAGAGTGATTCTGACTTCCGCTTTTGGCACTCTGTGCCCGTTCGGTTTCGTGATGTGGATGTGGCTGGGCACGTGCACCACGCCGATGCCCTTATTTATTTTGAAGAGGCTCGCTGGGCATACTGGGAGCATGTGGTAGGTGATAGCCAGACTGCGGAACTCCCCTATGTGCTAGCTGAGTGCAGCGTACGTTGGCACTCCAGAGTGTTTTGGCCTCAGACGGTTTCGGTGGGAGTGCGCGTGTCACGGATTGGCAGGAAGCACTTTGAGTTTCAGTATGAGGTTCGTGGAGAGACTGGGGACAAGCTTCAGAGTGGTTCAACTGTGCAAGTTATGTATGACTATTCAGCGGGGGCTTCCTCTCTAATGCCGGTTGATTTGCGCCGAATCCTTGAGTCGTTCGATGGGCCTCTCGAATAAAACCTGAAATGATTCACGTTACGGTGTGGCCTTTGCCAGATTGCGCACGGGGGTGCCGCGGGCTTACCCGAGATCCATTGATTCCAGCCCTTTGCCGAAAAATATGTTTGCCCACTTCAAGCTTTGTGAATAAATTCGCAAGCTGTTCATGCCGTGATCCGTAGATCTTCGGATCTCCGGCTTTTGTGTGTGGTACTCAAGATTAATCAATAGACGAGATTGAACCTGTTCGGATTCCGATCCGGATGAGCCTGCCTTGCTACGGTGGGTGAAACCCAAGGAGATGAAGCAATGCTTGGACGGCTCAAGCTAACTTTCGCTTTGGCGCTTGCCGCTATCGTGATCGCCCCTGCTGCTCAGGTAGCGGCCCAGGACGGAGGGCGTTTCCGAGTCATCATTCCGTACTTCGAGCCCCTTGAGGATGCGGATCGTGGATTCGGAAAAGATGTCTCTAAGGAACTACGTGAGTTGCTGGAAGATTTCCCAACGCACGTATCCATGGAGGAGGGGGATATCAAGGACGAAGCCAAGCGCTTTGATATGAAGATTGATGACTTGAACTGTCTTTACACGCGTCAGCTTGCGTCTCAGGTCAGTATTCCAGTCGCCATATGTGGTAGTTACACGGAAGTGTCTAAAGACAACTTCATGCTCTCCGCTGAGGTTTGGGATATCCAAGGCTCGGAGTCTTTTCCAATCGAAGCTTTTCCGGCTACCAAGGACGACAGAGAACTCGCTGCGCAGAACATATATGAGCAGTTCGAGCGCTATTCCACCACGGTACGTTCGGCGGCGATTTGTAACGATTACTACGCATCACAGCAGTGGGACAACGCTTTGCGTAACTGCGATGAGTCACTCTCTCTGAACCCGAACCAGGTAGGGACTCGCTATCTGCGCGGTCGGATTCTTTACGAGATGGAGCGTATGGATGAGTCGCTCGGAGAACTGGAGACAGTGATCGAAGCTAACCCGTTCCACGAAGATGCTTTGCAGTTGGCTGGTTACATCGCAGCCGTAAGCGAGCAAGACGACAAGGCACGTGACTACTACTCGCGCTATCTTGATATCAACCCAGGGAACTCCGCTATTCGGATGCGAATTGCGTATGAGTTGGCTCAGGCGGGTGATCCAGTTGGAGCGATGGCTTTCATTCAGGTGGGTCTCGACGTTGATCCTGAGAACGTTGACCTGCACACCCAGTATGGCGGATTCGCCTTCAGGGCTGCTAGTGACATACAGCAAGAGGCGGCTCTCACTGCGCCCGCCGACGGTGAAGAGAGTTTGGCACCCGAGGCAGCCGGATACTATCGAGAGGCGATCGACTCCTATGTGAAGGTGTTCGAAGTTAAGGGCACTGAGACAGAGGTCCGCTTGTTGGAGAACGTGGTGTCAGCTTATATCCAGCTAGAAGACCTTGATAACGCGATCATGATGAGTGAGCGCGTGCTGGAAACACATCCGTCGGAGGACCGCCCTTGGCTTCTTTATGCCGATGCGCTCCAGAGGGCCGACCGGCTCGATGATGCGATCACCGCACTAGACCGTGTCATGGAGATCAATCCGGAACATCCGAGTGCTGCACTCCGGCAGGGGAACTGGCTGATCCAAGCTGGCCGCTTGCAAGATGCGGTAGTCGTCTTGTCTCGTGCAGCTGAAGGTAATCCGGCCCAAGCGGCGCAGGCTGGTACGATGGTGTTCGCGGAAGCCTATCAGAATGGCTACCAGCAGAACAGGTTTCAGTACACAGTTGACGGGATGGTTCTGGGTAAGCAGATCCCGAACCTTGGTGATGACATGATGAACCAGATGAATTTCTGGCATGCATTCAGCCTGTACCGCAAAGCTGTGGCCGACCAAGAGCCCAACACGCTCCAGTCTGCTCAGGCCACTCTGCCTGCTTTCCAGGAAGCTCTTAGACTGCTGGGCCTAGCCGGTGAATATCCGGCGTCGGTGGGCGTAAATCTTTCTGAGATCCAGTCTAACGTCGGTACGTATATCGAAATTCAGGAAGCGATCATCAAGCGCGGTAGCTAGCACACACTTGAATAGGGTCGCGGCTTAGTACCGCGAAAAGAAAGCGCCGCGGGGAAGGTACTCTCCGCGGCGCTTTCTTTCGTTTAGCCACCTGACAGCCGACCAAGTATCGACTGATCCGGTGCAGTCGCACCTCCACTTGGCGCTCCTGTGCGATTAGCCGTTCCGGTATCGGCTCAGATGCAATAACGCCGGAGTTACCCATTTGTCCCCACTCGTTTGGCCGGGCCCCTTAACCGACTTTCGGTTTTTCTTCGCAATTTCGAAAAATTCGATTTACGAAGAGGCCGCTAAGAATCCATATGATAAAAGAGGAAATCCCCTAACAGCTAATGATGGCAATGCAGAAAAAATCATAAAAAATACCCCTTGACGCTCTGCTGTCCCTGGTCGTATTATGGCCCATCATTTACCACTTCATC
The DNA here is from genome assembly GCA_002500925.1 of Gemmatimonadales bacterium UBA7835. Classification (GTDB taxonomy): domain Bacteria; phylum Gemmatimonadota; class Gemmatimonadetes; order Longimicrobiales; family Gaopeijiaceae; genus UBA2589. Next base: position 3,821 of record DLTN01000089.1, on the reverse strand, counting down.
CCACTTTGTACCACTAGAGTGTGCCGCGTGAACGGTTTTGTAGGGCAATACGAGCATCAGATGGATCAGAAGGGACGCGTCAGCCTCCCGTCGGCGTTCCGGCGTGAGGCAGATGGTGATCGCTTCATCCTACTGCAATGGGAGTCTCGGTATTTGACCCTTTTTCCGGAGGCTAAGTGGCAGGATGTCCAGCAGGAGCTTCTCAAGTTCCGGCGCGCGGATCCGGCTGCCTGGAATCAAGTTCGTTTGGTTATAGGACAGGCGGTTGAGGTGTCACCTGACAGGCAAGGTAGAATCCTCGTTCCAGGGGCTCTTCAGGATGCTGCGAATCTCTCGGGAACTGTTCTGCTCATCGGAAATCTCGACCGAGTAGAACTCTGGGACCCGGTGACATACGGGGAACTGGTCAAAGAGCAGGCAGGAGACTTCCAGCACTTCGCCCACAAACTCTTCGGCTAGCGCGTATGTCCAGCTACCACGAACCGGTCATGGGTAAGGAGGTACTGGACTTAATGTGTACTGCCGAAGACGGGCTGTATCTCGATGGCACTGTCGGCGGCGGTGGTCATACTAGGATGATACTTGAGTCGTCAGAGAAGTGTCGTGTCATTGCGGTCGACCGTGACCCAGAAGCCTTGGATGAGGCACGACGGGTGCTTGCGGATCATAGAAGCCGGGTGCGATTCGTATCAGCCCGGTTCGATCGTGCGGTACTTGACCCTGAGATTCGAGATCGCGGTCTAGACGGGGTCCTGCTTGATCTCGGTGTGAGCTCACACCAAATCGACTCCGATGACCGTGGCTTCACTTTTCGGCGTGGTGTGAAGCTTGATATGCGCATGGATGCTGAGGGTCCTGATGCCACAACCTTCCTGGCTGAAGCCAGCGAGGAAGAGTTGACCCACGTCTTCCGAGACTTTGGAGATGAGCCGCGGGCGCGCCGACTCGCACGAGAAATTGTGAAGCGGCGGGTCAAGGAGCCCCTGGAAAGCAGCGATGATCTAGTAGCGGCAATGACGGTTTCCCTTGGTCATTCCCCTAGTATCAAAAAAAAGGCACGAATCTTCCAGTCAGTTCGTATCGCAGTCAACGAAGAGATAGACGCACTCGAGGCAGGATTGCCTGCACTCCGGGATGTCATGAAAGCTGGGGGAGTGATGACAGTGATAGCGTATCACTCAGTTGAAGATCGGGCGGTGAAAAGCGCGTTCCGTGAGTGGAGCAGGGCATGCGTATGCCCTGCTGAATTGCCCGCATGCATGTGCCGAGGCCATGCACTTGGAGAGACGTTAACACGGAAGGTCCTCCGACCAACTGATGAGGAAGTGAAGCGTAACCCAAGAGCTAGAAGTGCTCGTCTTCGCGCTTGGCGGAGGGCCGCCTGATGGACGCGCGACTACTTTGGCGTGTTGCTCTAACATTCACCTTCTTTCTTCTGTCTCTGGGTGTCGTAACCTGGAGACAAAGCAGGGCCTTCGAAGCGAATCAAGCGCTTGACCAGCTTCGAAGGCAGGTGTCTGTAGCCCAGGCAGAGCGGATTGAGCTAGAGCGAGACATCCAAGTCCGCAGCAGCATGACGCACATCGTCGGAGCAGCCGAAGGCTTAGGAATGGTTAGGCCGTCCGGCCAAGAAATGGTAGTTCTTGGGATCGAGGACAAGCCGTGAGTCGCCGCCGCCATGATGCGATGGATCCCTATGCTTGGCGCAGACGAGCTATCCTAGCAGCGTGGCTGATTGGTGCGGTGGCTGTGATAGCGCGCGCGGGACAGATCCAGATTGTTCAAGCTTCGACGTGGGAGGACATAGCCGTTCGCCAGCAGGAGGGTGCGGCCACGCTACCCGCCCCCCGAGGGACTGTTCTTGTAGGGAATGGTGTCCCTTTATCGGTCACGCGTGAACGTGTGCTGGTCAACATCGCACCGCGTGAGGTGCGGGATCCGGTTGCAGTGAGGCAACGACTGACCGACGTACTCGGACTAAGCTCCTCGCGTGCGGAGAGGCTCGTATCGGGTGAGTCTGGTTGGAACCGGGTCGGTCTCTACTCTATGGCCGTTCGGGATTCGTTGGTGGGCCTCTCTGGTGTGCACGTCCAATCTCTATACCAGCGCTATTACCCCCACGGAGAGATCGCCCGAGGAGTGACCGGTGTTGTGATTGATGGGGACGGGAGAGGTGGGGTCGAACAGCAATTCGACGAACACCTAAGAGGAACAACTGGTTCGCAGATATTCGCTCGCGATGCTCATGGCAACCCCCTGCCAGGGCAAAGGGTCACCGTTGAAGAGCCGCGGGCAGGTGGAGAGGTCTTACTGACTCTGGATATGGAACTTCAGGAGATCGCTCAGTCCGCCCTGCTGGAGGCGATTGACGAGCATCAGGCGTTCGGCGGTGACATCCTGATCACCGATCCCTACACCGGAGAGATAAAGGCCTTATTCTCGATTCGTGACAAGAACATTGCCGCGCTCTCCGCAATTAATGCGCCGTTTGAGCCTGGGTCTACTCTCAAAGTCTTCACAGTCGCTGCCCTGCTTGAAAATGGCCTGGCAGACTTGAACGACTCAATCGATATAGGCAATGGGCGCTGGACGATCAATGGTCGAACACTCAGTGATGTGCATGTCGAAAGTGAACAGGTCACGCTTAGAGAGGCCTTCTATGAGTCCTCCAATGTTGGTATTGCCAAAGCTGCACTCGTTCTTCCGGAAGGACTTCATTACCAGAGTCTCCGTGACTTCGGTTTCGGCACCCGGACTGGTATAAAGCTTCCAGGAGAGGTCGAGGGGGTGCTCCGCTCACCTGATCGTTGGAGTCGGCAGTCTCCCCAGTCTTTAGCGATTGGATACGAGATGTCTGCTACGCCACTACAGATGGCGATGGCGTATGGGGCGATCGCTAATGGTGGAACTCTGATGAGGCCAAGGTTGATCCGCGAAATCCGAGACGCTAACGGTAGGACACTCGAGCGACTTGAGGCACAAGAGATCCGTCGAGTTGTCAGCCCACAGACCGCGGCTCAGGTGGGTCGTGCAATGGTCGACGTCGTAGAAACCGGAACTGGTGGAGCTGCGCGGATAGGTAGCTATCAAGTCGCAGGTAAGAGTGGGACTGCTCGCTTCGCCACCGGTGGCGTTTATCAGAGTGGTGACTATTCCTCATCATTCATCGGGTATTTCCCAGCAGATAATCCTCAGCTCGTCATCTTCGTCAAGCTTGATCGCCCGGAAGGCGGCGTCTATTACGGGGGTGCCGTAGCGGCTCCCGTAACGCGGTCTGTGATGGAGGCAGCATTAGCCGCGAACATTCTGGATATAGAAACGCTCGCTGAATCGGCGAGAGAGCCTGTGGAAGTTGTTTCGCCTGACCGCTACGCTGAATACATAAACACCCCCGTTCCGATTCCGCTTTCTCCGGAACTGCCTGAGTCAGAAGGCGGAGCGGATGCAGTGGCGATTCCTGATGTGTCAGGTCTGCCAGTGCGCTTTGCGGTTCGAGAACTACATAAGCACGGTTTGCGCGTCACAGAGATGGGGACGGGCGATGTCGTCCGCACGTATCCGACTGCTGGCTCAGTAGTCACTAGGGGAGAAGTGGTACGCCTGCGTTCGGGAGGGCAGGATGATGAGTGAGGTGGCCTGCGCGCTTCACGCGGTGCTAGACGTCCTCCGGACTGCCGGCCTCCTTACCGAGGTGCGCGGATCGGAGGACGTCGTCGTTCGGGGCGTGTCCCAAGATTCTCGAACGACTGTGAAAGACGATCTTTTTCTAGCCTGGAAAGGCACGCAGGATGATGCCCATGACTTCGTGCCAGGTGCGGTTG
>DLTN01000028.1 GCA_002500925.1 Gemmatimonadales bacterium UBA7835 | reverse complement strand
CTACGACTCTGTCTCAGTCCCAGGACAAGAAGTCTATCGGGGTGGCCTTCCGCCTCATGCGCGAGGTGTCATGGACGAAGTGATACAAATCCTGCGGGACCAAGGTGCAACCATTGTTGACCCGGCGAACATCCCGAGTGTCCTAGACCCTGACCCCTCTCAGAACCTTATGACCGCAGGAGGCAGTAGCGTCCTCTTCTATGGGATGAAAAGGGACTTCAACACCTGGCTCGCCTCTCTCGGAGATGCAGCACCTGTGAGCACTCTCACTGAACTACGCGATTGGAACGAAAAAAACCGCCACGCTGGAACTCTCAAGTATGATCAACTCAGGCTCGATCAATCCGACGAAATCGATCTAGAAGCCGACAAGGCTCAATATGAAGCGGATAGGGCCCGTGACCTCTTACTAAATGGCGAACTGGGCATTGACGCCGCGATGGCTGAGCACAATCTCGACGCACTGCTTTTTCCTGGTTCAAGTGGTGCAGGTATTGCCGCTCGGCCTGGATACCCGACCGTCATTGTTCCCTTCGCCCTGACGCCGTCGGAGTTCGATCCGGCCCTTCCAGAAGGCTTCGAGGCAAAACCACGCCCCTTCGGCGTCAGCTTCACGGGTAATGCGTGTAGCGAACCCCGACTCATTGAACTCGCGTATGCGTTCGAACAAGCCACAACGAGGCGCATCGCACCACCAGGCATGAATTGACGAGAGACTCTGAGGGTATCAAAGCGACCCAGTACGCCGCTATCACTGGCTGGGGCTCGTGCATGCCCCCCGCTGTGCTTTCGAACAATGACCTATCTACCTTCCTAGATACGTCCGACGAGTGGATTATCACGAGAACGGGCATGAAGGAACGTCGTATCTCTCATGTGTCGGCAACTGAGATGGCGACCCTCGCCGCTAAGCGAGCCCTGGCGTGTGCGGGCCTCAATCCAACTGACCTAGACCTTGTAATCTACGGTGGGGTGAGTAACGAGGAGCTTTGCCCAAACAGTGCCTCTGGTGTCCAATTCTCACTCGGGGCATCAAACGCCGCCTCGATGGATCTCAATACGGCATGCACCAGCTTCTGCTATGGGCTAGCAGCCGCAACTGCGATGATCCAAGCAGGTCAAGTTCGAAATGCTGTGGTGATCGGCGTGGAACTGATCAGCCGATACATGGATTGGACTAACCGAAACGTTGCGGTGCTCTTCGGGGATGGGGCCGCGGCAGTCGTCCTAGAAGCAACAGACCAAGAAGAAGGCTTGTTAGCGAGCGTACTCGGTTGTGACGCTGAAGCTCGTCACACGCTGCGTGTCCGAGGGTTCGGCTGCAGCTACTCCGGTTACGGGATCACACTCGGAGATACGTTTTGGGACTTCGATGGCCAACAAATCTTCAAACGAGCCGTCCTAGGAATGTCTCGAGCTTCGAGCGAAGTACTCAATCGCTCAGCACTAACAGCCGACGACATCTCGCTCGTCATTCCTCACCAAGCCAACCTCCGAATCATCGAATCGGTGGCCAAGCACACCGGTATTCCTATGGAACGGGTGATGTTGACCGTAGAGAAATACGGAAACATGAGCGCTGCTACTGTTCCGGTAGCACTAGTGGAGGCCTTAAGCGAGGGCAGGATTGAGCCAAACAGCTGGATCCTGATGCCCGCATTTGGAGGAGGGCTAACATACTGCTCGCTACTCGTGAAGTGGGGCGACCGTGTCACTCCACTAGGGGAATCTCCCGACGAACTGCCGCCGTGCACGGAGTCAGCGCTGGAGCTCGTCAACCGGGTGAGAGGCAACCAGGATCCTCACGGCCGTTCGAAGGATGGCCTTCTGTCACCCACTTTTCCTGAAATGCGCTCATAGATCGGCAATTCTGAGTGTTGGTCACTCCCTTGCGGGGCACGGACGAACCCAGAATCTTCCCGCCCGTCTTGTACGGGTGAACCGCGTCCCGCTTCGGCACCCGATCCGAAAATTTTCGAGTGCACGGATGCGTCCAGTTTCATTTGAACTGCTTCGTGGCCTAATCGCGGCCACCGCCTTAGCTGTTGCCATTAACCCCGTCCAAGTTAAAGGCCAAGACGAACGAAGACCCACGGTCATAGACGGAGCGAACGCCCCCGTACTCCCCGCTTCCATAACACGAGACGACCGAGGTCGCGCAACCGTGCGTGCGATCAGGATTTCTGAACCCATTGTGCTAGACGGGCGACTCGAAGAGTCCGTCTATCAGGAATACGAACCTTTCGGAGATTTTATACAGGTGGTTCCAGTGGCAGGCAATCCGTCGTCTGAGCAAACTGACGTATGGATCGCCTTTGATGATGACAACCTCTATATCACATGCCGATGTTGGGATTCTGCCGACCCCGATGATTGGGTGATCAACGAGTATCGTCGAGACTCCGACGGTCTGCGAAATAACGAGCACTTTGGAGTTATGCTCGACACGTTCTACGACCGCAGAAATGGTCTGGTCTTCTACGCTAACCCTCTGGGAGCACGAGCGGATTATGCAGTAGTAGGAGAGGGAAGCCCGAACAAAGACTGGAACCCTGTTTGGGACGTAGAAGGAGGAACATTCGACGGTGGGTGGGTCGTTGAAATGGCAATCCCATTCAAGTCACTCCGATATACATCGGGCGAAAACCGGATGTGGGGGATCCAACTCAGACGATCCATCCTACACAAGAACGAATGGACGTACCTAAACCCGGTCCCACCTGTTCTAGCAGGGCCACAGGCGATGAATCGAATATCAGCCGGCGGTACACTAGTCGAACTGAACCTGCCACCTGCAGGCAGCAACCTCGAACTGAAGCCCTATGCCATCGGTGGGCTCTCAACAAACCGCCTAACCAGTCCCGCAATCAACAACGATGCGACCGGCGATATCGGTCTAGATGTGAAGTATGGAATCACTGCAAACCTGACTGCTGATATTACGCTCAACACCGACTTCGCTCAGGTAGAAGTCGACGAACAGCAGGTAAACCTCACTCGTTTCAGCCTCTTCTTTCCCGAAAAGCGCGACTTCTTTTTAGAAGGAAGAGGTGTATTTGATTTCGGCCAAGGTGGAAGTGGTGGTTTCCGAGGAGGTGGTGGCGGTGGGTCCCGAGGAGGTGGCGACCGCCCCACCCTTTTCTATAGCCGTCGGATAGGACTAGAGCGAGGCCAAGTTGTACCCATTCAAGCGGGAGGACGCGTCACCGGTAAGGTAGGTCCGTTCAATGTGGGTCTCGTGAATATTCAGACAGGTAACGTCGAGCCTAAAGGGGTCGAGAGCACGAACTACTCCGTAATAAGGATCCAGAGGGATATCCTAACCCGGAGTTCAATCGGTGCTCTCTTTACGAACCGTTCGATAGCGGCCGGTGGCGACGGGACCAACCAGGCGTACGGAATGGACGCCTCATTTGGGTTCGGCCAAAACTTTGAAGCTGGAGCATACTGGTCGCAGACCGAAACCACTTCTCGTGATGGTGATAACCAGAGTTGGCAAGTCGCCATGTCGTACAACGGAGACACATACGGGGCCGACGCTTCTCATCTGAAAGTGGGGGACGCTTTCAATCCTGAGGTGGGCTTCCTTCGTCGTAGCGACTTTCAAAAGTCTTCAGGAAGCTTGCGCTTCAGTCCGAGGCCGACGTCTATCGAAGCGATAAGGAAATTGAGCTGGCAAGCTAACGCAGACTACTTCCAGGACGGTTCAGGACGACTGCAGTCCCGATTGCAGACTGCAAGATTCGATATCGAAATGGAAAACAGCGATCGATGGGCAATCGAAGGTATCCGCGAGTTCGAACGACTCGACAAGCCATTCCAAGTGTCCAATGAACTAGCGATTGGACAAGGTAGCTACACCTTCACCAGCCAGCGGATCTCCTACACCGGAGGCCCGCAGCGCATACTGTCCGGTAGCGTAGCATTTCAATGGGGGTCGTTCTACAACGGGTCGATCCGCTCGCTGTCTCTAAATCGGAGTCGGATGGTCTTAACCAACAACCTCTCGCTCGAGCCCGGCGTAAGCTTCAACGTGTTGAACTTACCTCAGGCTGAATCTACACAGTCGGTATTTCGCCTCCGAACTGACTACGCCTTCACGCCGCGCATGTTCGCGAGTGCCCTACTCCAGTACAATGAGGCAGACCAAATCCTGTCCAGCAACATCCGCTTCAGATGGGAATATGCGCCCGGAAGCGAGTTCTTCCTTGTGTGGACTGACGAGCGCGACAGGGGGCCGCATGGTACAGGGCTTCGGACACGTGGTCTCGCTATCAAGGCTACACGACTACTTCGTTTCTAGACCCAGAGAGAACCTCACATGACAATGCCACGAATACTCGCTCTCGGCATCCTCGTGATTGGGGGCTGCACGCCGGTTACGGACACCAATCCGCCAAACATCGTATACATGCTCGCCGATGATCTAGGATACGGAGAACTTGGTTCCTACGGGCAATCCCTAATAAGAACACCAAACCTCGACAGGCTAGCAGCGGATGGCATGAGATTCACGCAGCACTATTCCGGCAGCCCGGTATGTGCTCCTTCAAGAGGGACACTCCTTACTGGGCTAAGTACGCTAAGGTCACAAATTCGAGACAACTACGAGGTGGGAGGATACCCGGATCCAGAAGAGCTCGGACAAATGCCACTCGACTCTGGCACTTATACGATCGGGACTATGCTCCAAGACGCCGGTTACGTAACCGGCGCAATTGGGAAATGGGGTCTAGGAGGTCGAGAATCACTGGGGCAACCCCGCTTCCAAGGCTTCGACTACTTCTTCGGATACCTAGATCAGCAACTCGCTCACAATTTCTACCCCACACACCTGTGGCGGAACGGAAGTCGAGTCGATTTGGATAACGAGTACTTTTCTGCACACCAACGTTTTGAAGGCACAGATCCTACTGATCCAGAGCAGTATAAACGATACCAAGGGAATGACTATTCCCTCGACGTGATGGCGGATGACGCGCTCCGCTTCATTGAGGAGAACAGAGACCATCCGTTCTTTCTCTATCTCCCCTTCACAATTCCGCACGTAGCTCTTCAGGTTCCAGACTCATCGCTGGCACAATACGACGGGGCATTCGAGGAAGAACCCTACCTCGGGGATCCAACCTATCTTCCGCACCACCGACCTCTGTCCGCCTACGCAGGGATGATTACGCGCATGGACGACCATATCGGTCGGATTCTAGATCACTTAGACGAACTTGGACTTGCAGAAAACACAGTCGTGATGTTTACGAGTGATAACGGCACGACCTACACAGGCGGCGTTGACGCAGAATTCTTCGAGAGCACGGCAGGTCTTCGTGGACTGAAAGGATCTCTCTACGAAGGCGGAATACGTGTACCCCTGATAGCGCGATGGCCTGGACACATTGAGGCTGGGACAGAGAGTGACGAGGTCTCAGCATTCTGGGATATGATGCCGACATTCGCAGATATAGCTGGAGTGGAAGCCCCTGCCGATATAGACGGCACCTCGATCCTACCCGCGCTCCTTGGAGAACAAAGGAACGATGACCGTTCACTATATTGGGAGTACCATGGTCTTTGGAACGGCGCACAAGCAGTGCGCGTGGGTCAGTGGAAAGGTGTCCGCCTAGGAGTTCACGAAGACCCCCATGCACCCATTGAGCTCTATGATCTTGAAGCCGACCCATTCGAGACAAGCGATATAGCAGATCGGTATCCGGGCGTAGTTGAGCAGATCCGTGCCGTGATGGATTCCAGGACAGAATCAGACCACAAGCCTTGGAACTTCGCTAGCGCTGGCGAGGGCTGAGACCCCAGTCCTCAATGTTACAACAGGGACTGCAGCTTACCCGGACCAGCTAATACACAGTCAAAGTGATTGTTACGCTATTCCTGGCTCGAGACCGTGTGAATAGTCTGCGTAGGGAATGCCATGTCTAGACCCTCGGCTTCGAAACACTCTAGAATTGCAAGATTGACGGCAGTCTGCACGCTCATCACGTCCGCCCCTTTGGCGATGTAGTAGATCATTGTTACACCTAGAGCAAAGTCACCGAACGAATCAAACCCTACGGTAATGTCCTCCTCGGTGTGCTCTCCCTGCGACTCTACTATCTCCCTCAAGAGATCAAGCGCGCGACGCACCTCCCCAGGGGTAGTGTCATAGGTCAAGCCGAGATTTAGCACAATCTTTCGGTTTGGCTCACGCGAAACGTTCTCTACTGCTGAGTCGGCAAAACGAGAATTGGGAATGGTGACTTCCCGGCCGGCGAGGGTCTTGAGTCGAGTGCTTCGGATCCCGATCTCGCTGACCGAGCCTTCGAATCCGCTGATCACGATTCGGTCACCAATTGAAAAGGGGCGATCCGTAAAGATCGTAAAACCACCGAAGAAGTTGGCCACGGTATCCTTAGCAGCCATGGCGAGAGCCAAGCCACCGATGCCCAGGCCAGCGATCAGCGCCATCACGTCGTAACCGGCGTTATTGAGGGCAACGACCACACCGACTATCCAGACTGCTGACTTACCCCCACGCCTTGCTATAGGTAGAAGCTGGTCATCGAGGTCACTATCGCTCGTTGAGACGAGAGCCGTGACCCACCCGGAGACGAAGGCGTCCCACACCCTCGCTAGAGCCCATGTCACAGAAAGGACTATGGCCGCCTCAGTCGCCACCCACAGGAACGCGTCGACGCTGACTGGCAACGATAGAGTCTGGACTGCTATCCAGAAACCGAGGACTGTTACAACAACCACGACGGGCTCCCCGATCGTATCCACTATGAAGTCGTCAACTTCTGTCTCAGTCTTTCTCGTAGCGTTCTGGATAACTCCACTGGTCAACCGGTACACCGTCTTTCCGACGAGCACAGATCCACCCGCGATTCCGGCCGCGATGAGCCACTGCAGAATCGTATTTCCGTAAAAAGGCTGAGCCAGAAACTCGTTCATTAGGAAGCTCCCCAAGCAAAAGTGGGCCTACAGGATCCCGCGCAAATCTCGCCCCCGCCAAAATCAAGCCAAGTGCGGGAGCATCTGCTTATGCAGCGAAAACTATTACAAGTGTTAGTCCCTAGTCGCATCACACGATTGAATATACGTCCCCGCTTTCGGTCATCTTTTGATCCTCATAGGGGGAGGCTACACGTCTGTAAAGCTCAAGCTTCGCGCACTCCAGGACGCCCACTACTTCGTTCAAATGAGCGTACCGGACACGGCCCGCATCCTCTGCGGCACTCCGTAAATAGCTATTGACTAGCATCGTTAAAGCGTAGTTGAGCTCTCCCGGGCTAGAAGGTGGTTCACCCCCAGCAATTCGGGTTCGTGACAGTTGGTCAATGTAGGGCATATGTAAGATCCGAGATCAGTTTATGGATGGACACAACTTGTCTCAATCCCTAGACCAGTGCGACTGGTAACCATCGCATCCTGCTGACTTACCTAATTAGCGCCACCGCCTCGCCTGATTTGGAAAGTTGGGTTGCGCGGCCCTGGAACACGCGACCGGACCCCCCACCCTTTCCCTCTAGCACAGCCGCTATTCGAGGGCCAACCTCAGAAACATTGACGTCGGCTTCCTCACCGGCCGATAGGAGAAAAAAACCTTCACCGGAATCGTCAGAAGTCAGAAGTA
>DLTN01000100.1 GCA_002500925.1 Gemmatimonadales bacterium UBA7835 | reverse complement strand
TAGATCGTATGACGTCCAGGCAAAGGGAGCGACACCCTCGGGTCTGATCCAGGTAAGTGTCCTTTCTAGTTCTTCTCCGAGCGAACTGAAACACTGAAGCTCATCGGTCCTGACGAGATCTGGTTTCAGGTGCATCATCATCGCGGTCTCTATAGCTCCTCCGTGCAGCCCGTGCATCCATTCCGTATCGGGAAGTCCGACATCTGAGGGTTTCGGAAAGCGAAAGTAATGGGCTTTCACAACGAGCATAGTGAACTCACATCGGATACGCAGAGCTGCGGAGTCGATTGCCGCTTTGTTACCTCCGTGGCTATTACTAAGAACAAGCCGCCGGAGGCCCGCGGCGTGAAGTCCGCTCGCTAGCCCCACCAGAGCATCTTCGAGTGATTGTGGAGAGAGGGTTAGGGTGCCTGGAAACGTTACGTGCTCCAAGCTCGCCCCAACGGCTTGGGTCGGCAGAACGACTAGCGGTATCGTCTCCAGTTGGGTTACTGCTGCTTCGACCAACCCCTCCCCAATATTGACGTCTGTGGAGAGCGGGAGGTGAGGCCCATGCTGTTCGATGGCGGCGACTGGCAGAATTGCCACTGGGTCTCGACTGGCTAGAGCCTTGATTTCGGGGCTATTGAGATCGTGCCACTTCATGTGGTTGTGTCCTGTAACCTTGAGATCCGTCGTGCGTATAGATCACCCGAGGGGAATTTAATGGCCTGATGTGCTAGCCAGCCCCTCATTTTGTCTGGAGTCTGCCACGCTTCCCAGAGGAAACGGCGTTTCTCTCCAGGGATGGCATTGTACTCGTAATGACCGAGGGATTCGAGCCGGTCGATAGATGCCTCAGCGATTTCGAGGGTCCCGGACACGAATTCGATCGAAACCATAGCGATGGACTGCGATAGGCCAGCGAGAACCTCCGCCTCGTGACCCTCTACGTCGATTTTGCAGAAGCTTGGTTCTCCATGTTCCTCTATCAAGGCGTCGAGCGTTGTCACGCGAACCTCTTGCCTTCGATTCCAGCGGACCTCACGAAAGGATGGATTCTTGCGCACGACCTTTTTTCGCCAGTCGTCTGCTAAGGTCGAAAGGGTCGGGTTGTTGTCGCTGACTAGCAGATTCCCGGTGCCTTTCGCTCTACCAACTGCTGCATTCACAAGGGTTGCGCCCGATTTTCGGCCGATCCGTCTGCGAAGCCAGGGCAGTACGTCTTCTTGGGGCTCGATTGCGATGACCCGTGCGCCTAGGTCACAAAAAGCGACCGTCCGGTCACCTAGGTGAGCACCGACATCGAAGACTAGGTCGCCTGCGCTGACGAATGAAGAGTATAGGGTTCGCAGGCCTCTCTGACGGCCGGGGCGCCAGTATATAAGCATCGAACGTGCTAGGCCTAGCAGGCGCCTCATGGAGAGGGGCTCTCCTCTTTTGTACCGCTATATGCGTTCACAAACCAGTTACGAAATGCGTCCATCTGTCGGACCTCTTCCGTGCTCGGGGGCATGACTCCGGGAAGAAAACCCCAGTCGAGGAATGGCGTGAGCACTTCAAGGTCCCGTGCGATCACATGGACTGGCACAGCCCGGCTAGCATCTTGACCAGTTATCAGAGGTGCGGCTTGGTGGTCTCCTAGGGCTATCAATACCGTTTGTGCGTTGAGGTAGCGTTCCGCATAGGATGCCATTGCGTCGATTGCGTATCCAACTGCTAGCGCGTAGTGCTCACGTACCCGATCGCCGTCTCTCCACAGGTCTTCAGGGGCTTCTCCGGCATCCCCGAAAGGATCGAAGATTTCCCCATTTCCGATCGCCGACCAGTCCTCTATTACCGGAAGGATCGGTGTCCAGGGCGCGTGGCTGCTGATGAGACTGATTTCGGCGAATAGCGGTCGCGAGCTTTCCTTGCGCACCGTTTGTTCTAAGTAGGACCATGTAAACTGATCGGGCATCGTGACCCAATTCAGTGAAGGGCCTTCATACTTGATGTCATGAAACGCATAGATCTGGTCGTATCCAAAACGGTCACCTTCTGGCCACGCCATAGTTATAGCCGGCACTATAGCTGTGGTCCTGTACCCGGCGGCTTTAAAGTCATCCACAAGAGTCTGCCGATCGCTTGCGAGGAGAAGGTCATATCTCAATTGGTTTTCGAGCCAGAGCCCGCTCAGTATCGATCCGTGCCCCAGCCACGACATCCCTCCTTGGCTGGGCGCTATCAACTTTCCTGTGACGACGTGGATTCCGGCTTCCTCAAGCGCGGCATCCATAGACTCTAGCCGAGGTCGGATTACCGGCGCGTAACGTTCGTCCTCAATTGCAGAGATTCCATACGATTCGATGAACGCCATTATGAGGTCGCGGCCTTCAAGTCCCTCTAGCAGGCCGAGAGTCTCCTCATATTGACCCGGCACGTGTTCCATCTCCCGCGCGAACCGCTCGTTCTCAAGAATCATGCTTGAGACATGTTTCACCTGATCTCTGGTCAGTTGAACCGCTGGAAGACCGAGCACAACGCCATTCGGGTGCATCCAGCGCAAAGGAACAGCCACAAGCGCTAATATGAGGAGAAGCGCCGATACCATCTTTTGTTGCCGGTTCCCGGTTTCTGGGTGCAGTGTTCCAAGAAGGGATCCGAGCAATATGGCTACGAGAGCATAGAGGAGTATGCCGCTGGCTACTGCAATCGTGCCAACTAGCTCTCCCAGTGTGCCATGAAGAAGATTGACTACGGAACTAACTAGTTGAAGATCAAGATACAGATTTAGCGGGCGCGCTAGGCTCATGCGAGCTGTGGTGTCGCCGAGCTGCAGTACAGAGATGGTGACCACGAGCAGGCCAGAAAGACGCGCGGCGACCCTCGTCAATCGTCCGCGTGGAAATAACAGAAAGGCTGCCGTGAGGATTGCTGTTTCTAGCGCCAGGAGGTGAGGCTTGAATCCGCGGTTGAGGACCCAGACAGGAAAGAGAAGGAAAGAATTGGCCAGTACGAGGGTAGCTATTGCCCTCATACCCCGTGATTGCCGATTCCAAAACTTTCTGTACATGATACCTGTCTTCCGTATTCGTCTGCTGTGGACCCTCCTGCTTACAGGAGGGTGGGGTGCATGTGTCGGCGAGGACATCCCTAGATCAAACGCCGGTGGTGATGAGATTCCGCCAGCCCACCCCCACGAGGAAGTAGTTAACGGATCTGGTGTGAATATGCCTGCATGGGTTTCGGAACCCGGTGGGCTGACTCTGTTCGAACACGTTACCACATATGCACGACTTCGTGCCCAGTCAGATTACCGTGCGCCGACTCCCATTGTGTCTCGGTCTCTGTCAGACCTTACCTATGTTCAGCATCGGAGCATAGCATTCCGGTCAGATCGGGCAATCTGGCGTGAGGAATTGCCGTTTGAGGTACAGCTCTTCCATCCGGGCGGTGGTAACAACGACCCGGTTCAAATCCATCTCGTGAAGGACGGACGAGCTTCAACGATCGCCTTCGATCCAACTCTTTTTGAATACGGAGATGAATTGAGAGGGCTAGACCTATCGGTCGCCCCTCAAGCAGGGTACGCCGGGCTGAAGATCCTGTACCCTTTGAACGAGGTTGGCCACCTAGATGAGGTGGTTTCGTTCCT
The DNA here is from genome assembly GCA_002500925.1 of Gemmatimonadales bacterium UBA7835. Classification (GTDB taxonomy): domain Bacteria; phylum Gemmatimonadota; class Gemmatimonadetes; order Longimicrobiales; family Gaopeijiaceae; genus UBA2589. The sequence goes on along the minus strand of DLTN01000100.1, from coordinate 60,529 downwards.
CGGCGCGTCGTATTTCCGTCTGCTTGGTCCGGGACAGGTTTACGGCATCTCTTCAAGAGGGATAGCGGTTGATGTCGCCAGCTCTGCCGGGGAGGAGTTTCCCGATTTTGTTGAGTTCTGGGTAGTGCGGCCGGGGGATCAGTCAAAAAGCCTGACATTGTTAGGCTTGCTCGATGGTCCATCGATCACAGGTGCATTTCACTTCCAATTGACACCTGGAAGAGAATTGGCCCCAACCGTTCTCGACGTAGAAGCGAGACTCTTCGCAAGAACAGATGTTGGGAAGCTCGGCGTTGCTCCGCTGACGAGTATGTATTTGCATGGGACTTTCGATCGCGGTGGGGATGAAGATTTCCGGCCCAGAGTCCATGACTCAGAGGGCGTTCTTATGCACACGGGTAGGGGCGAGTGGATTTGGCGTCCATTGACCAACGGAGATGGAATCCGTCTTACATCGCTGCGCGATATGTCCCCTATGGGTTTTGGGCTCGTGCAACGAGATCGCTCATTTGAGAACTACATGGATCTCGAGGCTGAATACCATCGGCGACCGAGCAAGTGGGTTCAGGTGGAGGGTGACTGGGGTTCAGGGGGGCTTGAGCTTCTCGAAATTCCTACGGACTCAGAGTTCAATGACAACGTCGTCGCCTCTTGGGTGCCAGACGAGTTGTTGGGGGCAGGGGAGTCTCGCACGTACCGATACCGCCTGATCACGTTCGATGAAAGACTCGACTCAGAGATCCTGAGCCCCGAAGACCGCGCTCAATCTCTTGCGCAGGTGACCCGCACGCGGATTGGTTGGGACGCATTGCCGGGTCAGTTTAATCCGCCACCAAGAACTCATAGACGAGTTGTGGTGGACTTCAACGGTGGCCCACTTCAGTTTTTGCCGCCCCGCGCGATGGTTTCTGCGGAGGCTCAGGTGTCTTCCGGAGAGATCTCGAATCTTTCGGTTCAGGTCCTTCCTGATGGTGGTCGGCGAGCGACGTTCACTTTGGTTGCAGAAGAGGATCGCGGGGCAGATATGCGCGTTTACCTTCGCCTAGAAAACCAAGCCATAAGTGAGACGTGGAGCTATTTATGGGAGCCTCCCAGTGCCCCTTGAACTGAACATTCCGTTCACTCGAGTTCGCCGCACTGTGTACTTCGGTCTGGTGGGGCTGACGACTCTAGGTGGCACGCTCATGATGACTGCCATTGTATCCGCGCAGGGACTGACATTGCTGGAGTGTGTCATTCTCGCGCTGTTCGTTCCAACCTTTGCATGTATCGTGGTGCCGTTTTGGACATCTGTGATTGGATTTGTGCTCAGGGTGTCTGGGCGGGATCCAGTAACTTTGGACGTGACCGGGTCGTTAAAACGGCCGCTTCCTAGGGGACAGGTGCGCCCCAGAGCGATTCCAAAAACGGCTCTGGTAATCCCGGTCCACAATGAGCAACCTGAATTGGTCATGGCGCGGATCGAAGCCATGATCCAATCACTGCGAAAGGTGACACTTGAGACTGATTCGGTGCACGTTCACCTACTAAGTGATACCCGAATCCATTCTATAGCGGCCGCGGAGGTCGAGCGGTGGATGGAACTACAGTCTCGGTATCCAGATTTCCCGATTCACTACCGACGTCGAGACCTGAACGAGGGCAGAAAGGCTGGGAACGTGTCCGAGTTCTGTGAGCGCTGCGGTTACGACTATGACCTTATGGTCGTGCTCGATGCAGACTCGCTTATGACGGGCGAGATAATCCTGCATCTAATGGATCTTATGGAAGCTAATCCGGATGTTGGCCTGATTCAGACGCTACCCCTGCCTGCTCTGCAACGTTCTTTATTTGGACGACTGGTTCAGTTCGCAGGAGCATTATACGGTCCAGTCTTAGCGTTTGGTCAGGCTTTCTGGTTTGGGGATACTGCTAACTACTGGGGTCACAATGCGATCGTGCGTCTACGCCCATTTCGTGACCATGCGAAGCTCCCGGTGCTTTCTGGACGTCCTCCAATGGGTGGTCAGGTCCTCAGTCACGACTTCGTAGAGGCTGCGTTTTTGCGCCGGGCCGGTTGGCGTGTGATTTTCGTCCCAGATGCCGCCGGGAGTTGGGAAGAGGTTCCTGGCAACATCGAAGCCTATTCTAGGAGAGATCGTCGTTGGGCCCAGGGGAGCCTCCAGCACTTAAGACTGCTGAAGGGTGAGAGACTTCACCCACTGAGCAAAGTCCATTTTCTCTTGGGTGCTATGACCTATATCTCCTCGCTCCTCTGGCTACTAATTCTTGTGGCAGGGACGGCTTATGTCCTCATACCCTCAAGCCATGGAGTTACCGTTGCACCCCCCTTGCTTATCAAGGCTCCGTTATTTTCGCTGCTTATATTCACAGGCTCTCTACTTTTCTTACCGAAAATGTTTGGCCTTATAGCATGCCTCTCGAACGATCGGGATGCGTTCGGTGGAGCGCTCCGTATAGTCGTCAGTGTGGTTACAGAGACTGTGTTCTCAGTCCTTCTAGCACCGGTCATGATGCTGTCCCATGCGCGATTTGTGGTCGAAATCATGTTGGGCCAGTCCGTGGGTTGGGCTGCTCAGGACCGAGAAGGCTCGGACTTGACTTGGCGAGAGGCGTTGGGAACAGCTCGCTGGCCGTTGGCGGTTGGACTACTTTGGGGTGGTACGACTCTATTACTGAGCCCTCTTTTCTTTCTCTGGATGAGTCCGATTTTCCTTGGGCTCATCTTGAGTGTACCGCTCGTGCGATGGACGAGCTTGCAGTCGTTTGGACTGCGGTCTCAGGCGGCGGGGCTTCTCCTTGTGCCAACTGAGACAGCACCGTCTGACGAGATCATCTTTGTGCGTGCCGCAAAGGACGCACTTTCAGTGGAGCACGACTCCACAGAGACAGAAGCTAATGGACACTATGTCCGTTGCGCCTACACCACTACTCCCAGTAAGTCGTATCATGTACAACGCTGAACGTGGGCTATTCGATCTGCGCCAAGGGCGCCCTCTCTTTATCACCGACAAAGGTGCTTCACCCTCCGATGGTGGGTTGGTGAGTGGTGCCCTAGTCGCTGCCGTCGATGGCCTTGATCTGGATTCGCTCGACAGATTTCGCGCAATGGGCAATGAAGCATTGCGTCTCGTTGTGACGGCACATCGGATCGCATCAATGGGACTATCTCCTGCAGAGATAAATGAGCTTGAGCATGCGGGTTACTCCATCCCCTTGAGGCGTGCAGTCAACATGCAGGAGATCCTGGCTTTGGCATGTTCAAGTGATGTCGTGCACGAGACCGCTGCGATTCAGTTGTCGTCGGCTACACCGGGAGAGGCTGCCGGACTGTCGTTGGTCAGGCTCTCCCGACTGTTGCCGGCAGTGGTCGCGATGCCGGCTGGAACACCTCCTGCCTCACGTATCGATGAAGCTCTCAGCACCGGTGAACTGCTGTCCGTCGACGTTGGTGAAGTGAACGAATATTACACAGCTTCGTGCGATGGTCATGTTGTTGCGATTAGTGAAGCCCCAGTTCCCTTGAGCGAAAACGAAGAGTCCCGTTTTGTGTTGTTCCGAGAGTCGCACGGGCTTCAAGAACATGTTGCGATCATTGTTGGAAACCCAAAGTATTGGCCCGATCCACTGCCGGTACGCCTGCATTCAGCGTGTTTCACGGGGGACCTTTTTGGAAGCTTGAAGTGTGACTGTGGAGAGCAACTTCTCGGCAGTATGAAGTTCTTTGAAGAAAAGGGGGGCGGCGTCCTTCTCTATCTCGCGCAGGAGGGTCGTGGCATTGGGCTTAACAATAAGTTCAGGGCCTACACCCTGCAGGAAAATGGCCTTGATACGATAGACGCCGACAGAACCCTAGGTTTCGGTCCGGACGAGCGTCGCTACGGTGTGGCAGCACAGATCCTCCACGAGATAGGTATCGGTCGTATCGAGCTACTCACCAACAATCCGGATAAGGTCCAGGCGATGCAGGATGCGGGGATTGAGGTAGTTAATCGACGACCGTTGCACGGGACTCTAAACAGATACAATCGACCTTATGTGGAAGCCAAGGTGGCCCGAGCGGGTCACTGGCTTCATGACATGCTGGCGCAATCAACAGCAGGAGATTGACCTCACCGTGCAGGCATCTGATGAGTTTCTTTTGTACGATCTGCGTGTCGAGGTTATCGCAGGAGACAAGCCCATGGTGTGCAATCACGCTATAGGCGACTACTTCGAACTGTCGGGTGAAAACCTTACGATCCCATCCGGACAAGCGTTTCCGATCTATCCGCTCGCGGCGCTACTCCCACTCCTGCCCGCTAAGCAGCGCGAGACTCATCCGCACGACTGGATGACAACGGACATGGAGGTTGCTTGTCCGGATCCCTTGTGCGGTGCGCGTTTCCGGATCACACGGACCGGACAGACTGTATTCCGTCACTCTGATGTGACTCGTGTACCGCTGGGAGATAGCACAGCCGGGTGAAGGCCAAGTCACGCGATTTCGTGGTCGATCGTCGCGATATTAGGGACGGATATTCGATAAGTCGCCTTATCCATGGCGGTTGGCAATTTTCATCAGGTCACCCCCTGACCCAAGCTGGTCAAGATGATCCCATCGATGTGCTGGAGGCTTCAGCCGAGCTCGGTGTCACAACCTTTGACTGCGCTGATATTTACACTGGCGTAGAAGAAATATTTGGCCGTTTCATCAAGCGCTGGGCATCGAGTTCTAACGAGACTCAGATCCAGATACATACGAAGTTTGTACCCGACTGGTCGGATCTTCCCCTTGTAGATCGATCGTATGTGCGCCGAATAGTGGAGCGGTCTTTAAGCCGGCTGGGTCTGGAGAGGCTTGACCTCGTCCAATACTACTGGTGGCGGAACGAAGTCCCTGGCTTTGAGGACACGGCCGGCTGGCTGGATGAACTAAGGGAGGAAGGGAAAATCGGTAATGTAGGGGTCACCAATCTTGACGTGTCCAGGATTAAGAGACTGAACGCCGTCGGGTTCGTGCCGATCATCAATCAGGTTCAGTATTCGCTTCTCGATCGCCGACCAGAGCGATCATTGGCTCTGCACTGCGAAGGCTCTCAAACGTGGATGTTAGGCTTTGGGGCCCTAGCGGGAGGATTTCTCACGGACCGTTGGTTGGGAGAGAGCGAACCGATCGAGTTTCAGAACCGCTCACTCATTAAGTACCGCCTCATCATAGACGAATTTGGCGGCTGGGAAGCCTATCAGGCTTTGCTACAAACTATGGCGGGAATAGCTCAGAATCACGGTGTTGAGATGTCGTCCGTAGCGCTTCGTTGGGTTCTCGATCAATCACAGGTAGCAGGGGTGATCTGTGGGGCAACACGATTGGGTCAGATGGAGCGGAATGTTTCAGCGTTTTCGTTCTCGATGAGTAAATCGGAACGAGAGGCGCTCAGAGCGCATCTTGATCTAGCCCCCGGTCCTTTAGGGGAGGTTTTTGGGCTTGAGCGGAACAAGGCCGGTCCACATGGCCGCATCATGAGGTACGACCTGAATCGTGACTAGCAGAGCTTAGGGCGCCAACTCCGATTCCGCGGTCATTGGGACCTAATGTCGCCGCGCTTATCTCCACCTCGACTCTGTGTGCTCCAGTCATTTCATACCGGTCCGGATGGGCTCTGCCAGCGGTCGAGGATCTTCCCTCGAATGATTCCAAAGGTCAGATTGCCGGCGTGACCAAAAACGCCGCACCCCGACCCTCACTCCCGGACGACGAAGCCCGAGCCCGCATCAAGTCGGACTTGGGTACGAATTTATTTGTGGAGGCTGGAGCGGGGTCAGGTAAGACAACAGCTCTGGTGGATCGTCTTGTAGCCCTGATCTCGACTGGAACGGCTAAAGTGGACGAGATAGCGGCAGTCACCTTTACTCGAAAGGCGGCAGCAGAACTAAGGGAACGGTTTCAAGCGCAGGTAGAGCTTACGCTCAATGAGCAGCGTGAGGTCGAAGTGCAGGACGATCTGATTGTGGGTCGCCTAGTTAAAGCGCTTGATGACATCGATCGTGCATTCATAGGCACTATTCACTCCTTCTGTGCGCGTCTTCTCAGAGAACGGCCGATTGATGTCGGTCTTGATCCGGGCTTTGAAGAGCTTCGTGTTGAAGAGCGGGAAGAACTCTGTCGTCGTTTCTGGGATTCGTACCTAGAGAGACTCACACGCGATTGTGATCCGCGTCTCGAAAAATTATCGGAGGCCGGAATTTCACCGGTTTCTCTATACGGGATGTTCGAGGTCCTAGTCGGTAACGATGATGTTGTGTTTCCCACAGCGACGTCAGGTCTGCCTACAGCCGCAGAGCTAGCAACGGTAAGGAAAGAACTCGAGTCCATTGTGGAGACTGGCTGGGAGCTAATGGACGAGAAGCGACCTGAGAAAGGGTGGGATAGACTGCAGGAAATTATCCGTGAGTTGCACTTCGAGCGCGAGGTCACTGGTTGGAAAGAGACAACGGATGTGATTAGTGCCGTTGCTCTCTTGTGCAAGAAAGGCCCACGCGGGCACAAAGTGGTACAGAAGCGGTGGCGTGATAAAGCTTTGGCGAAGGCATTCTGCGAGCGTGTCGATAAGTTTGGAGTAGGGGATACACCTGCACACAGTCTCGTAAGCCGTTGGCTCGGATACCGATATGCTCTCGCGATCGATCTTGGTCGCGCGGCGGTGACCGAGTTCGCTGCTCACCGGATGCGAATAGGCAAGCTCGACTTTCAGGACCTTCTCGAACTTACTGGCCGGCTCTTGAGGGAAAATCCTCAAGTCCGGCGTTACCTAGGAGACCGTTATCGTTGCATCTTCGTAGACGAATTTCAGGATACGGATCCTCTTCAAGCCGAGATCGTGTTCCTGCTTGCTTCGGATCCTCCAGAAGATTCGTCCGGAGATATGGGAGTTGACTGGTGGTTTGCGAATCCTAGGCCGGGGTCACTCTTCGTCGTTGGGGACCCGAAGCAGAGCATCTATCGATTCCGTCGGGCTGACATCCAGTTCTATCGGTTGGTGAAGGAGCGCTTTAGTGAGCTTGGAGAAGTTCTGCGCCTCTCAACCAATTTCAGGTCTAGGCCTGCTATTGGTGAGCTAGTAAATCAGGTCTTCTCCGACCCCGACTTCTTTCCTGCTGAAGCGACCGATAGCCAGGCCGCGTTTGAGCGCTTGGACACAATACCGCCCAAAGGCGATGTCCCGTGCGAGGGAGTTTTCGTTTACGACGTTGATCCTGAAAGGACACGGCTGGAGGATGTGGCTGCGGATGACGGCTTGCGAATTGCCTCATGGATTCGTGAGCGCATCGACGCCGGGGAGAGGAATCCTGAGGACTTTCTTGTTCTGACCAGGCTTCCACACCAACTCATCGAATATGCTAAAGCGTTGGAGTCTCATGGGCTTCCAGTCTCGGTCGCGGGAGCAGGTGTCGGTGTGGGCGGGGAGATAGATGAACTCAAAGTGCTAATTCAGTGCATGATCGACCCCACTAATCCGGTGCGGGTTGTGGCTGTGCTTACGGGCCTCTTCTTCGGACTCGATTATGAGAAGCTCACCCAGCACTCTTTGGGTGGCGGTACCTTCGACGTGATGAGGCCGGGGAGTGAGGGGAATGAGGATGTGCTCTCGGCTCTGAGGCGCCTGCACGGGTGGTGGCGGAGGTCTATTTCGGAACCGGCGGACATCTTTCTCGGGAGTGTCACGAGCGAATTGGGGCTGCTGCCGTATGCGGCCGCGGAAGAACTTGGTACGCTGAGGGCCGGTGCACTGTTGTATGTACTTGATTCGGTGCGTGCTGCGGCTCTCGCTGGTGACGCGTCATTACCCGGCGCGCTTTCGGCAGTCCAAGCCGCTCTGGATCAGCAGCGTGCAGAAGCCCCGCTGGAACCGGGACGACCGGATGCTGTGCGATTAATGAATTTGCATCAGGCTAAAGGACTCCAGGGGAAAGTCGTTGTGCTGGCTCAACCGACGTCATCACCGAACCCGAGGCGGCCAAAGATACATACGACAAGGAGCAGAGATGACGGGGCCAAGGGTTATATGCGCGTGACGGACAACCGTGACCTAGCCCGTCCGGAGAACTGGTTCGAGTATGAAGCACTCGAGAAGGATTTTAGCCGGGACGAGTATGTCCGCCTCCTCTACGTTGCGGTCACTCGTGCTGAGGAGGAACTAGTTATCTCTAGGTGGCCGAGAAAGAATCGTTCCCGCTCACCGTGGGCGCCCCTCGAAACCTGGCTCGAAGACAATGCCATCGTTCTTAGCTTAGAGCCTCGGACGGCCAGCGAGCGAGATACTCTCAGTTTTTCAAATGAAGAAGTAGGCAACGAGGTTAAGCGAGCTTTCGCAGATCTGTCGAGTCGGGCTGTTCCTACGTTTTTGCACCAGACTGTGACCAGTCTCACGAAAGAAGATCTCTCACCCTCAGGTTCTTTTGCTGACTCGGATTCGCGCGATGTATCCCGGTCGCTGAAAAAATCCATTAAGGAGCCGACTAGGGCATCTTCGGAGTTTCGGGGCTATTCATGGGGGAGTGCGGTCCATGCAGCACTGGCTCACGCGGCTGAGGTCTCTCCGGATCAAGCTTCTCAGGGAGTTTTCAGAAACCTGCTGGTAGAGCACGGACGTCCGCTCGACGACAATGGGGAGCCGATGGAATTACGCGAGCTAATCGGACTAGTAAAAGCGGTCCAATCTTCGTCCCTTTGGAGTAGGGCGAAGGCGGCTAAGCGCATGTTAACAGAAATCTCTTTCGCTCTGCCTGGGTTGAGTGACGGCAAGCCCGACCCGGAGCATGATTCTGAATCTGAGTCGGGCCCCGGCCGTGCACGTAGGCAGTTAGACCTCTTCGGCCAAGAACTCTCTAGGGATGAGGAGAAACAAGTGAGGTCTCGGCAGGGGCACGGGTACCCGGCAGCCGATGTTGCAGAGGGAGAGAACATGCCGGTTTCGGTGCTGGAGGGCGTGATTGACCTCGCCTTCCGTGAGCGTGGTGGTTGGGTTGTAGCGGACTACAAAACGGACGTTGGAACTGATCCCGATTTTACGGCTCGAGAGGCGGCCTACCGTCGTCAGGTTGATCTATATGCTGAAGCTTGGGCTCAGCTGACCGGTGAGCCCGTGAAGGAGCGGATTCTCTTTTTCACGGCCCAGGACCGTATTGAGCAGTGGTAGTGATTCAGGTTCTAGCGGTGATCGGTCCGGACCTCTAAAGAGCGACCCTGATACATCCGTGGATCGACACCATCGATACGGGTCACACTACGTCGCCCGCCGCCGGGGACTGTGATTTCCACGTCCACCTTCTGCCCACCCGGAACGCCAAAGTGCACTGGAAGATCGGATTGTGCGTCGTAGCCTGATCCTGAGTCGACGCGGCGTGTTCCGAGAAGACGGTCAGTTCCGGAGACGAAGAGTCGTACCTCGGAACCAGGCCTAGTGCTATGCCCCTTCTCGTCTAAAACACGAACTTGCAGCGAGTGCCACGCAAATTCAGGACGAAGCAGGTTTTCAAGAAGGGCATGTGTGCCGTCTATTGCTGACCCGGCCAAGGCTAGGTCGAGATCCCCGTCCAAGTCATAGTCTACCCAAGTGGCGCCATGGCTAGCATTACGCTCCAAGATTTCCAGTGGGGTAACGTCGATGAAGTTTATGTCTCCTTCGCGGCGCATGAGCCAATCCCGATAGTGCACCTCCCCTCCAACAGTTCCGTTAACAAACAGGTCAACCGAGCCGTCATGATCAAAATCGGCCCAAGCGCAAGTATCGTAGCGCGAAGGATTTGCGACTCCGACCTCGTCGGCTCTGTTCAGCCATCCTTCGGGTGTGCGCTCGAGCAGTCCGTTTGGACCGTAGTTGGCGAAAAACAGGTCGAAATCTCCGTCGGCATCGTAGTCGACGGAGCACGGTCGCACTGAGCCTTGACTCTCATCTCCTATAGCCCTTCCACCGCCGTGTATTTCTTCTTCCTGTGACTCGGTAAAACCAGCTTCGCTGCCGAGATAGAGTCCGTTGGCGTCGCCATTCATATTGGTGACAATGACGTCGAGCCATCCGTCACCATCATCGAACCATAAGGCGCCTACTGTGCGTCGCGTGTCATCGAGTCCAAGGTTGTGTGCCTCGTTCTTGAACTTTCCGGCGGTTTGTATAAAAAGATGGTTCGGTCCGTCACGCATGGCCAGAAAGAGGTCTAGGTCACCGTCGGCGTCCACATCGACCCAGGCGGCTTGTCTGGTGGTCCCACTCACTATCCTTAGACCTACCATCTCCGACACCTCGGTGAATGTGGCTCCGTTGTTCTTCCATAGCGCGATAACGGGCTCTTCGCCTGAGTAACCGAGTAGCAGGTCTGGATCCCCGTCTGAATCGAAGTCCCCCCACGCTGATGTGCGCACAGAGCGTTTAGTCGTTAGTCCGACCTCAGATGCGATGTCCACGAAGCCGTCGATCCCATCGTTTCTGTAAAGCCGACTCGGCGTTCCGTTGAAGCCAACGAAACGGTCAGGGTCACCGTCTAGGTCTACGTCGGCCCAGGCGTCGGTTAATGCTCCACCTTCGTCGAACAACTCTTCCGAGACAGGTGAGAAGCGCACGGGCTGAGAGTCGTTACGGTCACATCCTCCCAACAGAGCTACAAAGGCAAACCCCGCAAACATTTGCCAGCTCACGAATTGTGTCGCTGACCGAGTCTTTGATGCTCCTGTTTTCATCTTTGCACATCGTTTCGGACGATCTCCCCTCCCTTCATCACGAAAAGGACGCGTTCCAGTGCCGTGATGTCTTCCAATGGGCTCCCCGGAACTGCGACTACATCAGCGAATTTTCCGGTTTCTAGGCTTCCGACGTCTGCCTCCCAACCCATGATCTTAGCGTTGAGACTGGTAGCCGCGGTGATAGCGTCCATGGGTCTTTCCCCATTCTGAACCCGAATGCTGAATTCACGGGCGTTCTGGTCGTGTGGAAAAGCACCAGCGTCAGTTCCAAAGCCGATGGGTAGTCCTGCCTCGAGAGCTTTTCGAAAAGTTGCGTTTCGGTAGCGCATCATCTCAGTGGATCTTTGGACCTGCTCCGGAGGAATTCCCATGGCTGCACCTTCCCGCGGTACGATCACTCCCACATATAGGGTTGGGACGTAGTATGTGTAGTCTTGGGCCAGCAGCATTTGTATGGCTTCGTCGTCCATCATAGAACCGTGATCAACAGTCCTGACTCCGGCACGGATTGCTGCCTTTATCCCCTCCGTCCCATGCGCGTGCGCTGCCACGAAACGGTCCCAGCGCCCTGCCTCCACGACGGCTACGGCGAGCTCCTCATCTGAATACTGCTGCGCCCCTGGTGAGATCCCGCGCGACAGCACTGCACCGGTCGCCAGGATCTTTATGAAGTCCGCTCCCTGCTTGAGGTTGGTCCTCACCGCTTTTCGCACCTCATCTACACCGTCGGCAAGATTGCGAACAGCCGGGACATCGACGTAGATCGAGAACTGACGAGCATCACCGGCACCACCTGTCGCGGATACGTAATTTCCGGCGACCATCATTCTTGGGCCGGGGAGGGTTCCCTCGTCGATAATGTTGCGAAGGTCCACGTCGGTAAATGACCAGGCCGGTCCCATGTCTCGGACCGTGGTAAAGCCACTGCGCAGGGCGGTAAGCGCGTTGGCCGCGCCGTAGAGGGCCGCTTCGGACGGTGTGGTTGTCACCAAAACTCTCTCCCAGTAAGCGTCCTCTGCGTCAGTCAGGTGTGTGTGGAGGTCGATGAGTCCAGGGAGCAGGGTTGCATCTCCCAAGTCCACACGCTCGTCGTGTGCTTGTCCGGTTACGTCCTGCCCAACGGCGACAATACGGTCTCCGGCTACCAGGACTGCCCCTGGTCGCTGGAGGTTCCCGAAACCGTCGATCAACCGGTCCGCGGTTATGAGCGTTCGGACTGTTGCGTCCTGCGCTGTAAGGGGCGGCGCGAACAGGACGGATGAGATTAGTAGGACGGGAACAAAGACCCTACGGTGTGGTGCATTGAGGCAAGAATTCATCAGAAATTCGGTTGAACGATTCGGTGGGAGCCGCTTCGAATGTTTGGGTGCGGACGGATACCCACAAGTCGAATTGCGAGTTAGCTGACTTGCCAGCACAGTTTCGCAGGGCTCATTGAGTGAAGTCGAAAAAAAGCGTTGTTGCTGGCTGCCTATTCGGTTGGACGGTGCGTTCGAGCCAGAGAGCTTGGTCCGGATCACCGATGCGCACTACGTGAGGCCCATAGTCGAAGACAGGCAGATTGAATTCCATTCCCTGTATCCTTCGTGAATAAACCAGTTTTCCTGAGACTGATCGGAGCTCTACAACCGGGTCATGATCTAGTCCACGAACGCGGATGGACGGGAGATACCCGACAGGTTTGCGTCCGTCTCCATCGTCACTGTGCAAGGTGATCGGCCATCCTTCGAACTGCACCGCTTGATCTTGTGACGGGTCCACATGCCTCGGCCAGCACTCAATTGTGATCCGCTCATTTGCCTTGTCGAAGATTACGATCCCATAGCCCGTCACGCGGTCATGAAGGAGGGCGGGTTGCAGTCCTGTTGCGCGTGGATTGGCGGAAGCGTGGACGGTTATCCGGTTTCCGAATCCGTCAAGAAAGTCGCCAGTGTACTCCGGACCGGGTATGTCCAAGGGAGCTTGGCGGTCTTCACGAGGTGGCCACCAGCGTCGAGGCCAGATGTTATTAAGGGCCGGTCCTGTAAAGGTGAAGCCGGCATCCCCAAAGTCGTCGATGCCGTGTCTTACTACTGTCGCTAGGTGTTGATCACCCGCGATGTGGAAAGCTGAACACCGGCGTAGGATTCTAAGCACGTCATCGCGTTTTTGAGAAGGCCAGCCGTTGGAATCCATATCAGCCGCGATCTTGTCGCCCTCCACATATGTTCCGGGCTGAGGCATTGGGAGTGAGGGCAGTATAGCCCCGCTCATCGCGTCACTGGGAATCGAGTGCACGGACGCAAAGTTTGTCTGGGAGAGAACCACCTTCATCTGCGCTGACCCACCCCAGTCCTCTGACCATGCTTCGAGGAATTTCATTTGCCGGGTTCCCAGTAGTTCAGAGCCTGGCGGATCGCGGTGCTGGGTTACATCGAAGTTGGGGTTCTGAATCCAGCCGTTCAGTACTTTAGCCTCAGTCGGCATTACGTTCGACGGAGATGATTTGAATTTTCGGTCTTCGAGAATCGCGAAGCTGACACCCCCATAGTCCCATCGCGTGTAGTATACGCCGATTCCTTGATCCACTGGAGTCGGATCGTAGGGGTCTGGGAGGTGGCTCGTTTGAGCTACTTGAACTGCATTAACCCACTCTGGCGGCATCTTGAACCCGCCCTGGTCCTGAGCCTGCGCACCCCAGCCTGCTTCAGTAGGAGCCTTTCGTCCGCTCTCTCCCCAAATGTTACCGTGGTAGACGTCGTGGTCATCGGGAATGAAGGCTGTCGGTATGTGGCGGAATAACTCCCTGTATGACCACCCGAACATGTACCATTTGTGCAGCATGTCGAGCGAGGCTGCTTCGATTGTGTCGGTCTGGATTCCGAATCCCCCTGATCCCTCGTAGAACTGGTCTCCCAGAAACAGGGCTAAGTCTGGGCTATGCTTTAAGACGTGACTGACTACGTCGGCGTCGGGGAACCCGTGGTCTGCGTTGCAGCTGAAGACTGCTGCGCGAACTGGAGTCAGGCGACCGGGCTCTTCCGCTATTGTGCCTAAGTATTCCGATGTTTCTGGACCGTTCCTTAGGGGCAGTGTGAGCCTAACTCGATATTTTGCGGCACGAGCCACGTCCCATCCCTCTACACGAAAACGGGCTGTTCTCGACAGGCTGTCGACGTGAGCTGTTGCGACTGTTGCCCAAATCCCATCCGGAGTGCGGATGTCGAGTGTGCATCTCACACCCGGGATACTCTCGATCGGAGCGAGTTGGGCTGTGAGTTTCAGCACTCCTCTATGGGCCGTGTACTGTGCGAACATGATAGGGCCGAATACCGCGGCGGGGTCCGTCTCGATGCCGAGACCTGATATTGTCCAGTTGCGGAAGACTGCACCCGCACCCGCGCGTTGTTCCCCTGCATGACTTAGAAGAGCGATGTTCCCGATTACGTCGCTTTCCGTAAGGTCTTCATGGGATAGGCTCGCGATCTCCGTTCCGGTACTGGCTGATCTAGCGACGAGCTCAATCCGAGATCCTGAGTTCGACCGCGTGATAGTAGCATCGAGGCGTAGAGACTCATATGAAGAAATCGGATGTTGAGAACGTGCTGAACCAATCACGAGCGCTCCCGACCCGTCGATGCCCACATCTAGGCCATTTCCATGTACGACTGCTGAGCGGATATCGTCGGCTGGACCCTTCAGGCCAATGCGAAAGCCTGTCACTGTGTCGGAACCTTCGACGGTCCTCGTGACTTCGACGGAAGTCATGAAATGCCCTTCTACGGCATAGTGCGTGAGGCAATGAAGAGTTCGGTCCGGGGCGCAAACTTGGCACACTAGCGAGCCCTGCACGACCTGCCAATCTTGGAGTCGATTTCCCCAATGCTCGGGCCCCGCCCAGGCCATGTTTGGCCACTCATGCCATCGGCTGATGAACCCATTTTCTTGCGCCGACAAAATCCGGGTGCTGAATCTGTCGGAACTCATTGCCGCCATCATCATCAACTTCAATGTCTCACGCCGATCCATCGGTTAATTGCCCTCGTCGCGGTAAAGAGGGTTTGGACTCAAGGGCAGGAATGCGTCGACGTCCGCCCACCATTGTTGCAGGCTCGAACCCAGAGACAGGGTGAGCTGAGGTTTTTTTTCAGACAAGTCGTTCATTTCCGAAGCGTCCGACTTGAGGTCGTATAGCTCCCAACGGTCTTCTTCAAAGAAGTAGATCACCTTATAAGGTCCACGGCGCAAAGCGCTTACGGGCGTGGTGCGCCAAATACCGGCAACCGATCGGTCGGCTTCGAGGTAAGCCGGAAAGTGCCAGATCAGGTCCCTCTCCGGGACTTCGCCCGAACCGGTGAGAGCAGGGATCAGATTGACGCCGTCTATCGTGTGATCGTCTGGGAGCGAGGCTCCGGCTAGGTGGGCCATGGTCGGGTACAAATCCAAGCCGATGACTGGAATCTGGGATGTCGATCCTGGGTCGACTTGTTCGGGCCACCTTACAATCAGCGGAGTGCGGATTCCTCCCTCATATAGCATGCCCTTTGAGCCTCGGAGTGGAGCCATCGAGGTTACCGGTCCGAAGCCTCCATTGTCCGATGCGAAGATCACTACGGTATTGTCGGAGAGTCCACGTTCTTCAAGTGCGGTCAGTATGCGTCCCACGCCCTGGTCTAGGCTCTCGATCATCGCCGCGTATGTTGGGTTCTGATGCCCGCCTATAGGGGGCTTAGATCTGTAGCGGTCAACAATTTCTGATCTTGCTTGAATCGGCGTGTGTACAGCGTAGTGTGAGAGATAGAGGAAGAAGGGACCCTCTTGTTCTCGGTCGATGAAGGCGATGCTCTCATTGACGAGACGTTCCGGTAGGTATTCGCCTTCTTTCCCTTTACTGAGATCCGGGACGCGTCGGTCGCCTCGCTCGTAGGGGTAGAAATAGTCTGGGGGCGCCCCGGCCTCACTTCCGGCGATCGACCATGTGAAGCCCTGATCTGCGGGAAGGAATCCTTTACCCCCGAGATGCCATTTGCCCGCGTGGCCGGTTGCATATCCAGCATTACCCAGCACTTCTGCAATGGTGCGGACGTTGAGGTCGAGGGTTGTTTCGTTATCGACCGGGACTAGGGCACGTTCTTCGTCGGGCCCACGCTCCGCCGTTCCTACGGTATAAATACCGGTACGCGGAGCGTACTGCCCCGATATCAGGGCAGCGCGGCTCGGGGCACAGTTTGGGGCATTAGCATAAGCGTCTGTGAAGCGCATCCCTTCTTCAGCCAGCCGATCAATATTCGGTGTCTCGTAGTAGGCACTTCCTTGTACGCTAAGGTCTCGCCACCCAAGATCGTCGGCATAAATGAGGACGATATTTGGGGGCGTGTTAGGTGGCGAGCAAGAAAGGCAAAACGTGAGCAGGGCTAACGGAAAGGTCGCCGAGATTGCTCTGATGTTCCGATCGGTTCGAGGGGATGAATTCACCGTCGTTTCGAATCCCTGGCTGTAGTTAGGTATTCCGCAGAGGAGAGTAACGTGGTTTGGGTCGAGTGCTATCGCGACCCCTGCTATATGGTCCCGTCTACCTCTAGAGAGGGTGATTACGATTCTGGGTCTCTAGGCCCCCCATTTGGATAGTCCGCTGGCGGCTCCTAATCCTACCACGCATTGTTTGCGGACCTTCCCCTCGGAGAGCCCATGAAAGACTCAAGAAAAAATTCGTCCCGACGCTCGTTTCTAGGCAGCCTTGGTACGGCGGCACTCGCTGCCGGCGCTACGCCACACCTGCTGTTGGCTGGTGAACGCAGGCGTGTTGCGGAGCGGATGGCACGCCAATACCGGTCAGCGAACGACCAGATCAATATTGCGGTTATTGGGGCTGGTGGTATGGGTATGGCTGATGTGTCGACAGCGCTCCGAGTTCCGGGAGTGAAGCTCGTGGCGGCTTCCGATTGCTACGACGGACGTCTTGATGCGGCTCGTACGGAGCACGGAGCCGACTTGTTCACCACTAGGGACTACCGCGAGATCTTGGCTCGCGATGACGTCGATGCTGTCATTTGCGGGACACCGGACCATTGGCATCATCGCATCTCTGTCGACGCACTGGAAGCGGGCAAGAGCGTGTATTGCGAGAAGCCTATGGTGCACAAGATCGCGCAGGGTGCGGACGTGATTCGCGCAGAGCGGGATTCAGGTCGAACATTTCAGGTGGGCAGCCAGGGTATGAGCTCCTTGGGAAACGAGAAGGCTAAACAGTTGCTAGAGGAGGGTGCGATTGGTCAGCTCAACTATGCGGAGGGGTTCTGGGCGCGCAACGACCCAATCGGTGCGTGGCAATACGCGATTCCGGAAGACGGATCTGAACAGACGGTCGATTGGGACATGTTTCTCGGTGACGCCTCAGCCAGGCCGTTCGATCCACTGAGAATTTTCCGTTGGCGGAACTATCGCGACTACGGGACCGGCGTGTCCGGCGATCTCTTCGTGCACCTTTTTTCGAGCCTGCACTTCGTCACGTCGTCAACCGGTCCGAGGAAGATTATGGCCCAGGGCGGCCTAAGGCACTGGAAGGACGGGCGTGAGGTACCCGACGTCCTCTTAGGCATGTTTGACTACCCGGAGGCAGAAGGTCACCCGCCGTTCAACCTTTCACTTCGGGTCAATTTTGTGGACGGCACTTCGGGATCGACTTTTCTTCGGCTAGTAGGGAACGAAGGTGCAATGGACGTGACATGGACTGAAGTCGTTCTGAGGCGGAACAAGTCAGTCGGTGCGAACGATGCGTTTAATCAGATGAAAGCCGACGAGGCAGGGCTTGGTCTAGATAAACGCAAGGAGATGCTTCCTCCGGCTGAATCGGTTTATATGGCTGAAGACGGATACTGGGGAGCGCACTTTGATCATTTTATGAACTTCTTTAAGGGGGTGCGCGACGGGACACCGGTGGAAGAAAATGCCACCTTTGGGCTTCGCGCAGCCGCGCCTGCATTGGCCTGCAATGACTCGTATTTCGATGAGAAGGTAATTTCGTGGGATCCGGACCTAATGGAGGTTCTATGAGCGCCTGTGCCCCACTCCGCTGCGCGTGCGCGATATCGATGGTCGTTTTTCTGTCGGGGTGTTTTGCGACCGAGGATAATGAGAGTCTGGTCCATGATGGAGCTGAAGTGATTCACAACAAGCTTTCAGTTGAGGAACGCTCTGATGGGTGGGAGCTCCTCTTCGACGGTGTCTCGCTCGATCAGTGGCGTGGGTACGGCCGAGATGACATGCCCGAAACTTGGATCGCTCAAGACGGTGAGATGATGTTGCAGACGGCGGGTGGCAACATGGACGGTGGAGATGTCATCACTAAAGCGGAGTACAGAGACTTCGAACTGGTCTTTGACTTCAAGGTGGGCCGCAGAGGTAATAGCGGTGTCTTTTATCGCGTTCAGGAGATAACTGACGTGGGTTTATGGCAGGTTGCACCGGAGTACCAGGTCCTAGACGACGCGGCATATCCTGAATCTCCTGAATGGGATCCTCGCACACATCGCACAGGTGAGAATTATGATCTCCAAGCCGCTGAGTCACGGCTTGTATATCCGGTAGGTGAATGGAATTCGGGACGGATCTACGTTGACGGAAACCACGTTGAACACTGGCTCAATGGTCAGCTTGTGGTAGAGTACGACTTATACTCCCCTGAATGGGAGGGGTGGGTCGCAGCCAGTAAGTTTTCGGTAGAAGAGCATTTCGCCCGTGCGCCATCAGGTTCGATCGGGTTACAGGATCACGGGACCCCAGTGTGGTATCGCAATATGAAGGTTAGGAGGCTGGGCGATGCCTAGGATCGGCTTCTTTACGGCCCTTCTTCTTTTAGTCGCCGCAACATGCGTACCTGAGGAAGAAGAGCGTCACATCTTCAATGGGGAAAACCTAGATGGCTGGACCGTGCATGGGACCGAACTCTGGTATGTTGAAGATGGGGAACTTGTTTGCGAGAGTGGCCCGGACGCTCAGTATGGCTACCTGCGTACCGATCGCACGTATGATGACTTCGAACTAACGCTCGAATTCAAGCAGGAGGCGGATGGTAACTCCGGTGTCTTTTTTCGCTCTACAATTGAAGGAGTTCGGATCAGTGGTTGGCAGGCTGAGGTAGCTCCATCAGGTCTCTACTCTGGAGGGATTTACGAGTCGTATGGCCGAGGTTGGCTCATTAAGCCCGATCTGGAGCTAGACTCGGCTCTTCGTATGGGTGAGTGGAATGAGATGAAGATCCGCGCAGAAGGAGGCCGGATAACTACCTGGATTAACGAAACGCAAATGATTGATCTCGAGGATGAACAGATCGGAGAGGGGCAGGGTCACATCGCTCTGCAGATCCACGACGGGGGTGGGATAAAGGTGCGATGGAGGAATTTGAGGTTGATAGAACTTTAGGGGGCTTCGGGGTCCCAAGCATCGAGGGCTTCTCCCAGCTTTGCCAACCCTTGATCAAGAACTAAAGGGTCTCCAGCCACTGATACCCGGAAATGCTTGGGCTCACCAAAGAGAGATCCCGGTGTCACGCCGACGCCGAAATGTTTTGCTGCGAAATTGACGAACGGTCTTGTATCGCCAACTCCGAGAAGCCTCGGGAATGCTACCGATCCCCCGATCGGCACTATCCATTCAAGATCTGATCGTGTTCCCATAAAACTTCGGAAACGTTCAGCGCCTGGACCGAGAATCTCGCGGGCCCGTTCTAACAGACGGTCGAGGTGCTGGAATGCCACGGCTCCGATTGTCTCAGACGGAATGGATCCGACACCGTCGAGAATGTCGCGGACACGTAGCGCCCGCCTCACAATTTCAGGCTCTGCAATGAGCCAGCCAACCCTGACACCCGCTAGCCCGTAGGACTTCGTGAGGCTGTTTGTCGAGACGAAAACGTCGTCGCGGGTAGCAACAGGAGCGTGATCTGTCTCCTGCAGTGCATCTAGGTATACCTCGTCGACCACGACCCGTGCGTTCACGCTGCGAGCGAGTTCGCCGACTCGAGCCAGCGCTTCGGACGTGGCATACACGCCCGAAGGGTTGTGCAGGTTCGTGAGCATGATCGCTCCGACGTCTGGCGTGAGAGCCGCCTCGACGGCATCGGGAGTCAGGCTGAAGTCACGACTCCAACTCCGATCAAAGGTGGCAACGTTCGCACCGATGAATCGAGCGACACCCATGTGGGGGTCGTAGCCCGGCCACTCGGTCAACAGCGTGTCACCCGGTCTAAGTAGGGCTGCCAATGCGAGGAAGTTGGCACCGGATGCGCCCGGCCCAGTTGCAATTCTGTCTGTGCTCACCTTGTAGCGTGATGAGATGGCTTCAATAAGCGGAGGCCACCCGTTGTCGTTGCGTCCATAGAGGGCCACAGCGCTTAGGGCCTCAGGGAATTCGTCGAGAGTGCATGGCAGAAGATTTGACCCGGACAGATCAAATGTTGCCTTCTCTTGGTGTTTAGACCAAGTCATATACGGGGCCCACGTATCGGGCCATTTGTCATCATTCATGGTACCGAGCTTATCCGACTCAGGCCCGCTTTTCTAGACTGCGTTATAACGACAGATTGGATGTTATGAATATCTCACAAGCAATCTCTGAACGCCGTTCGATCAAATCCTTCACAGATCGCTTGATTTCCCCAAAAGAAATCGAGCGACTGATCGCCGCAGCGGTGCTGGCACCCAATCATCGGATGACAGAGCCGTGGCGTTTCTACGTGTTAGGTCCGGAGGCGCGGGCCGGATTCGGCAGGGTCTTAGGACATAGGAAAGCGAAGCGCGTGGACGAGCCAGATGCGAAGATGGCAGTGGTCGAGAAGGTTGAGGCGTCACATCGTGACTTGCCGGCTATGCTCGCTGT
The DNA here is from genome assembly GCA_002500925.1 of Gemmatimonadales bacterium UBA7835. GTDB lineage: Bacteria > Gemmatimonadota > Gemmatimonadetes > Longimicrobiales > Gaopeijiaceae > UBA2589. The sequence goes on along the minus strand of DLTN01000100.1, from coordinate 39,954 downwards.
CGCGACCACATTGGACGAGAACCCGGAGATCCGGGAAGAGGATTATGCGGCTACTTACATGGCGATACAAAACCTCTGTTTATCGGCGTTGGAATTCGGGTTTGGAACCCATGTGAAGAGCGGAGGCGTGATGGACGATCCAAGGGCACGCGAAGCGGTGGGCGTTCGACAAGGGGAACGCATCATAGCCACTATCGCTGTGGGCGAGCCGGCTGCTGTGCCGGATGGAAAACCGAGAAGCAGCGCTGACCAATTTACGACATGGGTGCCCTAAGGGACCTATGGGTCCGAAAGTTTCTGACTAATTCAGACGAATGCGAATACGTATAGGTGACTCAAGGGTCGCCCTGTTCGCAGGGCACCTAGTTCGAGAGTTCTGCGTGTGAGTTCTGATTAATGACAGTTATGCGAAGTCCAATTAGTGCGATGGTTGCAGCGCTCCTGATTGCCTTGACGTCTAAGGATACTTCGGCTCAGACGGTACTCGCGAGGGTTGTCGACGGAGAGAGTGGCCGGCCAGTTATTGGAGCGCTCGTGCATCTGGTCGCGCCAGGAGGAGAAGCTCAAAGCAGCACTCTGACTGATGACCTTGGTCGTGCACTTTTCGTCGGGGTCCTCGATGGAAGCATATACCTGCGAGCGGAGATGATCGGACAGGCTACCACAGAGACTGCCCTGTTTTCAGTGGGTCATGCGGAAACGGTCTCACGAGAGATCCGGATGGAACCCAGCGCGATTCTGCTAGAAGGGATAGACGTGTCTGCATCGGAGCGCTGTGAGATTCGCGGTGGTGAAGAGGGAATGGTTGTAGCCGAAGTCTGGAACGAGGCGAGAAAGGCTTTGCTCGCGGCGTCGATCACTGACAATCGAGGGCTCTATCGTTATGAGACGATGCGTTATGACCGTGATATCGACGCGGAGACGGATGCTGTACTGAGTGAGGAGCGTCAGCGGCGAGATTCCTACATGCGGACGCCTTTCGAGAGCAAGCCGGCTAATGAACTCGTAGAGGGAGGGTTCATTCAGGACGATGGAGGAGCGGACGTTTACTATGCCCCAGATGCGGCTGCGTTGCTCTCTGATGTCTTTCTCGATACCCACTGCTTTCGTTTGGCTGAAGCACGCAACATTCAGGGCTTTATTGGACTCGAATTCGAACCGACAGAAGACCGTGGTGTTCCAGACATCCGAGGTGCGATGTGGTTGGACCCTGCAACAGCTGAGCTTCAGTGGCTCGAATACAGCTATACGGGTCTCGATAGGGAGCGCCGATCTCCTAGGGTCGGTGGCCGCGTAGAGTTTCGACGGATGCCAGATGGTTCGTGGATTGTACCTGAATGGTGGATACGTATGCCGGTTGTGGGTGTAAGCCAGGACTACGAGGGGAATCGAAATACCAGAATCGTCCAGTATCACCAGACCGGGGGCCTAGTACTGGATGTGCGAGAAGCGGGTGGGCGTGGACTTGGGCGTCTAGCTCGAACCGGAGGAATTGAAGGGGTCGTGCGTGACAGTCTCGGCCTGCCTCTTCAGGGCGTCCGGGTGGGCGTCGTTGGGTCAAATCAGGAGGTCTATTCGAACTCCGACGGTCGCTACAGCATCACGGAACTTCCCGAGGGGCGATATCGTGTTCGCTTCGTCGACGAGAGACTCGAAGTAATGGGGTACGTTTCGGACCCACTTGAGCGAGATGTTGTTCCGGGTGAGATGAGTTGGCTTGAATATGTCACACCGTCTTCAGGTGATGTGCTCTTCGAAGCATGCAGAGGCGAGGTCGTGGCCGATAACTTGGTGCGGTTGGCGGGTGTAGTAGTGGACGAAAAAGGCCAAGGTGTGCCTCTTGCCACAGTCCGTGTCGGCTATACCCGATTCCGGCTCCCGACCGGTACTATCCTGCAGGACCAATCATGGATGGAGATTACGACGACCCGGGAGGGTTTTTTCAAGTTCTGTGGCGTACCTCCGAATACAAGGTTGACCGTCGATGCCAGCCTCGGTGAATTTATGTCTGAGCAAGCCATTCTCGATATTCCTGATCACGAAACGGGTCGGCTGCTCACGATAAGGTTGTTCGGCGGAACTCGCCCGAGCGGTGTCATGTAACACCAGTAGCTCTCGTATGGCTTAGGTTTGGTAATGATTCGCTTCTTTTACCCCAAGTTAGCCCTCGCTGCCGCATTGTTTGCGCTGGCTGCGCCGGTATCCGCCCAGACTGTTCTCGTCAGGGTAATCAGTGATGATAGCAGCAGCCCGATGGTGGGTGCGGTTACGTCTTTGATGGATGTCTCGGGTCAGATGGTTACTAACACTCTGACCGATGAGAGGGGGCGGGCCCTCTTTACTGAGATGCCGGAAGGGATGTACACGGTTCGAGCAGAGATGATCGGGAAGGCAACAGCCGAGACCGGTGTGTTCGAGATTGCTGACGGGACGACTATCACTCGTGATCTAATGCTTGAGTCGAGTGCGATTCTTCTCGAAGGTATTGAGGTCGCTGCGGATGGAGGTCGTTGCCAGGTTCGCCCAGGTGGGGAGGGAATGCTTGTTTCCAACGTATGGGAAGAGGCTCGCAAGGCACTTTCCGCCGCCTCGATAACTGATCAGGTAGGTGCGTACCGGTATGAGCTAATGAGTTATGATCGTCAGCTTGATAGACGCAGTGGTACGATCTTGTCCGAAGATCAAAGTCGCCAAGAAGGGTACATGACGACTCCCTTCGAAAGTCGTCCAGCGGAAGATCTGGTCGCGAATGGCTTTGCCCAGAGGGATGGTCGCGACTTTCTCTACTACGCCCCTGACGCGACAGTGCTGCTTTCTGATGCGTTTCTGGACACCCATTGCTTCAGAGTGGCTGAGTCAAGAAATGAAGAGGGCTTCGTCGGGTTGGGTTTCGAGCCGACTGGCGATGATAAGAGTGTGCCAGACATTCAAGGCACAATGTGGCTCCATCCTGAGACGGCTGAGCTCCAATGGTTAGAGTACCAGTACACGTATCTTGACGAAGAAATGACTTCCGAGATGGTTGGTGGACGGGTCGATTTTGAAAGAATGCCGAATGGCACTTGGATCGTACCCGAGTGGTGGATCCGTATGCCAATAATGGAGAATCAGACCGGATTCGATCGCAGGGTTCGTAATTACATAGCCCAGTATCACCAGACCGGAGGCCTCGTTCTCGAAGTGCGGGAAGCTGGGGGAAGAAGCTTAGGCCAGAGAGCTCAGACGGGAGGGATCGAGGGTGTCGTTAGGGATAGTCTAGGCGTCCCTAAGCGGGGGGTGCGGATCGGTGTGATCGGATCGAACCAGGAGGTCTACTCCAACGCCGAAGGAGAATACAGTATCACAGGGCTTACTGAGGGGCGTTATCAGGTGCGTTTTGTGGATACTCAGCTTGAAGATATGGGATACATCCCCAATCCTGTTGAGCGGGATGTTATCAGGGGAGAAATGGCCTTCCTTGATTTCTTCACCCCGTCAGTGGGAGAGGTATTAATAGAGGCGTGTGAGGGCGTTGACCGGGATAGGAGCACTGTCCTCTTGGCCGGAACCGTGCTTGACCTCCGCGATCGTCCGATCGCGAATGCTCAGGTCCGGGTCAGCTGGGTTGGGTACTCCGTGGCTGGTGGAGGTAATATTACGGTGGGTTCTGATCTAAGTTCTGACGTAAGTGGTTTTACTACGACCTCTAACGGTTCTGGATTCTTCAAGTTCTGTGGTGTGCCGGCCGGGATCCGTCTTGAACTTCAGGCAGAATTCGAAAACCGCCGGAGCAACCCCACTGAGGTGTCGATCCCCGGCACGCAGACGGGTCGCATGACCGTGCTGCAGGTAAGGGGTAGTTGATCTAACCTAGCGAGCATGTTCTGGCGCTTTGTAGCTTCTGCTTTTGTCCACCCGTTCGCGGTGATGTGCTTTATGACTGCAGCCTCAGATGGCATGTATCTCTCGTCTCGGGTCGCTCGCTCGACATTTCTGGTGCTTGCGGTGTTATTGCCGGCTCTCCCTGCTTCTGCGCAGGATCGGATGTCTGCAACGCAGCGTCTGGCCGAGTTTGAACGACACCGAGAACTCGTCGAGGCCTCTCCCTTCCGAGGACTGCCGTGGCAGCGCCTTGGCCCGACGAATATTAGTGGCCGGGTCACGGATATTGCTGTCACTGAGCCGAGAGGGGAGACGTACACGATGTATGTCGGTGCGGCTGGTGGAGGTGTTTGGAAGACGGTCAATGAAGGTGTGACGTGGATTCCGGTCTTCACCGGTGAGGTCACAGCATCAATAGGTGACATCGCTATCGCTGCCTCTGATCACGATCAGGTCTGGGTCGGTACCGGCGAAGCAAATATTTTCCGTTCCTCTCATGCAGGGGCTGGGGTCTACAAGTCGACTGACGCAGGGGGTTCATGGCAGCACATGGGGCTCTCGGAGACACAGACAATCGGCCGTGTCGTGGTACATCCTTTGAATCCGGACGTGGTATGGGTGGCGGCTAGCGGTCACGAGTATCGAGACAATCCGGATCGTGGAGTCTATCGCACCGTAGATGGAGGAAGAACGTGGGAGCAGGTCCTCTACGTTGATGCAATGACGGGTGCGATTGATCTGGTGATCCATCCCGAAGATCCTAACACGCTTTTCGCTGCGACTTGGCAGCGCCGACGGGCGAAGTTTAACGATCCGCGCAACGAGCCGGCTTTTACTGGTTCGGACGACTACTTCACTGGATCCGGCGTTTGGAAGAGCACTGACGGTGGTTCCACGTGGCGTCAGGTCAACGATGGCCTCGTGGATGCACGTTACCGGGGCAGAATCGGCCTTGATATTGCGCGCTCCAACCCAGATGTAGTCTACGCATTCGTAGACAACTATGAGATTGCGCGGGACGCTGAGGAGGGAGCGACTGACGCGTACGGTCGGCCTAGAGGGGGCATCATACGCGGTGCTACTGTGTTCCGCTCTGACAATGGCGGTGAAAGCTGGAATCGCACTAGTGAGTATAATGCTTATATGGAGAGTGTCGGTGGGACGTATGGATGGGTCTTTGGTCAAATCCGGGTTGATCCTAATGACGAGAACAAGATTTATGTGATGGGTGTGCAACTGCACGTTTCTGAGGACGCGGGCCGAACCTTTGAGAGAGTCACCGGTACGCACGTTGATCACCATGGCCTCTGGATTGATCCGAGCAACTCCGAGTATCTCGTCAACAACAACGACGGCGGAGCCTATGTCTCATACGACGGTGGTGAGAACTGGCGTTTTTTTGTCGAGATCCCGGTGGTGACGTTCTTCAACGTGAACCACGACATGGGTGACCCTTTCCGAGTTTACGGTTCAGTTCAGGATCATGGCTCGTTCTCGGCAGAGGTAGATCTGAGCCAAGGCCGTCATACCATTCCGGCGGTAGACTGGGACAATGCACCGGGGGGTGAGGGTAGCCATCACGCCATCGATCCAATTGATGCTGACATTGTGTACTCAGCGGGCTTTTACGGGTCGATATCCCGCACAGATATAGGCACAGGTGAGTCGACACCGATCATGCCGAAAGTGGAGGAGGGGGCTGATCCGCTTCGGGGGCAGTGGCTAGCACACTTTATCCTGTCGCCACACAACGCTGATGTGATATACCATGGAATGAACTATGTCTTTAGGTCGACTGACCGAGGCGACACGTGGATGCGGATTTCGCCGGACTTGAGCGACAACGATGTTGGCCGGTTAGGGGATATTCAATTCCAGACGATCACTGCGCTTGCTGAATCACCGATTAGACAGGGTCTGATTTACGCAGGGACTGATGATGGTCATGTCTGGGTGATGCAAGGTCCGGATGCCGGGTGGACGGAGATCACCAGCGGTATGCATGAGGCTCGATTCACGACAGAAATCGTGGCGTCACAGTATGGCGAGTCGACGGTTTATGTGACGCAGAACGGAAGACGCAGCGATGATTTTGCTCCCTACGTTTGGCGTTCGACTGACTACGGACAGAATTGGGTGAGCCTTTCAGAGAATGTGCCGACGGGGCCGGTCAATATCATCCGTGAAGATCCTGAGAATCAGAATATGCTATATCTAGGTACGGACGTGGGTGTGTACGTCTCCATGGACCGAGGCGACACGTGGATGCCTTTGGAGAATGGAATGCCGAGTACCTTCGTCCATGACCTTGTAATCCATCCTCGCGAAGATTTTCTGGTTGCAGCAACTCACGGTCAGGGGATGCTTGCACTCGACGTACGGCAACTACAGAAGCTTACGCCGGGGATAATGGAATCGGACGTGCACATGTTCCAAGCTGAGGACGGTTTTCTTCCCGCTCAGGTTAGAGGTTTTGGCGCGCAGCAACAAAGCGCTTGGTTGCACGTGTGGCTTGGTGACGAGAGTGCTGGGGTGATTGAGGTCCATAATGAGGCCGCTGAAGTAGTCGCGCGGCTGAGCGTCGGCGGGTTCCGAGGTTTGCACGAAGTCGAATGGAATCTGGAGAAGGAACTTCTACCTGACGCCCCTCGGGGCGGGGGCTTTTCTCGAAGACGCGACTATGTCCCGCCGGGAAGTTACACAGCTGTGTTGCAGTTGAATGGGGTAGAGAGTTCTTCCGTGTTCACTGTCGGTCGTCGGTAGCATTGCATCTTCGGTGGATGCCCTCGCTCTCTCAGCATGAATGAACTGGATGGATGTGTGTTTGCTGATTTAGAGGCTGAATGATGAGTGACTCGCATGTGATTTCAGGGGTAGACGCACTTCTGGCCGGGCATGGGCCAAATTTGAAGGGTGAGCGACTAGGCTTGATCCTGCACCCCGCGTCTGTCACCTCAGACCTAACTCTTTCTGCGGACGCTTTAGTCCAAGGGGGTCTCAGCCTTGAGTCTCTTTTTGGCCCCCAACATGGCGCGCGGGGTGAGAAACAGGACAACATGATCGAGTCCGATCACTACACTGACCGGGCCTTGGGCGTGCGGGTGCACTCGCTGTACAGCGACGTTAGGAAGCCCACAGCAGACATGCTAGACGGCCTTGATGCTGTGCTTTTTGATCTTCAGGATGTCGGAGTGAGGGTATACACCTTCGTTTGGACGATGGCACTTGCGATGGAGGCCTGCGCCGAAGCAGGAGTGCGCTTCATAGTCCTTGATCGACCCAATCCGTTAGGAGGGGTTGTGAGAGAAGGCCCAGTATTACGAAGAGGATACGAGTCATTTGTGGGGCTTCATCCGATACCGCTTCGCCACGGCCTGACGTCGGGCGAGCTGGCGCGTTGGCTCGTAAGGGTCCGCGGGATTGATGTGGATTTGACGGTTGTGCCGTGCATTGGTTGGCGTCGATGGATGCATTGGGATGACACTGGTTTACCGTGGGTCATGCCAAGCCCCAACTTGCCGACGCTCTCCTCATGCGAAGCGTATCCCGGCATGGTGCTTTTCGAAGGTACTCTCATCTCTGAAGGGCGTGGCACGACTCGGCCGTTTGAGTTGGTTGGCGCTCCGTGGCTTGATCCGCAAGCACTTTGCCAGACCGTACCGAGCAGCTTGGGTGAAGGGGTCATGTTACGGCCGTGCTATTTCGAACCAACCTTTCAGAAGCATATGAATGAGGTCTGCGGTGGTGTTCAACTCCACGTCACTGATAGGGATAGTTTCCGACCGGTGAGAGCCGCCGTCGCTCTTTTTTCCGCCTGCCGATCGGTTGAGGGAGAACTCTTTCCTTGGCGACAGCCGCCGTATGAGTATGAAAAGACGCTAATGCCTATAGACATGTTGTGGGGGCACGATGGGCTGCGAGCCGGTATAGATGCTGGGGCAATGCCCGATGAGATCCTCGAGGGAGTAGAACTCGAGTTGACTGAGTTCGGAGTCGAGATCGAGCCGGACCTTCTATACGAGTAGTTGGCCCCAGCCCTCAGGCCGAGGTATTCAAAGAAGAGTTCCGTTCACCGGCAATCTTGTGTCTGATTGAACACACTCGCTATCTGAAGCTCAAGGATGTCTCCTGGGTCGACCTGCATTTCCGAGGTGCTGCACTTCGGTCCGGCAACCATGTCGATTTCGATTTTCATATAGGAAGAAAGGGGCCAGTCTAGCTCAAATTCCCTGTCCTGTTTTCCACTTACCTGACCGATTGGCATGCGTCCGCTAGTTGCCAATGCGAAGAGCCTTGCGTCATTAAAGTTCATGTTTCGCACCAGAAGTCGGACTTGCTGAGGTCGGTCGGGCGAGGTAAAGGCATGGGTGTCTTTTGAGGCTTCGCTTCCAGTCATCAGACAGGCAGAGACACCGACAAGCGCGAGGGCTATTAGGGGCCTCCTCAGGGAGACACGCATAAGGCGGCCTTTCTTGATTAGCGCCGTCCGGCTTGACATGGTTGCAGGCCGATATTGGCCGGGATCATGAGCCATACACGAGCATTCGGCTCGACTGGGAGCGAGTTGGTAGTGCATCCGCGACCGCTTACGACATCGATCGAAAAGTAGATCGGCAGGGCTGCGTTCCATGCTATACGAAAGCGCTGATCGGTTTTTCCGGTCACCCGCCCGAGACGTATTCGCTGCCCAGATCGGATCGCCCAGATCGTAACATCGTTGAAGTTACTGTTCTGGACATCGATCTGGATGGGATCTTCTGAGGGACTCGCTCCTCGGATCGAGCTTTGGTCAAATGGATTTGGGCTTCCCGCACCTCCACCTCCGCATCCGGACAGGGCCAGAGCGACTAAGAGTGACAGCGGGCGGATCATCGAAGAGAGCGAGTTCATATATATGATATTGCAATCATACTTGATGGTTCCAATCAGGGGCGATGGAGCGCTGGCTCCTGAGACCCCTGCTAGGCCGAATCGATACCCTTTTTACTCAGCCACCGTCGGCTTCGTCCATCAGCGCGATGACCTGTTCGTTCGCTCCGTCAAGGGTAAATAGGCTGACAATCCAGAATGCGAAGGTGGAGAGTATCATCGCGGGGAATACTTCGTGCAGGACCTCTGATCCGGGAAGATATTCCCAACCCAGAAGGACGCCGATTCCTATCACGAAGGATGTAATGACTCCCGCTCCACTTCCTCGCCGCCAATGCAGCCCAAAGACAATAGCGGGGAAGAAGCACGCGCCGTACAGACTGCCGCTGAACGCTGTCAGTTCGACGATGCCGTCCGGTGGGTTGAGCGAGATGATTGCCGTAATGAGAGCGAAGAGTGCGACCCAGCCCTTTGTCCAGAACATTTCTGCTGCTTCTGTTCGGCCCGGCTTAAGGACGCTCACGATGTCGCGTTCAGTTGTGGATGCCATCACGAGTAAGACTGAGTCTAGCGATGACATCGCCGCTGCAACCATGGCGACGAGCAGGAAAGCGCCAGTCCCGGGGCCGAAGACTTCGGTAAGGAGAGTCGGGACGACTAGATCTGTGTCCTCAAGTCCGCCAGGAAGAACCCTTCTGGCATAAATGCCAACAGGGATCAGCAGAGAGAAGACTGCAGCGAACGTCACTGACGAGACTATCATGCCCGTCCGGGTCGCTTTGTCTCCTTGGAGGGCGAAGAATCGCGAGAGTTGGCGTGGCTCCACTGCGAATTTTACGAGTCCTGCAAACATGGTTCCCATCAAAACAGGAATCGCAACCCCTCCTCCCCAGGTGAAGAGTTCTTCGCCCCCAGGCTGCGTTCGTACTTCAGAGATTGAGGCTAGACCTCCGGCGGCGTTCACCGTACCGCTAAAAAGGACGATTGCTGCTAGGACCATGACTACGCCCTGAACCGAGTCCGTCTTCACCACAGATATGAAGCCACCGATCATCGTGTATGTCATCACGATGAAAAAGACAATAACAATCGAAACTTCGTATTGGATCTCGAGAAAGGTTTCGAGAAGGTTACCAATACCTTTGAACACTGCCGTCATGTAGAAGAATGACGCTGCAATCATGATCAAGGCCGAAAAGACGCGTGCCTTAGTACTCCCGAACCGAAAGCCAATGAAGTCTGGGATCGTTAGTGAGTCCATCGCGGCCGTGAAGGCTCGAAGTCGAGGCGCTACGACTAACCAGGCGAACAGTGAGAACGCTACAGCGGTGGGGATGAAGAGCATCCATGGGATGCCCCAGTCGTATGTGCGTCCGGAAAAGCCGACAAACGAGTTTGTGCTCGCATATGTGGCAAAAAAGGAGAGGCCGATGACCCAGCCTCCCATGTTACGGCCGCCTACGTAATAATCAGCTAGCCCCTTTGTTTTACGGTTTCCAGTCCACGCATGGTGAGCGAGCATGAAGGTGTAGAGCAGCAGTAGCGAGTGAACCATCCAATACTCGCGCAGGTTGCTCAGCACGGTGTCGATCATTCAGTGTTCTCCGCAGAGAAGAGGTCAAGCACGGCGGGCTTGGTGACCTTGCCCATTGCGTTGCGGGGGAGTTCAGAGAGCACGAGAACATCTTTGGGGACCTTGTATGGCGCCAGTCTTTCCTTGACGAAGTTTCGAAGCGCCTCTTTCGAGGTGACCTCTCCTGTCCTGAGCACTACTGCTGCGCAGACCCGGTCCCCCCATTCAGGGTCAGGAACACCTACTACTGCACAGTCAGTGACTGCAGGATGAGAGCGCAGTATGTCTTCGATTTCGAGCGAGGAGATTTTTTCGCCTCCGGTCTTAAGGATATCAACCGAATTGCGTCCGAGAATCCTCCATGCCCCATCTTCGACTACTGCCCTGTCCCCTGTGCGAAACCACCCATCTGAAGTGAATGCTTCGGCTGTCTCCTTCGTCCGATGCCAATACTCTTTAAAGACCCCAGGTCCGCGAATCTGAATAGTGCCGGCGGAGCCTTCAGGCACTTCGATCCCATCTTCACTCACCAGCCGGGCTTCCACACCGGGTAGAGGCCCCCCGACAAAGCCCGATCGTCGTTCCCCCTCCAGTGGGTTAGATAGCCCCATGCCTATTTCTGTCATGCCGTAGCGTTCAAGCAGTCTGTGCCCGGTGATCTCTTCCCAGCTCTCGAGAGTAGGGACTGGCAGCGCGGCTGAACCCGATACCATGAGACGGCAGGCTTGCGCTCCCTGTCTCCACGCTTCCCGTGCCTCTGAGTTCACCAAGTACCACTGATCGATTAATCGTCGATAGACGGTTGGCACTGCCATGTAGAGGGTGACCTCACATCTAGCCAGGCGTTCCCAGACGTCTACGGCACGAAATCTAGGTAGGATTTCGCAGGTGGCGCCGTTCCACAGCGCTGAAGTGAGGACGTTCACGATGCCATGTACATGATGCAATGGGAGGTGGAGAAGGATATGATCGTCTTCATTCCACGCCCATGCATCAGAGAGCGCCTCGACTTGTGCACTAAGGTTCGCATGTGTCAGGACGACCCCCTTCGGTTTTCCGGTCGTTCCTGATGTGTAGAGCATCAACGCTGGGCGAGTCTCTTCAACCGCTGGGAGTTCGGCAGTTGGCGCATCTCTGAGCAGTGCGGGGGTCATCAACAGGGGGATCTGACGATCTCGAGTGAGGTCTTGAAGTCTCTCTGCGAGAGAAGGGTGGACGATAACCGCTTCCGGTTGGGCATCTTCGAGTACCCAAGCCAGTTCAGCTTCTGGGTGAGAGATTGCCAAGGGTACGCCGAGGCCTCCTGCACGCCAGATTCCCCACTGGACGACCGTGTATTCCCACCCAGGTGGTACTAGATAGCAGATCCGTTCGCCAGCAAGATCATCTCGCCCTGTAAGCAATGCTGTTGCTGTAATTCCCGACTCTCTGAGGAGGTCGTTGTACGTGAAAGTCCCCTCTGGGGCGAGCAGTGCTGTCCGTTCGCCGAACGAACGGGCACGAGAGATCAGGGACAATTGAGACAATTGAGGTGAGGCGGATTCCATGGGAGATTGATGGCGCGCGTTCTTGGGTCGCCGCAACAGACGTGTCAGTCCCGTCTGCGGCAAGGATCGACCCACGCGGATGTAAGCTTTTGTAGGCTGGGAATAGTTCGTTGATCGTATCAGTGGGGATCTATTTGCGGTGGTCCTTTAACAAGTTGGAGTCTTGATCGAGCGTTTTGTTTTAGCCTTGGTTAGCCAGCGTCGCGCTTCTCGAAAGTGGCCTTTGATTGTCCAAATGATTGCAAGTATCGCTCTTTCAATACGGGGTCGGTTCCACGGCGAATTGGCTTGGATCACAGCTCGTATCAGAGATGGGGTGAGAGGGCTTAGATAGCGCACCTGGTTTTCGAACCAGATGCTACGAGCCTCACTCCATTCGTCAGCGGAGTGCCCTGAATCGCCCGGTTCGACCTCCTTTTCTATGAAGTTGAGGAATCGTCTCCCAGCCTCCAACTTTTCCGTCTGGCAGCTTCGGTTCGCTCCGGTAATGTTGATTCGACTGCTTCGCCAACGCACGCGAGGTCCGGGGATCGTTAGGATGGGACCGTTGCCAGCGAAACTGAACCACGCAGCATCGTCCGCGCACCAAGCCGCTGGGTAGTCGGGAAATCCTCCTCTTAATGAGTAGGTTGAGCGACGGAAAATGTATTCTGTCACGTAACTCTTTCTATGACCCAATAATCGATTAAACAGGAATTCGGAGGCGGACTCGCTTTGAGGGTGTGATGGGTTGCACTTTCGAATCTCACTCGCTTCGTCTATCACATCAGTATTGAACCGAATGACGGAAACCTCGGGCTGTAGGTTTCCAAGTATCTCGTAAAACTTCGCGACGCATTCGGGATGCATCTCATCGTCATCTCCGAAGAGCCAGATCCAGGGCTCAGTCGAGAGAGCGACACTTCGATCCCAGTGTCTAGTGAGGGATGTATTCCCGAGGTTCTCATCAAAGCGGTGGTAGATCAGTCCAAGGTCATCGAAATCATCACAAATGCGAGCGATTCTATCGGGCCCGCCGTCGTCGGCGATGTACAGCGTGAATCGTTGGTCGGTTTGTACGCGGACGGATTCTAGGGCGCATTGTAGAAAGTCGGGTTTCCAGGCCGGGAGTACGATCGCAAGCTGGTTCATGATAAGAACGTTCTGCGACCGGCATGGGGCGTCAACGAAAAGAGAGCAAGCATTAGCATCTTTCTATCAGCGCACATAACTGCGTTGCTGGCTATACTTCTACTCACTCGCCGTCTCCGATCCTGCCACAAGAGGTTAGTATGAAGCCGGCGGACGGCTCAATTACTCCCCTTACACGAGATTTGCTCCGCCGTTACTGGCGTGTAGCAGAAGCTCGTCGTTGGCATTTCGTGCTCCCGGTGGGACTGATCCTCCTTGCCGGAGTCTTCGAAGCTGCTTCGTTCTCGCTACTGGTGCCGCTTACCGATGCGGTTTCCGAGAACTCTTTCGACTTCCTCGGCGAGTCTGCCGCCTTTGGATGGCTTACTAGTCTTACGCCAGATTTTGTGGGTTCGGGCCCCAGTCGCGACGCTTACTTAGTGGTTCTGACAGTTGCCCTCATCATCTTGGGGAGAGTGGCAAAGCTTGTATTGGAATACCTCCGCAAGCTTTTTGTAGTATCAAGAAATGAACAGTATCGGGTTGCTGTTACAGAAGAGACGTTCTCTCGCGTCATCTCTTTCGGCCGTCAGTATTTCGATGAGCAGTCGTTAGGCCGTGTCGATGCTGAGATAAGCTGGTCGAGTTCAGTGGTCGGCCTTCTGGTCGCGGCCGAAGAACTGCTTCGTTACGGGGTGGGCCTCATCGTGAAGGCCGGCGTGATGATTGCTATCAGTCTTCCGCTTTCTATCGCCTTTATAGTGACGCTGCCCTTCGTGAACGTGTTTCTTCGTGTGATTAATCGCGCGGTCACAAGCATTTCTCGGGAAGGAGTGGAAGTCGAACGCCGGATGCGAGGTCGCGTTCTAGACCTTCTCGGTTCTGTACCCTTGGTCAAGGCATACTCCCAAGAGCGGTCTGCATCCGAGGCTTATGCTGAGGTCCTGAATGAGGCTCGAGGTGTCGCGGTACGTCGGGATAGGATAGTGAGCCTTCGATATCCGGTCGAGGAAGTGTTCGTCCTCTTAGTTATGCTGCTCGTTCAGGCAGTGGTTATCTATATGTCGGGCGATTTTCGACCTGGTGATCTAGCGGCGTTTGGGGCCTTTCTGCTTCTGTTGCAGCAAGCATTGCCCGACTACAAGTATCTGACCGTTTTTAGCCTCAAGGTTGCAGAGGAAATCCCCCGTCTAGAGGCCCTCACAGGACTCTATTCTGATGATGGAAAGTTCATTGTCCCCTCTGGATCTAAACCGTTCCGAGGCCTCAGAGACGCAATTGAAGTCGAGGAGCTGACGTTCGGATACAATTCGGGTGTCCCCGTGCTACATGAAATTTCCACGACGTTCAAGGCCGGAAAGCTGACCGCAGTGGTCGGGCACAGTGGGGCAGGGAAGACGACCCTAGTCGACCTGATAGCGCGGTTCTACGACGTGGCTCCCGGGATGATCTCATTAGACGGCGCAGACATTCGGTCGTTCTCACTGGACTCACTTCACCGCTCCATGGCGATCGTGAGTCAGGACGTTTGGTTGCTCAACAGGTCTGTCCGAGACAACCTGATATTTGGCATAGATAGGCCAGTGTCGGATGAAGAGCTCTTCGAGTCATTGCATGACGTCCTACTGGCGGATTTTGTGCGAGCTATGACTTCCGGTCTCGACACTGAAATCGGTGATCGAGGTGTGAGATTGTCTGGCGGACAGCGACAGCGCTTAGCCCTAGCAAGGGCTCTCTTGCGTGATCCACAGATCCTTATACTCGATGAGGCTACTTCCGCGCTCGATAGCGTAGTTGAACTCAAAGTCGCGAGGGCCATTCAGCAGCGTTCGTCAGGAAGGACCTTGATTATCATCGCGCACCGACTCTCCACAATCCGAGAGGCGGATCAGATCGTCGTCCTTGATGATGGTCGCCTAGTCGAGTCAGGAAAGTGGGAAGATTTGCTAGAGGCCGGAGGTCCATTCTCAAGACTTCATGCGGCCCAGTACCGGTTAGAATCTGACTCGGAATCAGTCTGAGATTTGGGAATCGTCGCGCCAGTGGAGACTATGGAGTGTGCTGCCCGATCTTGAAGCGTTCGAGCCAGCGCCGACGTTGAGCCATACGCTTGAGGCTGGTCAATTCTTGCATCCAGTGGTCGGCTCCAGGCCACGCTACTCCGGATGCTTTCCGTCGATTCTCAGCCATATGCATCAACTTATCGAAGGTGGTTTCTGGGAGCGGCCAGATGAAATGCAACAACGGTTTTGTCGGCCGATCAGGATCGATAGTGTCGAACTCTGCAGGCCAATACATTGCGGACGGGTTCGGCATTGGCTCCAGTCCTAAGCGACCTCCGACGATGCCGATAGCGATCTCGTCTCCCAGCCATGCCCCTCGGAGCAGAGATAGGCGAAGTCCTGGCTTAGCTTCGTCGAGAAAGAAGTGCAGGAATTCACGCATGATCGAACGTGCCGGTTTCCTCTGGAAAGCGAAGAAGCCACTGTTCGTCTTCAGATAATGATCAATGTCGAACTTGTCCATGAGCCGACGTGTTGAGAATCCGTGGTGGTTCTCGTCTTCATTTTTCGTGAGCAACTCACCGAGGAACGCTATGGGGGTGTGCTTGAGGGCGTCGAACGCGTGATCCAGTGGGCCTAAAACTAGGCAGTCGGCATCTACGAAGATTGCTTCGTCCCAAGGACATGCGTCCGCTAGGCCATACTTCAGCGTTCGTCCTCCTCTGAATTCCACGCCTAAGATCGAGAGCGTGTCGAAAACATTCGGGTACGTAGATGTCACGATTTGACCAATGGGCTCGTCACACACGAGGCCGATGGGGTATTCCGTATGCTCTCTTAGCGAAAGAGCCATGTCTACGGCCATCTCGAGGTAGCGAGAGGATCCAGCCGCTAGGGTCAGGTAACCGCGGTTGGGATGAGACATCGGGTTAGCTTCAGACTCGAGTGGGTGCTAGTTGCTGTTGAGCAACAAATCCCAAACATATGGCCCAGAAGAGTAGTGGTATGGCCCAGAGCGCTTCGCCAGCGGTGCTCAGCACCGCGGTGCCGATGAGACAGTACATGATTGTGATGAGCTCGAAAAAGAAGCTCCAGTGGAGCGGCACTTGATATGCTCTCAGTTCTTCTTGGACGGGTTCGGATTCAGCGATAGCTTCGTGGCCTTTGGGCGTCCGCACAAACTCACCACCAGATGTAAGGAACCCCTGAATCTGACCTATCGTGTTGTTTACCATCAGGCCGATCCCGATACATACGCTTGATACTATGTGTCCGATGGAACGAAGGCTTAGCCTTTTGTCACGTTCGAGCACTGTTAGGACGAAGCTGACCGGGGCCACAACTATGACGAGACCCATGATCCCCTGAACCGCCCAGAATGTGGGGCGGTCCATTAAGAGGACTGCCCAGGGCCACAGGATCAGATTTATCAGGAGAATCGGATGAATCGCATAGCCCGCGAGGAGGAATGCCTCATCGATTCGGTCTTCAAGAAGACCTCGGGCCGACAGCACTTTTGCGGTGAGAAGCCTGAAACACTGTGCGTTCCCTTTGGACCAACGCTGCTGCTGTCTTTTGAAGGAGCGCATGTCTTCTGGAAGTTCGTTAACTACGTCTACGTCTCGCAGGTATCGACCCCGCCAACCTCGCAGTGCACATCTGTAGCTTAGGTCGAGATCCTCCGTCAGTGTTTCTGCCGACCATCCGCCACCGTCATCGATTGCTTTTCTTCGCCACACTCCACCTGAACCGTTGAAGGTCGCAACGTTTCGGAAAAAAGCTCGCGTTGGCTTCTGCACGAGGAAGTGTCGATCCAAGAGTAGGGCTAGGGACGCGGCAAAAAATCCTCGAATAGGCTCTCTCCAGGACCAACGGGTCTGCACGAATGCTATATCAGGATGATCGAATCCGGTCCGATCCACTAAAACCGTGCGGAGGAAAGTGGGGTCTGGCAAGAAATCAGCATCGAAGACAGCTATGAACTCGGCTTCTGATTTCTGCAGTCCTTCTGTAAGGGCACCGGCTTTGTATCCAGAGCGGTGCTCTCTACGCAGATGCTCAATTTGAACCCCTTGTGAGCGGAGAGTTCGGACGACGTCTTTCACGATGCTAGCAGTTTCGTCGTCGGAGTCGTCTAGCACCTGAACATCGAATCGGCTTCGAGGATAGTCCTGTGACGCCGCCGCTTGGATGACCCGCGCCGCCGCCCGCCTCTCGTTGTAGAGAGGTAATTGGATTGTGACTAGCGGGAATAGATTGGATTCGTCCGTCTGAGCCTTAACTCGATCTGGCGGCGGCTCACTGGTCACGGTTGTCCTGATTTCTTGGCGATTCCGCACGAAGCGCCAAAGCATACGGAACTCCACTGCCGCGAAAGCCGCTCCTGTGAGCGCTGCGATCGCGTAGAGGGCCGTGATGATTGGTGACATGAGATAGAGCTTGTTTGCCCAGGTTTGAACGTACTGACTGTTCTAGACGCTAAGCAGAATCTGGGCAGCCCGGCACCCCTGTCCATCTGCCGCTGGAACACGATATCACCCAATGATTCGCACTAGATCTTCAACTCCGCGGATCCGTGGCCAGACAGTCACGGCCGATAATACGGTCCGGTCACTTTTACTTTCCTCAGAGAAGTCTATACAGAGAACTGCAGGCGACAGCTTCTCATGGCCGTATGTCCGGATTCCAAGGTGCTAAAGCGTGAAGGGCAGGTGGATCACGAAATTCAAAGCGGAACCTATCGTATGCAGGGGATCCCAGCTGTCCGGCTCTCTAGAAGAACGATAGCTTTTCGCTTATGCCATTCATTGAGCAGATCCCGGTCAGCAAGGCGACAGGCCTACTGAGGAAGCTCTTCGACGAAGCGATAGAGCGGTCAGGTCGCGTCTGGCACATTGTGCACATCATGAGCCAGAACCCTCAGGCCATGGATGCGTCGATGGGTCTTTATAGGGTGATCATGTTTGGGCCGTCACCGCTCATGCGCTGGCAGCGTGAGATGCTCGCTGTCGTCACATCTAAGGCGAACGACTGTTTCTACTGAACACAGTCACACGCGCATGACCTCCGGGATGAGGTCGAGGATCTCTTCGAGTCTGGTGGGGACTGTGACACGTTTGTACATGCGATAGTGCGGGATTGGCGTGCGGCAGGATTATCGCAGGCGGATCAAGCGCTTTGTCGATACGCGGAACTGTTGACGCACAAAAACGCTGCGATCGAGAAGGACTCAGTGGACGAACTGCGCGGGTACGGTTTCGACGATCGTGCGATACACGACGCCACACAGGTGGTTGCTTACTTTAATTACATCACTCGGGTTGCGGATGGGCTGGGGGTAGAGCCAGAGAATTTCATTAGTCTTTGGGGATTAGACGAAGTCTAAGCAGGTCTGTCTCTAGGGTTGGCGCCCGTAGCTATATTCTTCCATTCTTACCGCACCTGCCCGTTAGGGCCCACCCGTGATATATCGAATGGACACGAAGCGCCCCACCAATCCCGCCGCCGAGGAGATCCTCGGTGGATACTTCCCTGTCCTGGATCACGGGTTTGTTTCTCTAGTAGACTATATGGGCTCCGACGAAGATGTCGAGCGAGCCGCGCGGGTCAGTTATGGCTTCGGTACCCGGAAGGTTTCACAGACCAGGGGCCTCGTTCGCTATCTGCGAAGGCACCGTCACACGACTCCATCGGAGATGGTGGAGTTTAAGTTCCACTGTGCGATGCCGATGTTTGTGGCCCGACAATGGATACGTCATCGCACCGCGTCGGTGAACGAACTATCGGCGCGGTACTCTCTGATGCCCCTGCTTTTCTATACTCCTCGGCAGGACCAGTTCGAACTGCAAAGTCGATCGAATAAGCAAGGCAGGGAGGGGGGCGCGCCACAAGAGGTCTACCAAGAGGCGGTCAGGCGGTGGGAAAAGCTCCGGGCAGATGCGGGTGGTACGTACTCTTGGATGCTCGAGGAGGATGTCGCTCGTGAGCTAGCTAGGATTGACCTCCCCGTATCCACCTATACTCAGTGGTACTGGAAGATCGACCTCCACAACCTGCTTCATTTCCTAAGCTTAAGGGTGGATTCCCGGGCTCAGTGGGAAATCCAGCAGTTTGGTCGTGTGATCGCTGGTATGATAAAGAGGGTGGCTCCACTCTCATATGAGGCGTGGGTTGACTACGATCTAGGCTCTGAGCCACTGACGCGGGTCGAGCGTCACTTGATCTCCAGCCTACTTGAGGGTAACGAGGATGGGTTACAGGCTCGCGATGGTGCGAAGGTTACCGCGGATGAAATGAAGGCGGCAGGCTTGTCGACTCGGGAAGTGGCTGAGTTGATGGAGAAGCTGAGCGCCCCATCTATTCCAGACTTCGAACTGGACGCGTCTCAGATGGTAGATGCTGATACAATGGCGCGGAAAATGTATCAGGCGGTTCCGAGCAGTTTCGAGTAGAGTCGATAGGGGAGACTGTTTGGGCGCTCTACTTCACCCAGACAGTCTTAGCGTTAGTGAACTCCAGGATGCCTATCGGGCTCAGTTCTCGACCGTAGCCACTCTCCTTGGTACCTCCGAACGGCAGCCGGGGATCTGACTTTACGATCCCGTTGACGAAACAACTCCCCGCGTCGATTAGTTCCGCGGCGATCTGTTCTCCTCGCTGAACATCTCCAGTGTAGACCGAGGCTCCGAGCCCGAATGCCGTTCCATTTGCGATCTCAATCGCGTCTGTTGTATCCGCTGCTGAGATGATCGTAGCGACGGGACCAAACAATTCTTCGCTATATGCTGCCATACCTTCACGAACGCCCGAGAGAACAGTGATCGGATACCAGGCTCCTGGACGATTCGGAATGCTACCGCCCATGAGGAGACGTGCCCCAGCTTCTACCGAGCGTGACACTTGGTCATGAAGTGCGTCGCGCAGGTCCTCCCGAGCCATGGGACCCACGTCTGTCTGGGGATCAGATGGGTCGCCAACAGACCACTCGCTCATCTCTTGGACCAATTTTTCTTCAAATGCTTCACGAACGGACTCTACCACTACGAAACGTTTGGCTGCTACACAGCTTTGACCTGTATTGATGAGGCGCCCCATGGCGCAGCTTTTGGCTGCTGCGGCTAGGTCTGCGTCAGCTAGGATTAACGACGGGTCGCTACCGCCCAACTCTAGAACGCATGGCTTGATGGCAGCGCCGGCACGGGCTGCCACAGCTTTTCCTGCTCGCACGCTTCCGGTCAAGCTCACCGCACGAACACGCGGGTCGTCGATTAGGTCTCCGGTTGCTTCCAAGTCAATGAAGAGGTTGGCGAACAGTCCTTCCGGATAACCAGCATCGTTGAATAGTTCCTCGAGTGCCGCGGCGCATGCTGGTACGCTCGTCGCATGTTTCAATAGTGCGGCGTTCCCTGCCGTTAGAGCCGGGGCTCCGAAGCGGATGACCTGCCAGAAGGGAAAGTTCCACGGCATTATGCCCAGCACGATCCCCAGTGGTCGGTAGGTCCAGTAGCTGGATGACCCGTCGGTTGGAGCATTGACCGTTCTTAACAGGCTTGGCGCTTGTTCAGCATAGTAGTCGCAAACCCATGCACACTTTTCAGCCTCTGCAGTGGCCTGACTGATGGGCTTGCCCATCTCACTAGTCATTAGCGCACCGAAGGCGTCTTTCCGCTCACGAAGAAGACGTCCCATTTCGGCAAGTGGTCTAACTCGTTCCTCCACTGAAAGAAGTCGCCAATCGAGGTAGGCAGCGTGAGCAGACGCAACTTTGAGTTCTGTTTGTGCCGAAGACTTGAAGGGCACCTCATTGGTCTGTTTCCCGGTAGCGGGGTCGACGGCGACGAAGGACATTGCGACTAACTCTCTGTTGGGTATGCTGAAACGTGGTCCGCCATCTTAACCGAAGCGACTTCGTCTCGCCGCAGTGATGTCAGATGGGTTACCATCAAGTCTTTACTACTCTGAACGGGACACTATGGAAACCCCGCAATCGTCGGCGACAAACCCGAAGCCCTTGGGTCCGATGAGCAGAACCGTTTGCCTGCTCGTGACCGGTGGCACTTTCGACAAAGAGTACGACGAGATTCACGGCACGCTCGAGTTCCGAAAGACGCATCTTCCGGACATGCTGACTATGGCGCGATCTAGAATTGACGTCCGAATCCAGACGCTGATGATGATCGACTCAATGGAGATGACCGATGAGGACCGCGGATCCATACTGAATCACTGCAGAAATGCTGCTGAACGG
Organism: Gemmatimonadales bacterium UBA7835; assembly: GCA_002500925.1. Taxonomy (GTDB): domain Bacteria; phylum Gemmatimonadota; class Gemmatimonadetes; order Longimicrobiales; family Gaopeijiaceae; genus UBA2589. The sequence goes on along the minus strand of DLTN01000100.1, from coordinate 18,744 downwards.
CACATCGTGATCACACACGGAACCGACACGATGGTAGAGACAGCTCGGTTACTTGCGGATGAATCTCTCAACAAGACGATCGTTCTAACGGGTGCGATGATTCCGATTGCTTTCGGGTCGTCAGACGGACTCTTCAACCTAGGCGGTGCTCTAACAGCGGTTCAAGTTATCCCTGCGGGGGTCTACGTGATCATGAATGGGCGTGTTTTTCGTTGGGACAACGTCCAAAAGAATCCGAGGACCGGTGTCTTCGAGGCTATAAGTACGGACTGACGCATCTCCGTAAGCCGTTGCTGCCGCTTGATTGACTGAAGAGCGTCGATTGTGTCGGGTGACTCAATTTATATGCGTAGGACTTGAAACCTTTTCACAGGCGAATCGACAAGGGGACCAGTCGGATTTTCGAGGTCAGAAGGCTCTGACGTATGTAAGCTTTACGACACCAGTTTTACGGAGCCAGCGGGTATCCCTCGGATCATTTAGGGCGTCGGTTAGATAGCCGGTATCAAGTACGATAAACAGGTCGCTCCCCGGTGTGTGGATCCAATCGACGCGAATATTTGCCTGAAACTCGTTGGAGACATCGTCCCACTGCAGTAACGCGTATGCAAATAGCTTTCGGTTCAGAGCCGCCTCGAGCCTTGTGCTAAGTAGTGTAGTACTGAAATCCCCCTCTAAGACTGGGAGGGAGACGTTATTCCAATGGGCATCTGTGTCGACTGTGAGATGCTTGTTCACAATCCAAACAAAGCCCCCGCCGACTTGGGTCCGGGTTCCGCTCCAGAAGTCACCGAAGGAGACACGCCCGTTTACCCCCAATCCCCGGGCTCTATCTGGACTGAAGTCGATCTGTGCCCTGCGAAAAGTGTAGTCCCTAACCGGAAGCTTACGTCCGTTAATAAATGCGGGGGTCTCTAGACGCTCGAATCGCTCTGTCACGCGGAGGTTGATGTTGTCGCCCGATTGAAAGTCCAGCCGGTTCGACAACTGAAGAAGATGAGACTGTTTTCGTCCGTTAATTCCTTCGATCCAGTTTGACCCGAGTATGACGGATAGCTGGCGTGCCCAAGAACTTGTTTCGAATCTTGGACGGACTCCGATTTGGCCTCCCCAGCGTTTTTGATTCGGTCTCCGCACAAAGCCGAGGTCCGGAGCGAAGGCCTCTCCGATGTGTGTGCGCGTTAGTTCGAAGAGATAGAGGTCGTTTTGGAGAATGAGCTCTGCTTGGCCGGCGAAAGAACTACCAGATGTTTTGGAAACGTCCGCATCCCAAACGTTGGCACCCCACAAGAAGAAAGAACTACTGCTCCAAAATCGGCTTACGAGGTCCGCGCCAGCGACGCGGTTGTGTCCAGTGTTTGTCTCTTTTGCAGTGAGTATGGCACCTAGGGTTGTGCGCCCTGGCAGATCGCCACGCACCCGTGCAATGTTATTCCAAGCAGCGGGGACCGTTGCCTCTCTAGTTGCCGGGTCAGGTGACGGCACGGCTTCTGTCCAAAGACTCATGGCTCCGATGGACACGGGGCCGGTTTGACCCGTGAGGCGGCTCGCACCAACGATATCTGCTTCGAGTCCTATACGCCGGGTAAAGAAAACTTCTGCTTCCTGAGATGCTCCAAACTGGAAAAGGCTGGCGCGCTCTAGAAAAAATTCACGCTTCTCTGGGAAGAACAGGTTAAAGCGCGTGAGATTGATCTGGACGTTGTCGGCTTCAACTTGGGCAAAATCGGTATTGTAGGTGAGATCGACCGTGAAGTTCGAAGTGACAGAAGCTTTTACATCCAGTCCAATATCTGTGTCCTGATTTGTCCCTGTGGCTTCCTCACTTTCGACACCCGCGATTAGATACGGCTTCACTTCGATGTGTCGACCCTTCTGGAGGTTTCGAAGACCTGCGAGTGGAGCGTATCGAGAGACCTGTCGAATACCTGTTCGATACTCTTGACCTATGTGAGGCCAGTATACCTGTTCGTTCTTGCGCCGGATCGAACGGACGAAGGCTATGCCCATGTCGGGCGCCTCGGCGTCTCCGAAGCGGATCGTAGTAAATGGGATCTCGACTTCGAGGAACCACCCTTCTTTCGTGATTCGTGTTTCGGTCGTGTATATACCGTCCCAGTTCCAATCCTGGGTCGTTTCATCAGAGATCAGGGCGTCGTCCTGTGTGCCCAAGGATCCGACCTCGAACAGGTACGCGTTGCGACCGTCGTTATACGTGTCGATAGCAATGAGCACGTTGTCGTCTTTGTCTATCCAGCCCCCGCGTTGGAGGATATTGCCAAGGATCCCTTCTGGCTCACTGTCAAACATCGATATGCCGAAGTAAAGCGCACTTGGCGTATAGGCGATTCTTACTTCAGTTCGCTCCGTTGCTACAGCCCCATCGACGGGTTCCCGCTGGCGGAATCCAGTGACTGGTTCGATATCTAACCAGAAATCCTCATCGAGTATCCCGTCAATCACTGGTGGGCTCGGGATGGCCACTGCCGTTGCTTGCTGCTGCCCTAAGGCTGGTGTTGTGCCGATCAACATTGGAGTGATGGCCAACAATGTCCTGATTCTTCGTATCACACAGCGCCTATCTTCAGAGGGTAGGAAGAGCTGGAATTCTTGCGGCGAAAATACCTGTCGTGGCAAGATGGTAAAGATCACACGGGTTCCATGGGTATCTGTATGCTATAGGTTCTTGTTCTCTTTGGCCTTCTTTTGTTAACGCCGTGGGGTTGAATACGGGAGTCCGATTTGAACTCAAGCCAGATCGCCTATCTCGACGGGCCGCGCCTCCGGCGCTCACTTATGGCGGCTTGCGATTACGCACAGCAACAGCGCGTTGAGTTAAACCGCATCAATGTTTTCCCGGTCCCAGATGGGGATACTGGGACGAATCTTTCTCTGACTCTTCAGGCCATAGCCGACCACATTCGGGGAGTTAGCGCACGATCGGTTGGAGAAGTAGCGCAGCAGGCTGCTCAAGGAGCGGTGCTAGGTGCGCGGGGAAATTGCGGGATGATGCTTTCGCATTTCTTGTTGGGTTTTGCCGAGCATATTGAAGGTCGGGAAAGGATAACAACCGGTGAACTCGGGGGAGCGCTCAGTTCGGGAGTCGATATTCTATACGAGTCTCTAGAGAATCCTGTTGAAGGGACAATCCTCACGGTTATGCGCGATGTCGCCACTGCTGTTTGCAAGTCAGCTGAGGACGACTTTGTACCCCTAATGGCAGAGACCGTGAGGGAGGCCAGATTATCACTGGAGAGAACGCCTGAGCAGCTTGAAGCCTTGAAGAAGGCCGGAGTCGTCGATGCCGGCGCCAAGGGTTTTGTGAGTATGCTCGAAGGCGTGCAGATGTTCATGGATGGCGTGTCCATTTCAGCAGACAACACTGAGCAGGAATTTGAAGGTCAATCCGTCTTGGCGATGGTCGACTATTCGGTAGAGGATGAACAGTACCGTTTTTGTACGGAGGCTTTGGTGCGCGGTATGACGCTGCCCACGCAACCTGCGGTGCGCGAAGCTCTTCGCGAGTTGGGGGATTGTTTGATCGTGATTCGATCACAAGACGTCCTGAAAGTGCACATACACACGGACGAGCCGGAGGACGTATTTTCCTACCTGCGTTCGGTCGGTGAGCTGGTCACTCATAAAGCTGAGGACATGCATGTCCAGCATGAAACCATCGGAGCTGCGAGTGTGTCGGCCTCACATAGGTCAAAGGGGCACATTCAGATCGCGCGAAGGCCGGTGACGGTGGTAACTGACTCTGCGTGTGATTTGTCAAAAGAGGTTATCCGCGCACATGGCATCCATGTCATTCCAATGTCTCTTGTTCAGGGTGACAAGACTTGGCGAGACGGCGTGGATATCACCGCTGAGCAATTCCACGAGAAACTGCGCTCAGACCAAGCCCTCCCGACAACAAGCCAGCCAGCGCCGGTCGAGTTTCTAAGGGCCTTCCAGGCTGCCGGGGAGGAGGGTGAGTCAGTGATTGGGGTCTTCGTTGGCTCTACATTGAGCGGAACGGTTCGTGCCGCCGAGATGGCTGTCGATAATACCGGTGACACTTCGATACATGTGGTAGACTCCCTCGGAGCCTCTCTTCTACAAGGTATGTTGACCCTTAAGGCAGCGGAGCTCGGAGAGAGTGGTTGGGGTGTAGAAGAGATTCGGAAAGAATTGGACCGCATCCGACGTCAATCCGGAATCGTGTTTACTGTGAGCACTTTTGAGCGTTTGATCGCATCCGGGCGAGTGGGTCGCGGTAAGGCTTTACTCGGCCGGTTCTTGGGCTTGAAGCCAATCCTGGGTGTAACGCCAGAGGGTGAGGTGGCCGCGTTTGGCAAGGCGTTTGGTGACAAGCGTGCCCGGCCAGAATTGTTGAGGGTGGTTCGAAAGCAGGTGCCTGAGGGGACGAAGAAAGTTCGTTTCGGGATCGTTCAGGTGGGGGTTCCAGAGATTGTTCCGGATATCAAGGCCGCGTTAAGAGAAGAGTACGGTTCGAATGTTGACGTGCTGGCTGCTCCAGCAACTCCAGTGATTGCCACGCATACGGGCGTGGGAGCGTGGGGTGTGGCCTGGCTTGTAGAAGACTGAATCGATTGAGTTCCTGACGGGTCAAGTATCCCCGCACTTAAGGGTTTGCCGTCTCTGCATGCCGAGCCGCTAGGTCAAACTATTTTTTGTTTTCCTGCAACGAGGACCTGGTATGTAGCTTTCTGCGCCTCGCTGAGGGTAGAGGGGAGGGTCACCACCGTGGCTTTCGAACTCGTATCGTTTGGCATGTGGAGCATCATAGAACTCAAATCGAAGCCGCTGTCCTCGACGTAGGAACTCGCTCGCCCTGTCTCATCGATTTGGACGGTTTCCCCCGGAGCTAACGCTAGGGCGAGAAGGCGACCGTATTTTGCCCAAGCGTGTAAGGGGTCCACTTCATCTGACGCAATTGAGGGGATGAGTGTGCCTTCATAGTAGGTTACGGCATCCTCGTACTTCTCAAGGCTCAGCTCTCTTAACTCACGGAGTTGATCGCGGTAGAACTCCCGGGGGTCGCGCGCGCCAGTGGTCTCAAGAGCCGTTAAGAGCAGCTGTTCAGCTTTTTTGGTCAGATCAGAATTCATGGCGTGAGCATCTCGACCTAAATGATCCAAGTCAATGTATCGCGCTGCCTTTGATTTCTTATGATTCTCGCCCTTAGACTCCGCGCGTCATTTCGTCCAGAAACTCAGAGTTCGTCTTCGTCATCTTCATTCGCTCGGACAGGAATGAGATAGCTTCCTCTGGTGGCATGTCTGAAAGGAAGTTTCGAAGGAGAAAGACTCTGTTTAGCTCAATATCTGATAGAAGGAGTTCTTCTTTTCGGGTGCTAGACTTGTTCAAGTCTATCGCCGGGAAGATTCGTTGTTCGGCTATTTCTCGTGCTAGCACTAACTCCATGTTTCCAGTGCCCTTGAATTCTTCGAAAATCACTTCATCCATTCTACTGCCGGTCTCGATGAGAGCTGTAGCGACTATGGTGAGTGAGCCCCCGTCCATGATGTTGCGAGCTGACCCAAAGAAATGCTTGGGCTTTTGGAGAGCTTTAGTGTCGAGCCCTCCGGACATGATACGCCCTGAGCGGCGGATAGCTGCGTTGTAGGCCCGACCCAAACGTGTGATTGAGTCTAGCAAGATGACCACATCCTTGCCGTGCTCAACCAGGCGTTTCGCCTTTTCGAGCACCATCTCTGCAACTTGAATGTGTCGCTTCGGTGACTCGTCAAAAGTGGAGGCTACCACTTCTCCCTGGACTCTTTGCCGCATTTCCGTGACCTCCTCAGGTCGCTCGTCAACGAGGAGGACAATGAGGTGAACCTCGGGCCAATTGGTTGAGATGGCGTCCGCCATCTGTTGCAGTACGGTTGTTTTTCCTGCTTTGGGAGGCGAAACGATTAAGCCTCGCTGCCCTTCACCAATAGGAGCGATGAGATCCACCATTCGCATCGCGAGTCCTTGAGGGTCCTCTGGAACTTCAAGACTAAGTCGCTTCTCAGGATATCGTGGCTTTAGCTTGTCGAAGTCCCCACGCGCTTGTCCCTCTTCCGGGTCAAGTCCGTTAAGAAAGTCGACTCTCTCGAGCGCGATGTATTTCTCTCCCTTGCGGGGAGGACGGACTTGCCCGACAAGAGTGTCACCTGTTTTTAGAGCGAACCGCTTGATCTGTGATGGACTCACGTAGATGTCATCTGGACTGTTCACGTAGCTCCAGATCTGTGAGCGCAGGAACCCGTATCCCTCTCTGAGGATCTCGAGAACACCTTCTCCGGTCAGTGACTCGCCGTTTTCGAGTAGGGTGCGCTCAATCCGGAGTAGAAGTTCCTGTTTGCGGAGAGCCTGGTACTGACCTAGGCCTAATCCCTCGGCTAGATCGTGAAGTTCTCCGACGTTCTTGCTTTGTAGTTCGGCGATGTCCACAGAGATGTCTTCGTGGGAGACCAGCTGGCACGATCCTTTTTCGATCGTACACGAGCATTGGGAAGATTCGACCCGCAGGCCGCGATTAATGGGTCGCCGGCAGAGTCACGTCCAAGCGAATGGAACGGGCCGACGTCGGGAGACTGAACTGTGAAAGCTTCGATCCCAGGCAACGTAATCAGCTAAAAAAATGGGGTCAAGCCAACTCTTTCGCTTTTTTTTAGAATTCTTATACCGAGATTAGATCACTAGGCTGACATAATCGTGCAGTCCGCTAAGAAGTGGATGCGTTTTTTTGATGTTCCAATGCCGGCGTTCACCGTGATTTACTAAGGAACTAGGGCATTGACTTGCAGAAATTGAAAACAAACGTTTACTCGTTCTTAAACGTTTACGGAAAAACAAGCAGGTTTCGTCGTGGCACGTCACAACCGTGAGGGGACTGGTTCGGACCAATGCGGGTTCCGATATCGTGTCAGCTATCAGCCTGACTGGCTAAGGCGCGTGAGGGTCACTCGGCAGCTGGAATCAGAGCGCCAGTCAACAAAGACCCTCTTATGGAACCCTACTAGCGAGTCTGAGGCTGAACCGGGTGAGAGAGTTAGAACGCGAGTTTTATCGGCCGACCAGTCTATAGACTTCACAGTAGCGCTTACTGACCCGGCGGCGGCTGTACGGTGTGTAAAGATTTGTTATGAGATTCCTGTGGGGGATGGACGCACCGAAGAAGTTGAGTTTACCCTCGAAAGACAGCCCGACTCAGACAGCTAGCTCAGCTAAGAGAGGTGGGGTTAGGCTTTGAGCCGTTGATCGACTCGGGGGAGCGATTAGACTTGATGTCTTCAGGTCACCACGGTGAGTGCTGACTCGTGTTCCTTTCAGGATAACAACCCGACGTTGTGTTCTACCCCAAAGCCATGCTGATTCATAGAGGCCGCAGAGCCGATGGCTAAAGATATCCGGGACATTACGATTATCGGCGGCGGGCCGACTGGCCTTTTTGCTGCATTCTATGCGGGCATGCGTGGGACGTCGTGCCGTATCGTAGATTCTTTGCCGGAGCTGGGTGGTCAACTCGCTGCACTGTACCCGGAGAAGTATATCTACGATGTCGGGGGCTTCGCGAAGGTCCTCGCGAAGGACCTAGTAAAGGGTCTCGTCGAACAGGCACTTCAGTTCGACCCCGACGTCGTGCTCGATGAGCAGGTGCATGCTCTTGACTGTGCTGGCGATCACTTTGTGCTGAACTGCGCAGGTGGTTCATACCGGACTCGGACTGTAGTGATCGCCGGGGGAAAAGGGGCTTTCGAGCCGATGCCGCTGAAGTGTCCTGGATATGAAGAGTTTATGCATAATGGCGTCGAGTACGCTGTTCGCGACCCCGAGATGTTTCGTGGAAGAAAGGTCATGATTGTCGGAGGTGGCGACACTGCGCTCGATTTCGTGATCATGCTCAAAGACGTTGCCGACTCCTTGACCCTAGTGCACCGCCGTGATGGCTGGAGGGCGCATGAGGCGACGGTGACGCTGGTGGAAAAGGCTGCTGAGGCTGAGGAGATTGATCTCCGAACCTTCTACGAGGTGCGTGCGATTCACGGGGACAGTTCGGTTGAACGAGTAACAATTTTCGACAACCGGACTGACAAAGAAACGACGCTTGAGTGCGATGCGGTATTGTCATGTGTTGGATTCAAACCCGATCTAGGCCCGATTAAGTCTTGGGGGCTGAAGGTCGAGAAGAACCGCATTCTTGTGGATGCGCTGATGGCCACTAGCGTTCCGGGCGTATTTGCAGCGGGCGACGTTGTAAACTACGAGGGGAAGTTGGACCTCATCGCTACTGGGTTCGCCGAGGCCGCAGTTGCCGTGAACAATGCGGTGCATCATGTCGATCCTACGGCACGGGTTAATCCCGGTCACTCAACGAACATGAAAGTCTTTAAGGAATAGTGAGGAACCGAGCATGAACGACAACGGCACGTCTCAGCACGAAAAGGTTGTCATCATCGGCTCCGGCCCAGCAGGCTGGACCGCGGCGATCTATGCTGCCCGCGCCGAGATGAATCCGTTCGTGATCGAGGGGAACATCAGCCGCACGATGATTCCGGGCGGTCAACTCATGTTCACGACTGAGGTCGAGAATTACCCGGGTTTCAAAGACGGGGTCGACGGTCAGGCCCTTATGTTGGAGATGAAGGCTCAGGCACTCCGTTTCGACACCCGTGTGCTCACGGAGGATGTTGTGGACATCGATAAGGACGTGCATCCGTTCCGGCTCACCACGACGAACGGAACTGTTGTAACCGCTGACGCCTTGATTCTCGCCACTGGGGCTAATGCAAACTGGCTGGGCCTTCCTAACGAGGAGCGGCTGGCACAGAGCGGTGGCGGCGTGAGTGCCTGTGCGGTCTGTGATGGGGCGTTGCCACACTTCCGGGATAAGGTGCTGGCGGTGATCGGCGGTGGAGATACCGCGATGGAGGACGCCCTCTATCTCACGAAATTCGCCAAGGAAGTAGTAATCATTCATCGGCGCGACGAGCTGCGAGCGTCGAAGATCATGGCAGAGCGCGCCATGGAGAGCGAGAAGATCACCTTCGCATGGAACACGGTCGTGACCGAAGTGCTCGGTGACGACGTTATCACTGGTCTTCAGCTTAAGGACGTACATTCGGGTGAGCCGCGGGAACTCGAAGTCGGGGGACTATTCGTTGCGATAGGCCACTCACCTAACACGGGATTTCTGAAGGGCGTGGTCGAACTGAAGGACAATGGCTACGTCGATACTCCGATCCCGTGGCGTACACAGACCTCGGTGCCCGGAATCTTCGCGGCCGGTGACGTGATGGACGACTACTATCGACAAGCCGTCACTGCGGCCGGCACTGGCTGTATGGCCGCCCTAGAGGCCGAGCGATGGTTGGCTCACGGGGGATGAGAAAGAGAAACGCTAGGGAGCTGCTAGCGCTAGCAGTTTGACCCAGTGCAATCTGCGCGCCTGAGGGGCTCGGGCGTCGTCAGGCCTGTGGTCCTGACGGTCCTAGCAGTCGGCCTCCGTCTACCGGGATTATGTGACCTGTGACGAAATCGGCTTCTATCAGGTACATCAGGGCCTGAAGGACGTCGTCGGGGGTGCCGTTGCGCTTTAGCGCAGATCGCTCCGCCAGTGCGTGTCGTCGCTCCATCGGCCATTCATCGGGCGGGAGAACTGCGCCGGGAGCGATACCGTTAACTCGTACTTGGGGAGCTAGCGCGCGTGCTTGAATGCGGGTTAGGTGTGCGAGCGCCGACTTGGAGACCGCGTGGTGCGGATAGGCACTCCACGCCTGCCATGCCGAAAGGTCAGTGATGTTGACGACACACCCGCGTGAATCTCGTAGCATGTCCGCGCCCGCTCGTACGATGAGGTGGGGAGCGCGGACGTTCAGGTCCATTACGCGGTCCCACTCGTCTGCATCTACGTCAAGTAGAGCGACGTCCTGAAACGATGCAGCCGAGTTGACGAGGACGTCCAGTCGGCCGAATGAGTTACGCACTGTGTCGATCACGTGATCAGCCGCATGGGCCTCACCCAGATCCGCTTCGACGCACACCAGCGTGCGGCCGAGTGCTGACACATCGGCCGACAATGTCTTTGCCTGAGCCGATGATGAGTGATACGTGATTACGAGATCGTACCCGGCCCGTGCCAGTCCTAGGCTGATCGCACGGCCGACGCGGACGGCGCCGCCCGTGATCAGTGCCACGCGTTTTTTGTCACCATCGGTCATGGCGAAACTCCTGCTTGCCGCCGCCGCTTAGCGACGTATTGAATAAGATTAGGGAAGGACATTCATTCCGAACCTCACGGGCAAGGTCGCGATGATCATTTAACGTGTCAGGAGTGAAAATGATCTTACCCGCTGCCACGTATAGAGTCGAGAGAATGTGAGGGGGGTGTAAATGATTACTATCTCAAAGAAGTTCTCGTGGCTTTCGGTGTGTTTCCTGCTTGCATGCGACGCGGAGGTGAGCCAGCCGGAGGTTGGTGAGGAGCCGGGGGAGCCCGTTGACCTCTCGAGCTACTTCATTACCCCGACGCTGTGCGGCGATTCTGAGGGGCCGACGTGTACATCGCTGCGCCTTGGAGATGCTTACCTGACTACCACGAGTCCAGCTCAAGGAAAGCTTTTCGCCTGTGTTGCGGGAAACGCGGGTGCACCAGGGAGTAATCCGGCACGGATCACATGGATAGATTGGGCAGCTGGAACGTGGAATCTGCTCGCTAAGCCGTTTCTGCCCTCGGGCTCATTCTCTCCCCAGTCCGGCTCAGTGAGCGTATCCGAGGATGGTGGCATCCGCAGTATCACCGTGAACAATCTTCCGGTGGACGGAAGGATCGGCGACTGGCCCATGACCCAGTATGCGGCGTTGTCTGCGATCGACGGCAATCCTGGTGTGCCAGCGGCTACAAACGTCACATTCAATATCCCCATCGCCCCGGTGGTGAGCGTTACGCCTTCCTGCACTTCTCTCGGAGCGATCGGTGTGACGCTCAATGGGGTAGTGCTGTATAACGCAGTGGATGCGCGTGGGAATGACGCCGTTGCCCACGAAATCGTCGACGAGTTCGGCGGCCATCCTGCTATGAGCGCTTACCACTATCACTTTCTTCCTGAGCGGCTTGATTCGGCGCCGATGTCGGACGGCCATTCCGGGTTGGTCGGCTACATCCGCGATGGATTCGGGCTTTACGGCTACGACGGCGAAGGGGGTGTGGAGTTAACCAACGCCGATCTTGACGAGTGCCACGGCCACGATCATTCACCATTGGGCTATCACTACCACGCCACTATCGAATACCCCTACACAATTGGGTGCTACAGAGGAGATCCGGAGTCCGCATCCTTCTCTTCGGTGAGAACGGTTGATGACAAGGCTGGTGGCATCTCTTATGAAGTGAAAACAGAACCCGTTAGAGCGTTTCTGAAAGGAATGATTGCCCACCATCAGCAGGCGTTGGACATGGTTGCTCTTGTGCCGCGCAGCACATACGGAAGGGATATACGTGAGGTCGCAGTGCGGATGCACATAACTCAGTCCGAAGAAATCAAGCTGATGCAATACTGGCTCAATGGAGACGTGATCCCAGATGACGATGTGGGAGTTGTGTCAGGTGATCAGGATCGATTAATGCCCGGAATGCTCTCGGAGGAACGCATGGCGAAACTTCGTACGGCCCAAGGCGATGATTTTGATCGACTTTTCCTCCAGTCTATGATTGAACACCACAAAGGAGCGATTGAGATGGTTCATGTCTTCCTTGAACGGTTTGGCTCACTCGGAGAGACAATTGTGGTCGATTGGTTCATTGACCATATAAAGGCAGAGCAGGGCATAGAGGTGGCTAGGATGAGTAGGATGCTGGCACGGTTGCCGTGACTAGCCGGACATGGCCGCGGTGTTCCCCTTCATGTAGCGGTCAGCGAGAGTAGATTTTTACTAGTTGTTCTTACGATGTTTTTGTGCTCGTTCACACCTACAAAAAGGACCGATGTCCGATGGCTGACACGTACCGCACAGAGAGAGATTCTCTTGGCGAGATGAAGGTCCCTGCAGAAGCACGCTACGGTCCGCAGACTCAGCGTGCCGTGGAGAATTTTCCTATCAGTGGTCAGCGTTTCAGTCGCCGTTTTATTCAGGCTATGGGTCTGATAAAGAAATCGGCTGCAGAGACCAATCTTGAACTGGGCAACCTAGATCCGGGTATAGCAAAGGCGATCATTGCAGCCGCGGGTGAAGTTGCGGATGGCGCATGGGATGAGGAGTTCGTTCTGGACATCTACCAGACTGGCTCTGGTACGTCTACGAACATGAACACCAATGAGGTGGTCGCGCATAGGGCGACCGAGCTTTTGGAAGACGCAGGCTCAGTCCATCCAAACGATCACGTAAATTTTGGGCAGTCCTCAAACGATACGATCCCGACTGCGATTCACATATCTACCCGCATTGCGATTGAGGAAGAACTAATACCGGCACTTCAGCACATGCACGATGCGCTGGCTGAGAAGGCCACCGAATTCGACGGAGTTCTGAAGTCCGGACGAACTCACCTTATGGACGCGACGCCCGTTCGTCTTGGTCAGGAGTTTTCTGGATACGCAACACAGATTCGGAAGGGCATTGAGCGCATTCGTGTAGTTGCAGCTGAGTTAGAGGAACTCGCACTCGGCGGAACGGCCACCGGTACGGGCATTAACACGCATGAGGATTTTTCAAGGCATACGATTGCCAAGATCGCCCTGGCTACTGGAATCTCGTTTTGTGAGGCGGATGATCATTTTGAGGCGCAGGGGGCGAAGGACGCTGCGGTCAATGCTGCGGGCGCGCTCAATACGATTGCTACGAGCTTCATGAAGATCGCAGACGATATTCGCTGGTTGGGTTCGGGGCCGACATCTGGTCTGCATGAGATCCGACTTCCTGCAGTACAGCCTGGCTCTTCAATTATGCCAGGTAAGGTGAATCCGGTTATGTCAGAGGCCATGATGATGGTGGCCGCTAGGGTTATGGGGAATCACACCACTGTCACCGTCGCGGGCAGCCGTGGAAACTTTGAACTAAATGTCATGATGCCCGTGCTAGCTCACGCACTTCTTGAGTCCGTAGATCTACTTTCAAACATCGCTCACGCGTTTACTGATCGATGCTTGATAGGGATCGAAGCGAATCAGGAGCGTGCCCGTGAGCTTCTGGAGCGTAATCCTGCAATCGCTACTGCCTTGAACCCCTATATCGGTTACGACGAGGCAGCCGTGGTCGCGAAAGAGTCTGCAAGGCGTGGAGTTAGCGTCCGAGATATCGTGACCGAGAAGCGTCTTCTGCCCGAAGAACAGATTGATGAAGCCCTCGATGTTCGTTCGATGACTGAACCGGGTCTTCCAGAAGGCTGATTAGCTCAAGAGTTTTTCGTCTTCGTATGCGTTCGAGGTGAGAGATCAGATCACTGTTTTGCAATTCGCTAACCTTCCGTCATAACACATGCTATGGATGAATTAGGATCTCACGTTTCAGCTAGCGGAGGGGTGCATCTCGCCCCAGGGAGGGCCCGCGAGATAGACGCTTCGGTGCTTCAGCTCTTCACTAAACAGCCGAGTCGATGGGCAGAGAGCGTAATTGATGGTGAGACTGCGGAGGCTTTCAAGAAAACGCGAGCTGAGCATGGGATCACCGTAGCAGGTGCGCACGATTCATATCTGATAAATCTTTCGAGCCCTGATCGGAGGCTGTGGCGGATGTCGCAGAGATCCTTCGAGTCGGAACTGGACCGATGTGCTCTTCTGGAACTTGACTTTCTTGTGACACATCCCGGAAACGCTACGGATGGGGATCCTGAGTCAGGCCTCGAACGCAATGCGCTCGGAATAACAGAGTCCCTTGAAGCCGTTGAGGGTGAGACGCGCGTCCTACTCGAATTGACGGCAGGAAGTGGGACGACGGTGGGGGCAACTTTTGAAAACCTCCAGACCATAATCGAGCTGATTCCGATGGAGCAGCGGCCTAGGGTTGGGATATGTTTCGACACATGCCATGCGTACAGTGCAGGATACGATTTGGTAGACGATTACGACGGTGTTTGGGCTAAGTTCGATGATGTGATAGGTCTTGAACGGTTGGCTCTCATACACATGAACGACTCCCAGCACCCTTTCGATTCGAGAAAAGACCGACACGAGGCGATCGGGGAAGGCAGCCTCGGATTAGAGCCATTCCGGCGTATCGTGCTCGATGAGCGCTTAGTGAGTGTTCCGAAGGTCCTTGAGACCCCGAAAGGAGATGAGGGAGCGGAAGCCGATATTCGCAATCTTGATGTGCTTCGGTCTCTACGTGCGGAGGGGTAAGGTGAGTGAGCCGAGAGTGGGTTTCGGTTCTACTCTTCGCCAACATCATCACTCCAGACTATATTCTCTGCGTGCAATCAAAGGGCCTTTTATTGAGCCAACGCATCGAAGCCGGGACTGACTCTCGGACATGACGCTAAGCCCCGGAGGAGGGGACAGCGGTAAGGTTCGGGGAGGTCGCCACTCGTGGATTCCCGGGCTTCAATGAGAACCTCTTTGGTTGTGGCGGGGGTCGGTGCCAGTTGCCTAGGCGACGAGGCAGTGGCCCCCGCGCTTTTGCGCCCAATCTTGCGAGTGTGGCTCCAGGATGGATCGCTATGCCGCTGTGCGGGTAGCGTTTGGCCCTAGAACAACGAACCTCAACAAGCTTGAGCGATGCCCACTGTTCGCGTGACACGTCGAGCCCATTTTTGCTCCGCCCATCGAATTTACCGCGACGACTGGTCACAGGAGGAGAATCGCGAGGTCTTTGGCGACTGCTCGAATCCAAACTGGCACGGTCACAACTACATTCTCGATGTGACTGTGGAAGGGCCCGTGGATCCGGAGACCGGCTATGTCGCAGACCTAAAGGTGATCAAGCAGGTTGTGAAGGAGCGGGTTGTCGATGACGTAGATCATCGAAACCTCAATCTTGAGGTGCCGTGGTTGGAAGGGACTATAGTCTCGACTGAGAATTTTGCAGTGGCGATTTGGGAGCGAATTGGGGACTCACTGCCAAGTGCTGTCCGCCTTCATCGGGTGTTCTTGCAGGAGACCCCAAACAATTCCGTTGAATATCTAGGGCCCGAGGGGGACTGAGGAATATGACAGACAGTGGTGCTATCGACCTTTCTGGTGTCGAATTCGAAGATCTAGTTGCAGAAATGATCCGCAGGTGTGGTGACTCACCTGACCGGGAAGGGATGGCGAAGACCCCGGAACGCGTTGCAAAGGCGATGAGCTTCCTTACCAAGGGGTATGGAGAAACTCCTGAGGAGGTAGTCGGGGGTGCGATCTTTCCCGAGGCTCATGAGAGTATGGTCCTGGTAAAGGACATTGAGCTGTATTCTATGTGTGAACACCACCTGCTCCCTTTCTTTGGAAAGGCCCATGTAGCATACATTCCCAACGGTAGTGTGATGGGGCTGTCCAAGGTGGCTCGCCTAGTGGAAGTGTTCGCTCGGCGTTTCCAAGTGCAAGAGCGTCTCACCGAACAGATAGCTCAGGCTGTCCTGGAAGTTAGCGAGGCCCGGGGTGTGGCGGTTGTGATAGAAGCGCATCATCTCTGTATGATGATGCGTGGAGTTCAAAAACAGAACTCGAAAACCCTGACTTCTGCCATGCGAGGGGACTTCGTGGAGGACCGTAGTCTGCGCGATGAATTTATGTGGATGGTATCGAGTACTCACCGAGCTTTGGGATGACCGAACGCCTGACTCTTGAAGGACTGACGTGCTTGGTTACCGGTGCAAGCCGGGGTATTGGGCGTGCTGCCGCTTTGGCCCTGTCAGAACGCGGAGCTCAGGTAGTGGCGATGGCTCGAAGTCGGGATGCGTTGGAGGGTCTCGAACGGGAATGTGGGGCTAGGCCACTCGTGGCCGACTTGGCTGATGATACTGCGATCTGGGCAGCGATTGACGAGTTGGCTGAATCGGAACTAGGGATTCCGGATGTCGTCGTAAATGCAGCGGGTGTCTTTGGTATTGAGTCATGCTCGAGCACCTCGGTCGACTCCTTCGATGAGCACTTAACAATCAACTTGCGGGCTCCTTTTCTTCTGACGCGCGCGGTGTTGCCGAAGATGCTTGAGCGAAAATCCGGCCTCGTCGTCAACATCGGTTCGGTTGCCGGCCGAAAAGCCTTCCCGGGTAATGGCGCCTATTCGGCGTCAAAATACGGATTGCGCGGATTCCATGAGGTGCTTTTGGAGGAGATCCGCGGCACCGGTGTGCGTGCCTCGCTCATTGAGCCCGCTGCGACAGACACGCCCCTGTGGGACGAGATCAATCCCGATGCTAATCCGGATCTCCCCAATCGAGTGGACATGCTCACACCGGATCAAGTAGCCGAAGCTGTTGTCTTCGTGGTGACTCGTCCGGGGAGTGTCACTTTGCCTTACCTAGCTGTTGAGCGCGGTTGATAAGCCCGGATGCACCTGCTTCTCACAGATCGTTTGACATGTCCCCGATGTGGCCCAGAGTTTGGCCTCATCCTGTTGGCCGATAAGCTTGTTGATCGAGTCGTGCACTCAGGGGTCCTAGGCTGTCCGAATTGTCGGGACGCGTTTGAAGTTGATGAGGGCTTTGCGGATCTGAGGGCCCCTCCGAGGCGTGGCCTGGAGGCCGGTCGGGCAGGAGACGGTGAGCCACCGCAGGATGAGCAAGTAGAACGGGTGGTCGCTCTGCTTGGTTTACACCGTGGTCCCGGGACAGTCGCGACGTTGGGGTCTGCTGCGGTGTTCGCAGCGCCGATTTCCGAGAGTGTAGAGGACCTGATGGTCGTCGCGGTTGATTCCGAAACTAGAAAATGGGCATTACAGAACAATGTCACTCGGATGGTTAGTTCGCCGGGGCTCCCGTTCTTTGATAGGACTCTCAGAGGGGTAGTGGTAGATGGCGAGCTAGGTGCCGCTCTGCTTTTCGAGGCGTGTCGATGTGTCTCGCAAATGAGCAGGGTCGTCGTACTCGATGCAAAACCCGAGGCCGAGGAGGTGGTTTTGGAGGCCGGGCTTTCTGTACTTGCGATAGAGCAGGATACGTTAGTGGCTTCCAGGGGTTGAGCGTTGCGCACTTGCCCGACGGCTTTCTACCTTCAGCCACCCATTTAAAATAAAAAGTCGTCGGAGGACAACTCCGGTGGCAGATACGGTCCTCTGACCCATTTCGCATGGCGTTCTGGAAGAAGTTGTTCGGTAGTGTCGACGATCGACTTGTCGACTACTATGACGAAGGCGTTGCCCTCGTTCAGGATGCTAAGTACCACGAGGCATTAACGTCCTTCCGGCTCGCTCTGAAATCAGCTCCGGGCGATGCTGTTGTGCTTCAGCAGATTGCGATCTGCTACACACGTATCGGAATGGTGGATGAGGCCACCAAGACTTATCAACATGTGCTTCAAAAGGACCCTTCCTCGTCCGGGGCACACTACGGACTCGCCTTTATCATGGTGAGTAGTGAGAGTCCCGAGCAGGCGATTCCTCACTTGGAATCTTTCCTTGCCAACGCCCCAAGAACAGAAGATGCACGTTCGCACGTCGAGCATGCCAAGTTGACACTAGCTCAGCTGCGAGGCGAAGCGCCTTCAGAGGCTTCAGAGCCTGCCCTTCCATTTCATGAGAATATGCTTGATGTCGAATAATGTTCGTCAGGCCCGTCTGCGCTGGACTGGGGAAGGGTTGGCTTTCCGCGGTGGCCCAGAAGGTGCAACAGAGATTGGCGTCGATAGCACGGGTGAGATTGGCCCTGCACCAATGCATCTGCTGTTGATGTCGGTGGGAGCTTGTATGGCGATTGACGTCTTGATGATCCTTGAAAAGGGTCGAGTACCAATCGAAGACCTAGAGATAGAAACGATTGGTGTGCGAGCGGATGACCATCCGAAGCGTTACGAGTCGATCGAGCTCATTTACCGTATCAGTGGTCCAGGAGAAGCCGATCGAGAAAAGATTGACCGAGCGATTGAACTGTCGAAAGACAAGTATTGTTCAGTCCTGCACACACTCGATCCAGAAATCGATTTGTCCATCTCTAGTCAACTGATCTGAGTAGCCCATGGCAACCGTACTAGACTATTTCGCGAACGAGGATCAGGTCCCCGAATCGACCTTAACTGAACTCTTTTTTGAGGCTGTTAAAAAGTTTGGTGATGAGAAAGCCCTACAGCGTTTTACGAGCGCTGAGAGCATATCGGACATCAGTTATAACGAAGTGCTTCGAAGCGTTATGCGCGTCGGTGGGGCTCTCCGGGCCTCTTCGTTTGTAAGGGGTGACAGGGTAGCCATTCTCTCCGAGAATCGCCCCGAATGGGCGATTGTCGATTACGGTGCGTTATGCTCGGGAATCCTGGTCGTCCCAATTTACCCTACGCTGACCGCGGCTCAGGTCGAGTACGTGCTGACAGATTCCGGTGCCGAGACTGTATTTGCGTCGACACCGGAGCTTGCGCAAAAAGCACTAGAAGCCGCAGACGCGTGTTCGCACGATATAGTGGTCGTAGCATTCGACGGTGGGGCTCCCAGCCGGGCCATCGCCTGGGAGGACTTTCTGGATCGTAGCGGTCCCGTCGATAGTGATGAGGACCGGGATTCGTTTCGTGAGGAGGCGCTTCGGGCTCGCCCTGATGATATAGCGACAGTGCTCTATACCTCGGGTACGACTGGACCGCCAAAGGGTGTCATGCTGACGCATAACAATGTGGCCTCAAATGTTCGGGC